>NZ_WFKJ01000025.1 GCF_009208075.1 Poseidonibacter ostreae | reverse complement strand
CTGTATTGGTGTAGATCCATATTATCTTACTTTTAAAGCAGAAGAATTAGGATATAAACCAAATCTAATTTTAGGTGCAAGACAAATCAATAATGGTATGGGTAAATATATAGCTGAAAAGACTATAAAACTAATGATTAAAAAAGGTAAGCTTATTAAAGATGCTAATATTTTAGTAATGGGTTTAACTTTTAAAGAAAACTGCCCAGATATAAGAAATACAAAAGTAGTTGATATTATTCATGAATTACAAGAATATGGTGCAAAAATAGATGTATATGAACCATGGATAGATGAAAAAGATAAAGATTATTATGATTATAACTTTGTTAATAATCCTTTAGAAAATGATAAAAAATATGAAGCAATAATTGTAGCAGTTGGACATGATAAGTTTAAAGAAATCACTCAAGAACAGTATGAAGGTATTATTAATGGTGAAGTTTTAATAACTGATGTTAAAGGAATAGTTCCTAATCCTGATTGGAAATTATAAAAAACATGAAAGTAATACAGTTACTTCCTGAACTTAATGAAGGTGGAGTTGAACGTGGTGTTGTTGAACTTAACCGTGAGTATTCAAAATTAGATATTGAATCTATTGTTATTAGTAATGGAGGTAAACTATCAAATCAAATTGATTTAGATGGTGGTAAACATATAACTTTTGATGTATGTAGTAAAAATATTTTTACTTCAATTTCAAGAGTTTTTAAATTAAGAAATATATTAAAAGAGTTAAATCCAGATATTTTACATGTAAGAAGTAGAGTTCCTGCATGGTTAGTATATTTTGCAAATAAAAGTTTAAATATCAAAGTTGTAAGTACCGTACATGGCTTTAATTCAGTTAGTTCTTATAGTAAAATAATGACAAAATCAAATGCAGTTATTTGCGTAAGTAATAGTATTAAAGAGTATATTCAAAAAAATTATCAAACAAAAGATGAAATAATAGCAGTAATTCCTAGAGGAATTGATTTAGAATTATTTAACTTATCAAATATTGATAATGCTTTTATAAAAGATTTTAAAAATAAATATGATTTAGAAAACAAATTTATTGTTTCAACTGTAGGAAGAATAACTCAATTAAAAGATTATGAAACATTTATAAAGGCTATCTCTATTATAAAAAAAGAAAATCATAATGTAAAAGCTCTAATAGTAGGTGGAGTAAGAAGTGATAAAGAAGATTATTTATCTTCATTAAAAAAACTAATTAAAGAATATAATTTAGAAGAAAATATCATTTTTACAGGAAGTCAAAATAAAATAGCAGAAATATATGCATTAAGTAATGTAGTTGTAAGCTCTTCAAAGAAAGCAGAGAGTTTTGGCCGTGCTGTTGCTGAATCAATTGCTCTAAATACTCCTGTTGTTGCTACAAATCATGGTGGTGTAAAAGATATAATAATTGAAAATGAAAATGGCTTCTTCTTTGAAGTGGGAGATGAAAAAGAATTAGCTAAGAAAATAGTAAAATCAAAAAGCTTAAGTTTTGATGGATATAATTATATTTCTAATAGTTTTTCTTTGAATAATATGTTAGATAAAACTTTAGATGTTTATAAAAAGGTAATTTAGCTTGGAATGGTTATTTTTAATTCTTGTTCTTATTTTTATTTATTATTCTTATAAATATGCTTGGTGGACAAAGAGTGTTTCTTTCTCCTATCCAAGAGTTCTTATGTATCATATGATAAGTGAACATAAAAAAGGTACTAAATTCAATGGTTTAAGAGTGTCTCCTTTAGAATTTGAAAAACAAATTAAGTTTTTAAATGATGACAATTGGACCTTTTTTACAATGAATGAATTAATATTAAATA
The DNA here is from genome assembly GCF_009208075.1 of Poseidonibacter ostreae. Taxonomy (GTDB): domain Bacteria; phylum Campylobacterota; class Campylobacteria; order Campylobacterales; family Arcobacteraceae; genus Poseidonibacter; species Poseidonibacter ostreae. The sequence continues at coordinate 41,232 of NZ_WFKJ01000025.1, read as the reverse complement.
AAGATAATTTGCCTGAAAAGTCAATTGCAATTACTTTCGATGATGGATATGAAGATAATTATACTAATGCTTTACCAATATTAAAAAAATATAATGCAAAAGCAACAATATATTTAGTTGTTGATAGACATGACAGAGAGTGGTCTTCAAAAAGAAAAAAGAAAAATAGTTCTGGTGAACTTAAAAGAGAAAGTAAATTATCAAATAATCAAGTAAAAGAATTAATTGAATCAGGATTAATAGAAATTGGTTCTCATACAATGACTCATGATAATTTATCTTCTTTATCTAAAATAGAAAAAGAGCATGAAATATTTAATTCAAAAAAAGAGATTGAAAAAGAGTTCAACATAAAGTGTAATTCTTTTTGTTATCCTTTTGGAATTTATGATAAGGAAGATGTTAGCATTGTAAGAGAAGTCGCTTATACAAATGCAACTACAACTGAAAAAGGAATTGATGATTTAAAAAATAAAACTCTTTTTGAATTGAAAAGAGTTACAATTAGTGGTAAAGATAATATATTTGCATTTAAAATCAAAATTAAAAGAGGATTAAGAGGAGTTAATAAATGAAAATTTGTCAAGTCCTTGCTGGTAATGAAGATGGTGGTTTGGAAAAACACACTATAGAATTATCGAAAGAATTAAAAAAAAGAAATTTTGATATTACAGTAATTGCACATGAAAAATTCAAAAGCGAATTTGATGGAATTAGATTTATATCATTTGATTTAACAAAAAGTAGAAATAATATATTTATGTTGTACAAATTATATGAAATTTTAAGAGAAGAAAAATTTGATATTATTCACTCTCAAGCTAATAAAGCTACTTCAATAGTTGTTAAATTAAAAATGTTTATTAACTCAAAAATTGTATCTACTCTTCATAGTTATAAAAAAAACTTATCATCATTTTATAAATCAGATTATGTTATTTCCGTATCAAATAAAATTGCAGAAAATTTGAATATTAAAAATAAAACTACAATTTATAATGGGATCAAACTAGAAAATATAAATAATATTAATTTATATGATAAATATAATATTCCTAAAGAAAAATTCATTATTTGTTCTGTTGGTAGATTAAGTTTTGTTAAAAGATTTGATGTATTAATTTCTTCTTTAAAGTATACCGACAATGTTCATTTAATTTTGGTTGGTGAGGGGAAAGAAGAAAGTAAATTAAAAAAACTAGCTACTCGTTTATCTTTAGATAAAAACATTACCTTTACAGGAAATTTAAATAATTTAAAAGCAAAAGAAATAATAAAAAGTAGTAACTTATTTGTAATGACGTCACAAAAAGAAGGATTTCCTTATACTTTAATAGAGACATTATCTTGCCAAACACCTATCATTTCTACTGATGTTTCAGATATTAAAGATATAATAGGAAGTGATTTTATTATTGAATATGATAACAATAAGGCATTAGCTCTTAAAATTAATGATATAAAAAATGATTATGAAAAAACTAATTCTTATTTTAAGCCAATTTATAAACAATCACAAGAAAAATTTACTACAAAGTATATGACTAATGAAACTATTAATATTTATGAGAAGGTTTTAACGTGAATATTTTAATTATAAGAGATGATAAACCAGGACATTATAATCAAACAGAAGGTTTATTAGTTGCTTTAAAAAATATTTATCCAAATTCTAATATAGAATTTATTGAAGTAGAAATAAAAAATAAAATAAGTAGAAAGTTTTTAAAATTTTTATTAAATAAGTTTACATTTTTTTTTACTAATAGATTCAATTTAAAATATTTATCTCTATTTTTTAAAAAATATAATTTACCTTTATCAAAACCTGACTTGATAATTTCAACGGGTGGAAATACTGCAAATTTAAATGTATGGTTAAGTAAAGCATATAATTCAAAAAATATTCTAAATGGTGCGCTAAGAGGTTTAAAAGAAGAATTATTCTTTTGTATTACTACTGTAATTGATTTAGGATATAAAAATCAAATTATACTTGACGTTGCTCCTAGTATAATTAATGAAGATAGTTTAAAGAAAAAATCTGAAGAGTTTCTAAAAGCCAATATCATTGATAAAAAAATTATTCACTACGCATTGTTAATTGGTGGAGATGGAAGTGGATACAAATATGATGAAGAGTTTTATAACAAACTTATTTACTTTGTAAAAAAAGTATCAAAAGAAAAAAATATAAAATGGCTTATTACAACATCTAGAAGGACTTCACTAGATATTGAGAACAAATTAGAAAAAGAACTATTTGATTATTGTACATATTTTGTTTCTTTTAATAAAAAAGAAGAAAAAGTTTTATTGTCATTTCTTGGATTATCTAAGTTTATATTTGTTACAGAAGAGAGTGCTTCAATGATTAGTGAAGCTATTACTTCATTAAAACCTGTATTTACAATAAGTAATAATCTAAATACTGATAATACAAATTATAATAGAATCTTAGAAAAGTTTGAAAATGAGAAAAAAATAAAAAGAATTTTTAATTTAGAAAAAAATGATTTTGATAACAAAAGTTTTAGAATTGAAAATTTATCTGAGAAATTAGAAAAAAAATTAAAAATGAAACTACTTATATGAATAAAAGAATAGCTGTAGTAGTAACTAATTTAGCTGGAAGTGGAGGTGAAAAAATAGCACTTACACAAGCAAAACTATTTCATAAAAAAAGTAATAAAGTTGTTTTATTTTTATTAGAGGACATAAAATCTTATAACACAGAAAATTTAGGATTTCCAGTTATTCCATTAACTAATAAAAAAAATAAATTTAAATTATTTGGAAAACTTGGATATAAACTTTATGCTAAAATCTTAGCGTCTAAAATGAAATTATTTGGTGACTTTGATTTAGTTCTATCAAATCTTCCAAGATCAGATAGAACAGTAAAAGAGTTAAAGCATAATAATAAATATTTTGTTATTCATACATCATATAAAGCTGAAATAGAAGCCTTTTCAAAAAAACTTGCAAATAAAAAAATAAAGCTTTACAAGTATTTATATAATAATGAAAATTTAATTACAATAAGCAATGAAATGAAAGATGATTTCATATCTTTAGATATTAAACCAAAAACGATACAAACAATTTACAATCCATTTGATTTTATAGATATTATAAAAAAAGGAGAAGAGGATATTCGTTATGAATTTGACTATATCATTTCACCTTCTGCATTTAGGAAAGAAAAAAGATATGATATCTTGCTAGATTCTTTCAAGCTTTTAAAGAATACAAATATTAAATTATTGATATTAGCAGAATATAACCAAGAATTATCTCAGATGATTAAGAATAGAAAACTTGAAAAAAGAGTTATTATTACGGGTTTTAAAAAAAACCCATATAAGTATATAAATAATGCAAAACTCTTGGTACTTTCTTCTAGTAGAGAAGGTTTACCAACAGTAGTAATTGAATCACTTATATTAAATACACCAGTCATCAGTACAGATTGCCCAACAGGACCCAAAGAAATTTTAACTGAGAATTTATCTAAATGGCTTGTTCCTGTAGGTGATTCAAAAAAATTGGCTCTTAAAATTGACGAGGCTTTAAATAAAAAAATTGAAATAAAAAAAGAACTGATAAATAAATTTAATGAAGATTATATTTATAAGTCATTAATAAGTTTGATAAAGGAATAACTTTGAATCTAAATAATCCACTTGTGTCAGTTATTATGCCAGTATTTAATGGTGAAAAATATTTAGAAGAAGCTATTAATTCCATAATAGAACAAACATATAAAAATATTGAATTAATAATATTAGATGATGGTTCAACAGATAACAGTATTAATGTAATCAATAAAATGAAAAATAAATCAACAAAAATTAATTATAAACCTAATGAAAAAAATATAGGAGTTAGCGCAACAAGAAATAGAGGAATGAAAATTGCAAAAGGAAAATATATAGCATTTATGGATGCAGATGATATTAGTCCTTTATATAGAATTGAAAAACAAGTAGAATTTTTAGAGAATAATAAAGATTATGGATTAGCTGGTGGTCACTATGAAAGCTTTACTAATTATGGCTTTTTTACAAAAAGAAAACTAAGAAAGTTATCATCATCTTTTGAACACATAAAAGCAAATATCCTTTTCTCAAATTCTATTGCTTGTTCTAGTGTAATGCTAAGAAAAAAGCTTATTCATGAGCATAATTTATTCTTTAATGAGTCTTTACGTATGGCTGAAGATTTAGATTTATGGAGAAGAATTAGTAAAGTTTCAAAATTAATTAATTTAGATATGTTATTAATTCATTATCGAAAACATAATAACAATAGTATAAAAAAGAAAGATATATTAAATTTTTATATTGTTGAAGTAATAAAATCCTCTTTAAATGATTTTAATATAATTAGTGATGAATTATTTTACCATGATAATAAATTTAAAAGTATTGATTCTTTTAAGGAATTAAATAAAAACTTGGAAAATATTTTAGAAGAAAATAAAACAACTAAGATTTATAATCAAGTAGAACTTGAAAAGTCTTGTGCAAATTTATTATTTTGGATTTATAAAAAAGATTTAAATATCTTTGGTTTCAAACTTTATAATGAGTACAAAAAGATGAACCTTTTTAAACATATTAAGTTAAGAACGAGAGATAAAATAAATTTAATTAAGTATTTCTAAAATTATAATCTAATCCAACTTTTTGGTACTAAATCTTTTGATTGTTTTATTTTTTTTGCAGTTTTAAACCATTTTTTAGGTGCAATTATTAGTTTTTCTTTATTTTGATTTAAATATGCTCCCCACCAACTAAAACTACTATTTGCAATTATATTATTCTTACATAAAGACATTAATAATATGTCTTCATGTGGAATCCTTGGCTCATCTGAATTTATATAGATTATATTTTTTGCTTTTATATTTTCTTTCACCCATTTTATATCATTGGAAAATACAAAATAGGTTATATTCCCAATTTTTTCTTCCATAAACTTCATTGTTTTTTCATAATAATCTATTTCACATACTTCAAATATAGGATCATTTATATAATCACCTCTTCTTATATGTATTGAACAGCTATTATTAGAATCTAATATGTCTTTTTTAATTTCATTAGAGTAGTTTGATATTGGATTATTAATTGTAAAAATTTCATTAATATTAGTAATATCTGATAAGTACTTTTCAGATTGAAAATAACCTTGTATATATGTATTATCACTTGGTTTTAAAAGTCTTCTCTTAAAAGATAATCCCTTTTCTTTAATTATTGTATGTTTGATATTTAATCTATTTAATATTTGAGAAATAATATCTTTTTTATAAAATGATTTAATCTCTTCCTTCGTCGCTTCTTTTAAATCTAAATCAAATTTGTTAAGTTGGTACCCACCATGTAATTTGTATGTCTCAAATGCAGTAATATCAATTTTTACATTATATCCTTTTTTTTGTAATGCTTTTGCATATGCATATTGAAACATTTGATTACCTAATCCTCCAATTATTCTTATAATGACCATATTAATTTTCCTCTTTTAATCTTTTCTGTTCATATTTATTTTGTGCAAGAAGTAAACCTAAAATAAATGAGAATAACATGATAGTCATATTAAGCCATAAAATATTATCTGTTATCATACCTAAAATAAATACTGAAATAAAACCAATTTTTAGCAAGTGAATTTCATAATTTAAAATTTTTATTTTAATAATACTATATAAAAATAATAAAAATATAAATAATCCTATAATTCCAAGTTGAACTAAAACTTCTAAGTATTGATTATGGAAATGAAGATATCCTTTATTAATTTTTAAGTGTGGTAGTTTTTCCTCTATAGTTATTTTCATTTTACTTAGATGATTAGCCGTTCCAACTCCTAATATAGGTGAATCTAGAAACATCTCTTTACTAATAATCCAAAAAGCAGCTCTAATTCCAAAAGATGTAGAATAATCATCTTTTTTTAGCATTTTATTAACACTTTGTTCAGTTTGATTCATTCTATTTTCAAAATTAGGTGAAAAGTTGTATGCTGCAAAAAGTATAAAAATAATAGTCAAAAAAGAAAGAAAAATACTTTTAATACGTAGTTTATATTTGTATATAAAAAGTATTATTAATGCACCAAAAAATGCAATCTGACCTGTTCTTCCTGTATTTATAAATAAATTAATCGCTACACTTAAAAAAAATAAAAAATATACTATCTGATATTTAATATTTTTTTCATACAAAAGTCTTCCTAGTAAAAATATTGAAGTAGCTGCTAGAAATATACTATACATTGTATGCTGCATAAATGGTGATGGTGTAGTTGTATTAGCTAAACCAAAAGGACTTATTATATGAAAATAAATACTAAATGATATCATTTCACTTACGAACATACCTAGTAGAAAAGTACTTATTGCATATTCTATATATACTTTTTTTATGTATTTATAAATAATAAAAGCTGGAAAAAAATACCAATATCTTTTGATATATTTGAAAACTTCTTGAAAGGTTGAATCACTCCAAAAATAAGAGATAAAAGAAATTCCTATAAAAGCTAAAAATATTATAAGTGGTTTTGGAATAGAGGTCTCAAATCTATCTTTTCCACTAATCCAAAGTATTATTAAGATAATGGAAATTGTTCTTGTTATATCTAATGATAATGGTAGTAAGAATGCATAAAATAAAATTAAATAGTTTATATAATCTATTCTTGAAATATTTTTAATTATGGTAATTAAATGCAAAGAAAAATCCTGTGGGCAAAAGAGTATTAATAAATAATATTTTACCTAAACAATATTAAATAGTGTTTAGTTTAGAAAAGCACACTGAATATTATAAAATAGCAGGATATTCACTTTATTTTGAAAAAGAATAGGTGTAAGTGAAGGATTATTTACACATAATAGATTTGATGATAGTTGGAGAAAATCACATCATGCTTATAATAAGTCTATTATTAAATAATCGGAATAGAAATATTTATCTCTATATTTAGAATAATTATTTCTTTTTGTATTAAAAATACTATCAATTAAATTTGAAATTATATAATAATTTGATATTATCAAGAAAAATAAAAGATTTATACAATGTCAATAAACAAACTAAAATCCTCTATACATACAATTTTAATCTATCCATTAATATTTATGTTTTCATATTTATTAAAAGGGAAAAAAGAAGAATATAAAAGTTTCTTTCAAAACTCTTTTAAAAATTCTCAAAATGAAAATATTTTAAGTATAAATATTGATACTTTTGATTTTAAAAATAAAATAAAATATTTTTTTGATAAAGACTCTTTATTGTTTGATAAAACAAAGATAGACTATACTCTTAATTTAGATAAAAGTCCTGAGATAAAAGAGTTTCGTATTTTTGATTTTGCTAAAAAAATAGATATGTTATATTCTGTCTCTATGTTAAGTTCAAGAGTTTCAAATGATAATTTATTATTTGATTTTAACTTAGTAAATAAAAAATTTAATGATGAAAATATCAATAACTTTTTCAAACATCTTTTAATTGCTTATTCTTCAAGAAAAATTGATACTATTTTTCTTTTAAAAGATTCTATAAAAGATAAAAATATATTAAAAGTATATGATACTTTTAATTTACATCTTGAAGATTCAAAATTTATAAAGTTTTCTAATTCAAAAGATTTATATGTAATTACCTGTGAAAAAAAGAATAAAAAGTTTGATATTATTTGGTTAAGTTCAAATAGAGAAATAGAATTAACAGATTTTACAAAAGTTTATGATAAATTTGGAAATTTATTAGAAAAAGATATTAAAATCACAAAAAATCCAATATATGCATTTCACGAATAAAGAGAATAAATGAATAAAATCACAATATCATACAAGTCAAAAACAAACTTAATTAAAGAGCTTGAAAAAGATGAAAGAATAAGTGTTTTAGAAAAGCAATCTTTGTTTAAAAAACTATCTTTTTCTAAAAAAGAGTATGCTGATATTTATTTTCATAGTGGAGTATTGGATGATACTTCAATCTTAAATATTAAAAATGCAAAAAAAACTATTGTAAATTGTAAAAAGCAAAAAAATGATATTCTTGAAAAAATAGATATTTTAGATGAAAAAGTCAAAGTGATATATCCAAGTATAAAATTAAATTATCAAAAACCAAAAAAAATAAAAGAAAAAATATGTAAAGAGTTTGATATTGATTCAACTCCAAAAATTATTTACTTTACTGCAAATAATTTAAAGACATCTGGGGTAAAAGAGTTTTTTGATATTATTGTTTCTTTAAACTCTATGAATAAACAAATAATCATTTCATCTGATAAAAACCAGATAACAAGTCTTAAGTTTTTAATATCAAAATATAACTTTGGAGATGAAGTTTTATTATTAGAAGATTATAAAAATGAAAATGAACTATTTTTAGCTGCTGATATATTTCTTCTTCCTACAAATAATAAAAGTTTTGCTACAAATGTTTTAAAAGCAATGTACTTTAAATGTGCAGTTCTTACGCCTACATCTAACCCTGCTTCTGAATTAATTGATGTATTTGCAACAATGGAAAATCCAAGTGATCCATCTACTTCTTTTAAACTTGATGCTTTATTATCAAGACCTGAAGATTTAAAGCTTATTCAAAAAGCTAATAGAAAAATTGCAAAGAAATATGAATTGTTAAAAAATATGAATAAATTAAACAGAGTACTTGATAATATTTAAATTAGAATTAAGATAAATTAGGTAGAATACGCAAATATTTTTCACTATAGAAGGAACAAAAATGTCAAGAAGATGTGCAATATCAGGAAAAGGACCTATGGTTGGTAACAACGTAAGTCACGCAAAAAACAGAACTAAAAAAAGATTTTTACCAAACTTAAGAACTGTAAGAGTTACTTTAGAAGATGGTACAACTCAGAAAATTAGAATTTCTGCAAAAGAGTTAAGAACTCTTAAAAAACACTCATAGAAGGCTCGTGAAAGTGCTTTCATGAGCATCTTACGAAGAATCAAAAAAGCTCTTGGCTGGGAAATAAGAACAGCCAAGCCTGAATACGACTTAAATGCCGTAATCTACTCACAATTAAGACCATTTAGACTACCCCTTGTTTTAGTTCAAGTTATCATGATGATAGGAACACTTGGCTATATTATTATCGATGATTTCCCTATTTTAGATGCTATTTATCAAACTGGTATTACCTTTACTACTGTAGGTTTTGGAGAAATTAAAGAAATATCATCAGCAGGTAGATTTTTTACAATTACATTAATCATTTTTGGATTTGCTACTTTTACTGTATCAACAGCTATTTTAATTGATGCAATAGTAAAAGGACGATTAATTGATTTGTATAAGGAAAGAAATATGCTTTATAAAATTGCAAGATTAAGAAAACATTTCGTGATTTTTTATCACAACGAATATACAGCTCAATTAGCTAAACAATTTAGAGAGAATCATATTCCTTTTGTTGTAGTAGACCCAAGTGAAAACATTGAACAGATAGCAAAAGAGAATGACTATCCTTATTTTGTAAAAGAAGAACCATATAAAGAGTTGGCTTTTTTAAAGTCACATTTATCTTCAGCAAAAGGTGCAATCTCTTTATCAAAAAATATTTCTGATAATATTACTTTAATTGCATCAGTTAGATTATATGAAAAAGAGTTAGGAAGACAACCTTTCTTAATCATAGCAAATGCTGAAACACAAAATGAAAAAATCAGACTTAAAAAACTAGGAGCTGATAAAGTTGTAGCAACTCCTTCTTTAATGGCAAAGAGAGTTTCAGCAATGGCAATTAGACCAGATATGGAAAATGTTCTTGATGAGTTTTTATATAAAAGAGATACTCCTATTGATATGGAAGAAATTTTTGTAAATGAAGATTCATGGGCTGTGAATAGAGAGATAAAAGATTTACACTTAAGAGACAGATTAAAAGTATCTGTAATAGGTATTACAGAAGAAAAAGGTAGATTTATCCAAATGCCAAAAGGAACGATAGTTATTAGTGCAAAATCTAAACTATTATTAGTAGGTTCTCAAAAAGGTATTGCTAGATCTAAAAGAATTATTAATTTAACTATTAAACCAGAGGATATATAAATAATGTTTACAATTTTACCTATAAAAGGTTATCTTGATCAAATAGATGGTTTTAACTGCGATGGAATTAGTGCAGGTTTAAAACCAAGTGGAGATAAAGATTTAGGTTTTATTTACACTTCAACACCTTGTGATGTTCAAGCTGTTTTTACAGAAAATAAATTTCAAGCAGCGCCCTTAAAACATTTTTTACAATATGAAGAAAATTTTAAAACAAATTTTGTTTTAATAAATTCAAAAAATGCAAATGCAATGACTGGAAAAAAAGGTATTGAAGATATAAATACTATATTTAATTCACTACCTTTTGACTTAATTAATCCAATTATGAGCTCAACTGGAGTTATTGGAAATCCATTACCTATAGAAAAAATTGTTGCTGGGGCAAAGTCTTTTGATTTATCTGCAAGCTCAGGAGAGAATTTATCTAAAGCTATTATGACAACTGATGCATATGCAAAAACTTGTATGTATCAAGTAAACTTAGAAGATGGAAGTTCTTTTAAAATAGGAGCTGTTTCAAAAGGTGCAGGGATGATAAATCCAAATCTTGCAACAATGTTGTGTTTTATTTGTACTGATGCAAATGTTCCCTCAAAAGATATGAAAGAAGCTTTAATTGTAAATAGTGAAACTACATTTAATGCAATTTCAGTTGATGGTGATACTTCAACAAATGATACGGTAATGTTATTAGCAAACAAAAAGTCAAATGCATATGATAAAGAAGCATTTATAGAAGCTTTAAGATTAGTAATGCATGATATGGCTATGTTAATGGTAGCAGATGGTGAGGGTGCTAAAAAAGCAGTTGCTTTTGAAGTTATTAATGCCATATCTACTGAAGAAGCACAAATTGTAGCTAAAGCTTTATCAAACTCTTTACTTGTAAAAACTGCTCTTTTTGGAGAAGATCCAAACTTTGGAAGAATTGCCTCAACAATTGGAGCTAGTAGAATTACATGTGATGAAGAGACTTTAGTGATTTCATATAATGATGTTATTGTTTATAATAAGGGTGAACTGTGTTTTGATGGAATTCAAGAAGCTAAAGCCTCAAAAGTATTAAAAAATGATAAATATAAAGTTATTTGTGACATTGGCTTAGGAGATAGCTCTTTTACTGCTTATGGTTGTGATTTAGGCTACAAGTATGTAGAAATTAATGCTGATTATAGAACTTAATATAAATAATTTTAAGAAGATTAATAGTATAATTAAATAAGAAAATAAACGAATAGGACAGAAAAATGTTTCATGAAGATAGAGAAATAATAACAGAATTAAAACAGAAAGATGCGCACTTTCATAGACTATTTGATCAGCATAATGATTTAGATAATGAAATTACAAAACTAGTTCAATCTCATACAGATGATGTAATAATTGAAACTAAAAAGAAAGAAAAACTAAAGCTTAAAGATGAACTTTATAATATGATTGTAACTTATAAAAAAACGAAGTAGTTTTCTTCTAATTTAAAGGGTCTAAAGTCTTCTTTAGACCCTTTTTTTATGCATTTTTCTATGCATTATCTTTCTTACAACTTATGCTAAGCGCTTTTTAGATAAAATAACTTAATTTTATAAAACAAAGGCCTTTGTTAATGGAAAACCTTTTCGAAAACCAAGATATTATTGATATAAATATTGAAGACTCTGTTAAAGCGTCTTATTTAGATTACTCAATGAGTGTAATAATCGGACGTGCATTACCTGATGCAAGAGATGGATTAAAACCCGTACACAGAAGAATTTTATATGCTATGCATGATTTAAATATAACCTCTAAATCTTCTTATAAGAAATCAGCAAGAATTGTTGGAGATGTTATTGGTAAGTATCACCCTCATGGTGATAACTCTGTTTATGATGCATTAGTTAGATTAGCACAAGACTTCTCAATGAGAGCTCCTTTAATTGACGGTCAAGGGAACTTTGGTTCTGTTGATGGTGATAATGCAGCAGCAATGAGATATACAGAAGCTAGAATGACTAAAGTAGCAGAAGAAGTTATGAAAGATCTTGATAAAGATACAGTAAACTTCACAGCTAACTATGATGATACTATGAAAGAACCATCAGTTATGCCTACTAGACTTCCAACTTTACTTTTAAATGGTTCTGAAGGAATTGCGGTTGGTATGGCTACAAAAATACCACCTCATAACTCAAATGAATTATTAGCAGCTACTTTGCATATGGTTGATAATCCAGAAGCTACTGCTGATGAATTAATGGAATTTATTAAAGGACCTGATTTCCCAACAGGTGGAACAATTTTTGGTAGACGTGGAATTATAGATGCTTATAATACAGGTCGTGGTCGAGTTCGAATTAGAGCAAAACATCATATTGAAACTAAGGGTAAAAAAGAAATAATTATTCTTGATGAATTACCATACCAAGTAAATAAATCTAGACTAATTGAACAAATTGCAAACTTAGCAAAAGATAAGCAAATTGAAGGAATTTCAGAAGTAAGAGATGAATCTGATAGAGATGGAATTAGAGTTGTAATTGAGCTTAAAAAAGATGCAATGAGTGAAATTGTTTTAAACAATCTTTATAAATCAACTCCAATGGAAAATACATTTGGAATTATTCTTTTAGCTGTTCATAATAAAGAGCCAAGAGTATTTACATTACCTGAATTAATAACAGTATTCTTATCACATAGAAAAACTGTAATTATTAGAAGAACTATCTTTGAATTAGAAAAAGCAAAAGCAAGAGCTCATATACTTGAAGGTCTTAAAATTGCACTTGATAATATTGATGAAGTTGTTCAAATTATTAAGTCTTCATCAAATGATGCAGATGCTAGAGAAAAATTACAAAATAGATTCTCTTTATCCCATATTCAATCTCAAGCTATTTTAGATATGAGATTAGGAAGACTTACAGGTCTTCAAAGAGATAAGTTAGAAGCAGAATATCAAGAATTATTAGAATTAATTGATTACCTTGAAGCAATTTTAAAATCTGAAGATAGATTAAATGAAATTATTAAAGAAGAGTTAGTTGAAGTTCAAGATAAATTTGCATCTGAAAGAAGAACAGATATTGAAGATTCTTATGATGAAATTGATATTGAAGATTTAATTCCTAATGAACCAATGGTAGTTACTATTACTCATAATGGTTATGTAAAAAGAGTACCAATTAAATCTTATGAAAAACAAAGACGTGGTGGTAAAGGTAAAACAGCTGTTACTACTCACGATGATGACTTCATTGAAAGATTCTTTGTATCAAATACACATGATACTTTAATGTTTGTAACAAATATGGGTCAATTATACTGGTTAAAAGTATACAAAATCCCTGAAGGTTCAAGAACTGCAAAAGGTAAAGCAGTTGTTAACTTAATCAACTTACGAGATGATGAAAAAATCATGGAAATTATTCCAACAACTGATTTTGATGAGTCTAAATCTTTAGCATTCTTTACTAAGAATGGTATTGTAAAAAGAACATCTTTATCTGAATTTAGTAATATTAGATCAAATGGTGTGAGAGCTATTGTTCTTGATGATGCAGATGAAGTAGTAACTGCAAAAATTACAGATGTTGAGTCACAATTCTTAATGATTTTTACATCTTTAGGTCAATGTATTAGATTTGATATAGAAAAAACAAGAGAGCAAGGTAGAAGTACAAGAGGTGTTAGAGGTATTAAATTTAAACATGATTCTGATTATGTTGTTGATGCTGATGTAATCTCTGATGAAAACCAAGAGTTATTGCCAATTTCTGAAAAAGGTATTGGAAAAAGAACAACAGTTTCTGAATATAGGTTAACAAACAGAGCAGGTTCTGGAGTTATATCAATGAAATTATCAAATAAAACTGGTAATGTTGTTGGAGAAGTTTTAGTTGATGAAACTCAAGACTTAATGGCACTTACTTCTATTGGGAAAATGATTAGAGTTGATATGCAAACAATTAGAAAAGCTGGAAGAAATACTTCTGGAGTTATTATTGTTAATGTTGACAAAGGTGATAAAGTTGTTTCAATTGCTAAGTGTCCAAAAGAGGCAGAAGAGATTGAAGTTGATGAAAATGGAAATGTTATTAGATATACAGAAGATGGTGAAATAATACCAGCAGAAAAAATTGAATTATCAAGTGCTGATCAAGTATCTTCAACTGTTGAAAATACTGAAATTAGCGAACCATCTTTAATGGATGATATAGAAAAAAATGAGGAAGACTAGATAAATGAGAAAATTTAATGTTGCCGTTGTAGGTGCAACTGGTGCAGTAGGTGAAGAACTTTTTAGAGTTATGGAAGCATATGACTTTCCTGTAAATAATATAGTGCCATTAGCAAGTGCTAATAGTGCTGGAAGTAAAATTGAGTATATTGGTAAAGAATATACTGTTTTAGAATTGACTGAAACTGCATTCGAAGAAAATGAAGTTGATATTGCTTTCTTTTCTGCAGGTGGTTCTATTTCTGAAAAATTTGCAAAATATGCTGTTGAAGCTGGGGCTGTTGTAATTGATAATACAAGTCATTTTAGAATGGATCCAAAAGTTCCATTAGTAGTACCAGAAGTTAATCCAGAAGATATTAGACTTTGGAGAGAAACTGGAATTATTGCAAATCCAAACTGTTCAACAATTCAAATGGTTTTATCATTAAAACCTTTAGATGAATTATATGGAATTAAAAGAGTTGATGTTTCAACTTATCAAGCTGTTTCAGGTGCTGGAAAAGCTGGTATGGAAGAGTTAGTTAAACAAATGCAAGCATTTTTTGCATTTAATTTAGATGATGCTAAAAAAGAAGCATTTGCTCACCAAATTGCTTTAAATGTTATTCCTCAAATAGATGTTGCACAAGAGAATGGATTTACTAAAGAAGAAATGAAAATGGTAAATGAAACTCAAAAAATTCTTAAAAAGAATATTCAAGTTGCTGCTACTTGTGTTAGGGTTCCGGTTTTAAGATCTCATAGTGAATCAATTACAGTTACATTTAATGAAGATGTTGAGGTAAGTGTAGGTGAAGTTAGAACTGCATTAGAAGAGTTTGAAAATGTTGAAGTTATTGATGACTTAGAAAATAATGCATACCCTATGCCAATTGTTTCAACTGATACAGATATTACTTATGTTGGAAGAATTAGAAAAGATGTATATGCTCCAAATATAGTTCATTATTTCAATGTAGCAGATCAAGTAAGAGTTGGAGCTGCAACTAATTCAGTTAGAATTGCATTAAAATGGATTGAAATGGAAAATGATATCTAATGATTGAAAAACTTTTTGAAAACCTTATGTGGAAGAGTAGATTATTTATTCTTCTTGCAGTTGTTTTTGGACTTATAGGCTCAGTAATTTTATTTATTGTAGCCTCTGTTGATATTTACGAAGTTTTATCTTATACATTAAACGTATATTTAAATGGATTACATCCAGAAGATTTTCATGAAGTAATAGTAAGTAAAATAATTGGAGCTGTTGATTTATACCTTATTGCAATAGTTATGTTAATTTTTGCATTTGGTATATATGAACTTTTTATATCTAAAATTGAAGTTGCTGAAAATAAAGAGACAGGGAGTAATATCCTTGCTATTTCTTCACTAGACCAATTAAAAGATAAAATAGCAAAAGTAATTATTATGGTACTTGTAGTTGGATTTTTCCAAAGAGTATTACATATGAAATATACAAGTGCTTTAGAGATGTTGTATTTTGCACTATCAATTATGGTACTTGCAATTGGACTTTACTTTTTAGGAAAAGTCGGAAAAAAATAAAAATTTTATAGATTAAAGAAGAAGGATAAAAATGTCAAAAATATTTGTAGATGCATGTTTAAGAAAAGAAACTCCTTATACTCCTGTTTGGATGATGAGACAAGCTGGTAGATATTTACCTGAATATATGAAAGTTCGTGCAGAAGCTGGAAATTTTCTAAACCTTTGTCATAACCCAGAAAAAGCTGCTGAAGTAACTATTCAACCTTTAGATATTGTTGGTGTTGATGCTGCAATTTTATTTAGTGATATTTTAGTTATTCCAAATGAAATGGGAATGCACTTAGATTTTATTAAAGGTGAAGGTCCTATTTTTAAAGATCCAATAGTAAACGAAGCTGATGTGGATGCATTATTAGGTGGAGAGGCTGCTGCTGATAAACTTACATATGTTTATGAAACTATTAAGTTATTAAAGCAACAACTGCCAGAGGATAAAGCACTTATTGGTTTTACAGGTGCTCCTTGGACGCTTGCGACATATATGATTGAAGGACAAGGAACTAAAACATATAATCTTTGTAAAAAGATGATGTATTCTAATCCTGAACTTTTACATAAAATTTTAAGAAAAGTTACTGAAGTTGTAAAATTCTATATGATAAAACAAATTGAAGCGGGTGCTGATGTTGTTCAAATCTTTGATTCTTGGGCAGCTGCTATTGAACCAGGTAAATATGATGAGTTCTCGTGGAAATATATGGTGGAAATTGCTGATTATATCAAATCAAAATATCCTAATATTCCTATAATCATGTTCCCTAAAGGCGTATCTGCATTTATTAATATGGGTGGAGTATATGGAAACTTTGATGTATTTGGGGTTGATTGGGGAACACCTATGTCAATGGCAAAAGCAAAACTTGGTGAAAAGTATGTTCTTCAAGGAAATATGGAACCATGTAGACTTTATTCTAAAGAAGAGACTACTAAATGTGTAGAAAAGATTCAAGAAACTATGCAAGGTGAGGGACATATCTTTAACTTAGGACATGGTATTTTACCAGATGTTCCAGTTGAAAATGCAAAGCACTTTGTAAGTGAATGTCAAAGAGTTTCTAAAAAATAATCAATTTTTAAATAGGAATTTTATTCCTATTTAAAAATCTTAAAAGTAAAAAAATATTCTAAAAACTAGTAAAAATTAGTAAAAAAAACATTCAATTCTAAATTTCTAAAAAAAATCAAAAATTGCTTGACAAACTATACATTTTTTACTATAATTCCACCCCATTAAAGAGGAATCAATATTCCGGCATAGCTCAGTGGTAGAGTAGATGACTGTTAATCATTTGGTCCCTGGTTCGAATCCAGGTGCCGGAGCCATTAACCTTTTTAATGTTTTATAAATTTATTAGATTCCGGCATAGCTCAGTGGTAGAGTAGATGACTGTTAATCATTTGGTCCCTGGTTCGAATCCAGGTGCCGGAGCCATCTTTTTAAATTTAGAAATTATACTTACATTCCGGCATAGCTCAGTGGTAGAGTAGATGACTGTTAATCATTTGGTCCCTGGTTCGAATCCAGGTGCCGGAGCCATAAAAGCTTCTAGATATTTGAACTTAGGTTCTTTTATCTAGAAGCTTTTTTTTTGCCTATAAATAATACCTTAATTCTAAAGTGTCAAGTACTTGTCAAGAAATATACACGCCAATTCAAGAGATAAATGCATAAACTCCAACTAAATTAAGCTGATAATTTCTTAAAAATTGTAGCATAAAAAACTTCTGCAGGAGTTTTAAATCCAAGAACTTTTCTAGGCCGATTGTTTAATCTATCTTGTATAAATCTAATCTTTCCATCTTCAACTTTTGTAAAGTCTGTTTTCTTTGGTAAATACTGACGTATTAAACCATTTGTATGCTCATTTAATCCTCTTTCCCATGAATGATATGGATTCGCAAAGTAAAAGTCTGTATCTAAAGCTTTGGAAATTTCTTCATGATAAGCAAACTCCTTTCCATTATCTGATGTTATTGTATGAGTTAAGGTTTTTATAGGGAGTAACATATCAATAGTAGCTTTAGAAACGATGTTGGCATGTTTACTTTGTACTTTTTTTATAAGTGCAAACTTTGATTTTCTATCAACAATAGTAACTAATGCACCTTTATGATTTTTTCCAATTACTGTATCAATTTCCCAGTCTCCAACTCTTGCTTTTCTTTCAACAATTTTTGGTCTTTTATCTATAGAAATTCTATTCTTGATAATACCTCTAGTATTATAATCGCTGCTTCTTTTGTGATACTTTTTATTTTTATGTCTTAGCCTAAAATATAATCTTCCTCCACAACTTTTGTTATGGTAAATGTATCGATATATAGTTTCATAAGATACTGCATATGAAAGCTTTTGTTTTTTCATAACACCTGATATCTGTTCTGGAGACCAATCTAATTTTAATTTCTCTTGAATATAAATTTTAGCTTTTTTGGTGAGTTTTACAAACTTGTTTTTCTTATTGTGTCTAGTAAAAGTTAACTGTTCAGCAACTTCAGCTTGATATTTATTATGTTTACTATTTCTACTGATCTCTCTACTTATTGTTGATTGAGATTTATCTAATAATTTTGCTATGTCATTTTGGGTGTATCCAACTTTAATATAAGCAGATATTTGATATCGTTCTTTTAGGGTTAACTGTGTGAATTTTTTCATAAATATTTTCCTATTTTGTGGTGAAAAAGGATATCTAATATTTAGTTAACCCTTCTTAACACCTTACTTCTAGAATTTATGCATTTATGATTTGAATTGGGGACACTTAATATCTTTACTGAAATAATACGCCCATTCAACTTAGAAGTTTAACTAAAACGAATTATTAGGAGTATTATGAAAATATATGCACCATGGGAAAAAGCATTTCGTAGAATTGCTACCCCTTTTGAACACTTTATACATGCACAAACTACAACTGGACTTATACTAGTATTTATGACAATTTTAGCACTTATTTTAGCAAATTCTACATTATCTGAAAGCTATTTACATTTTTTTCATGTTAATATAGATTTCAATGTTGGTTCTTGGGCTCTATCTCACTCTTTACACCATTGGATAAATGATGGTCTTATGGCAATCTTTTTCTTTCTTATTGGTCTTGAAATTAAAAGAGAAATAACAGCTGGTGAATTATCAAACTTAAAAGTTGCAATGTTACCTATTCTTGCAGCTATTGGAGGAATGGTATTTCCTGCAGTAATTTATTTATATTTTAATACAGGTGCCCAAGGTGCAAATGGATGGGGAATTCCAATGGCTACTGATATTGCTTTTGCTATTAGTGCACTTGTTCTTTTAGGAAAAAGAGTTCCAACTGCACTTGTGACATTTTTAGTAGCACTTGCAATTGTTGATGATTTAGGAGCTGTTTTAGTAATTGCACTTTTTTATACAGAAACTATAAATATGCTACCACTTGGATTAGCTGGAGCTATGTTTTTTATAATGATAGTATTAAATAGATTTGGAATTCATGCTATTCTGCCTTATTTTGTAGTTGGTTTATTTATGTGGTTTTTCATGCTTGAGTCTGGAGTTCACGCAACAATTGCAGGTGTTTTAGCTGCACTTACAATTCCATCAAAACCTAAAAGAGCTCCAGCTTCTTTTTCAAAAGATACAAAAAACTTGATTGAAGAGTATGAAAAATATCCTATTCAAGAAAATCATATGATAGATGAAAATCAAAAAGCGATACTTTTAAATATAAAAGATAAAATAGATGAAATTGGAACACCTGCTGCAAGGTTAGAACATAGTCTACATTTACCTGTTGCACTTATTATTATTCCACTTTTTGCTTTAGCAAATGCAGGTATTGCAATTGATTTTAGTTCTATTGGTTCTACTGTTCTACAGCCTGTTTCTATAGGAATTATCGCAGGTCTTGTATTAGGAAAAGTAATTGGAATATTTGGTATATCTTGGCTTGCAATTAAGTTAAAAATAGCACAACTTCCAAGTGGAAGTACAATGAGCCAAATATTTGGTGTTTCCTTTTTAGGTGGTATTGGATTTACTATGTCTATTTTTGTTGCAGACTTGGCTTTTATAAACTCACCTGAACTTATTTTTCAAGCAAAAGTTGGAATATTATGTGCTTCCTTATTTGCTGGATTATTTGGCTTTTTTTGGTTAAAATACATAGCAAAGAAGGTATCATAATAAAAAAGGCAAAAGAATGAAAAAAGTATTACTTATTGAAGATGACTTAGTTTTACAAAACTTGATAAATGAGTATTTACAAGAGTATAATTACTCTTGTAGTGCTTTTTCAAATCCAATGGATGCCTTAGAGTTATTCCAAAAAAATCCAGATGATTTTACAATAGTAATACTTGATTTAGGACTTCCCAATATGGATGGTTTTGATCTATTTAAGAAATTAAAAAAGATAAAAAATATACCAATAATTATTTCAACTGCAAGAGATGATATAGGTAATAAAATCTATGGTTATGAACTAGGAACTGATGATTATCTTTCAAAACCTTATGAACCAAGAGAACTTGTTTTAAGAATTGAAGCTACATTAAAAAGATATAACAAAGCAGATTCTCTTAAAATACATGATTTAAGTATTGATATAAATAGTTCAAGAGTTTTTTTAAGTGGTCTTGAAATAGAGTTTACTAAAATTGAAAAAGAGATATTTTTACTTTTTATTAATAATTTAAATAACATTATTTCAAGAGAAGATATAGTAAAAAAAACTTCACTTAATGAAGATACAAAAAATAGAACTGTAGATATGCATATAAGTAATATTAGATATAAAATTGATGATAATTCAAAAGAGCCTAAATATATTAAGTCTATTTGGGGTATTGGGTATAAGTTTTTTTATGACAATTAGAAAACGACTATTTATATCTTTCTCTTTAAT
Source organism: Poseidonibacter ostreae (assembly GCF_009208075.1). Taxonomy (GTDB): domain Bacteria; phylum Campylobacterota; class Campylobacteria; order Campylobacterales; family Arcobacteraceae; genus Poseidonibacter; species Poseidonibacter ostreae. The sequence goes on along the minus strand of NZ_WFKJ01000025.1, from coordinate 20,452 downwards.
CTTATTAATTGTTACTTTTATTATTGGAGTGTTTTTTTATACAATTTATAATCTAAATAGTATTAACTACCAGCAAAATCATAGATATGACCAACTAATAAAGGTAGAAAAACTAAAAGAGTATAGTAATTCTTACTCTTGGGTAGTCCTTGATATAATTACTGATTTTGATAAAATACAAATAGTTGATAAAAGAATAAATAAAGCAAGTGATCTTTCTATAAGTTTAAGTAATCTTAAAACTATAGTTATAAATAACTCTGAGTCAATAGAAGAAAAAAAGAATCTAGTTTTGATTTTTGCTAATTTTGATACAATGTTGAATCTAATAAAAAATGAGCTTTATCCTTTAGTAATTAATCAAAATAATGACTTTAATAAGTTTAATAAAAAGTTTGAAGAGCTAAATATAGATACTCAAAAATTACTTGAAAAAGAGATAAAATACTTACAAGATAAACTAAATCAAACACAAAATAAAAGAGAAAATTTTCTAGATACTATAAAACTTGAATTAGTGATTTTATTTATTATCTTATTTTTATTTAGTTTTATTATTTCATCAAAAATAATAAATGAAATAAAAAATAAGCTTGATAAACTTAATCAAGGTGTTTTACAACTTTTTAAAAACAGCGAAAAAACTATAAAAGTTGATATTGGTGAAAATAATGAACTTAGTGTGATAACAGAAAATTTAAACTCTTATTTAGAAAAACAAGCTGATATTATATATTCAAGAGAAGAATTATTAAGAAATATAAGTCATGAATTAAAAACCCCAATTGCCAAAGGGAAGTTTATAATTGAAAAATTAGAAAATAAAGATAATAAAATATTAAAAGATATAAATACAATTTTTTATGATATAGAAAAGCTTACAAGTAAGCTATTACAAAGAGAAAAACTAAATTTTGCAGTTTTAAAAATAACTAAGTTTAAAGCAAGTAGTCTAATACTTGAATCCTTATCAAAACTTTCTATTGTAGATGAGTCAAAGGTAATAGTAGATATTGAAAATGATTTTGATATTAATGGAGATTTTTATTACTTAACAATTTCACTTAAAAATTTAATTGATAATGCAATGAAATACGCAATAGAGTTTCCAATTAGGATAAATAGTAGTAAAAATGAAATTTATATTGAAAATATTTCAAATAAACTTTCTAATGATTTAATATATTATATCCAACCTTTTACAAGAGAGCCTAACCAAGTTCAAGGACATGGTTTAGGCTTAAATATTGTAAATAAAATATTAAGCCTTCATGGATTTGAGCTAAAACACAAATACAAAGATTCACATAATATCTTTAGTATATATTTTTAATTTTAACCAGATATACTAGTACTTAAAACACCTAATCCTATAAAAAATACAAAATTTATTATTATTAAATTTCTTAAGAAGTCCATTGTTTTTCCTTTTTTATTTTATATAATATAATTTTAGAATATATTTGCAAAGTTAAAAAGGGTAGTTTTCTTGACATATACTTGACATATTTTTACTTTATAATAAAGTAAAAAAAACTTCATAAAATAAAAGCTAAATAGTCTTGTAAAGTACTATGTTATAGGTCTTATATCTTATTAAATTTATTATAACTATTAATTAGATAAAATCTTTTAATTTATAAAACAATATAGATTAATTACATTATTTAAAGGACTTAATAAGAATGAATATTGATATAATTTTACAAAATATTCTAAATCCCCCAATTTTATTCTTTTTTTTAGGAATGCTTGCTGTTTTTCTAAAATCAGATTTATCAATACCACAACCCCTACCAAAACTATTTTCATTATATTTATTAATTGCAATAGGACTACATGGAGGATATGAACTATCTAAAAGTGGTTTAGACATAAATGTCTTAAAAGCTTTATTATTAGCCATTTTCATGGCAACGCTTGTGCCAATTTATAGTTACTTTATTTTAAAAAGAAAACTTGATACTTATAATGCAATTGCAGTTGCAGCAACTTATGGTTCTATTTCTGCAGTTACTTTTATTACAGGAATTACATATTTACAAACAATGGGTGTAGAATATGGTGGTTATATGGTTGCAGCCATGACGCTTATGGAATCTCCTGCTATTGTAATTGGTTTAGTTTTTGCTGCTGTATTTGCAAAAGACAAAAATAGTGACAAAGAGAATAAAACTGATTGGAAAGAGATTTTAAGAGAAGCATTTTTAAATCCTTCAGTATATTTATTAATCGGTGCTTTAGTTATTGGTATTTTAACAGGTGAAAAAGGTTGGACTTCAATGGAGCCACTTTTTGGAACTTTATTTAAAGGTTTCCTAGCTTTCTTCCTTTTAGATATGGGACTAGTAGCAGCTAGAAAAATATATGAACTTAGAAAAGTTGGTTTCTTTTTAATTGCATTTGCTTTAGTAATGCCTATTATAAATGCTTCAGTTGCACTTACATTAGCTTACTTTTTCCAGCTTTCAAAAGGTGATGCATTTCTTTTAGCACTTTTAAGTGGTAGTGCTTCATATATAGCAGTTCCAGCAGCAATGAGACTTTCAGTTCCTCAAGCAAATCCTGGAATATATTTACCATTAAGTTTAGCTATTACTTTCCCTTTTAATATTTCATTGGGAATACCATTATATTACTTTTTTATAAATACATTGTGGGGGTAGAATATGACAAAAATGAAAAAAGTTGAAATAATAATTGAATCAGTTTATATAAATAGATTATTAAAACTTTTAAAAGGGCACGGGATTACTGGATATACAATCATTAAAGATATAGCTGGTTGTGGTGGTCATGGTTTAAAAACAGCAGATGATGTAACTGATGTTTTTACTAACAATTATATATTTACTGTTTGTGAAGAAGAAAAATATCTAATTATGCAAGAAGATATTAGAAGCTTTATTAAAAAATATGGTGGTAAATGTATTGTAAGTGACGTTATGTTACTTATGTAATAAATTTTTAATGGATAATAATTAATGAATAAAGATTTTAACTATTCTAATTTAAAATTAGGAATAATAGGTGGCGGACAATTGGGCAAGATTATGTCTCAAAAAGCTAAAAAAATGGGCTTTCATGTTACAGTTTTAGACCCAACATTTAACTGCCCTGCAGCTCAAGTTTCAGATAAACATATAATTGGTGGATTCTATGACAAAGATAAACTTGAACAATTAGTACAAGAGACACATGTAACAACATTTGAATTAGAGCATGTTGATACTTCAATTCTAAAAGAATTATATGACCATGGACATAAGATTTATCCATCTCCTTATGTAATGGAATTAATTCAAAATAAATATGAACAAAAGAAACTTTTAGATGAAAAAGGTATTCCCGTTCCAAAATATAAAAATGTTAATAGCAAGGAAGATTTAAAAGCCTTTGGTTTTCCTGTAATTCAAAAAGCTAAAATGGGTGGGTACGATGGACAAGGTGTTCAGATGCTTAAATCTGAATCAGATATTAATATTGCTATTAAAGCTGAGTCTTTTATTGAAGAACTTGTTGATATAAATAAAGAATTAGCAGTTATAGTTGCAAGAAGTATTGAAGGTGAAATTAGATGTTATCCTGTAGTAGAAATGCTTTTTGATGAAAGAGTAAATATCTGTGATAGTGTGATGGCACCTGCAAGAATTTCAAAAGATATCGAAGAGAAATCTATTGAAATATGTATTAAGTCAATTGAAGCTTTAGATGGAGTTGGTATTTTTGGAGTTGAACTGTTTTTAACAAAAAGTGGAGAACTACTAGTAAATGAAATAGCTCCAAGACCACATAATTCAGGACATTATACTGTTGAATCATGTGCAACATCTCAGTTTGAACAAATTATAAGGGCAGTTACAAATCTTCCTTTAGGTTCTACAAAATTAATTTCACCTTCTGTTATGGTTAATTTACTTGGTGAAGAGGGATATGAAGGTGAGCCATTTATTGAAGGAATTCATGATGCTTTAGAGATTCCTGAATTATCTTTTCATTTCTATGGAAAAAGTTTTACAAAACCCTTTAGAAAAATGGGACATATAACGGTATTAGATGATGATATTGATGTAGCATTAGAAAAAGCAATGAAAGCAAAAGATATTTTAAAAATTAAAGGGAGTAAGAAATATGAGTAAAGCATTAGTTGGAATTATTATGGGAAGTGATTCAGACTTACCAGTTATGAGTGCAGCAGCACAAATGTGTGAAGAGTTCGGAGTTGAGTATGAAGTAAGTGTTGTATCAGCTCACAGAACACCAGATAGATTAGTTGAATATTCTAAAAATGCTGAAAAAAGAGGCTTAAGAGTTATCATCGCAGGTGCAGGAGGTGCAGCGCATTTGCCAGGAATGGTTGCAGCATTAACTGCTTTACCAGTTATTGGTGTTCCAGTTAGAGGCTCTAATTTAGAGGGAATGGATTCATTATTATCAATTGTTCAAATGCCAGGTGGAGTTCCTGTTGCAACTGTTGCAATTAATGGTGCAAAAAATGCAGGAATATTAGCTACTCAAATACTTGGAGTTAAAGATTCAAGTTTAAGAAAGAAAATTCTAGCATATAAAAACAGTATGAAAGAAGAAGTAGAAACTAAGGTAAAAAAATTAGATAAACTTGAATATAAAAAATATTTAAAACAAATGGCAAAATAATTAGAATAAAGTGAATTAAGTTTTTTAAGTAAAAGAACTTAATCTCTTTATTGAATATACTTACTAGCTCTTATAAACTAACAAAAAACTACTACAAAAAAACTGCAATATTTTATAAAATTGTCTATATATAGAAAATAAACTCTAGGATAAAAAATGAATATTGCCATAATTGGAGCAGGATTAAGTGGAACAAATATATATAATCTTTTAAAAAAAGATGGAAATAGTGTAAAGATATTTGAAAAAGCTAGAGGTTCAGGTGGAAGATGCAGTACAAGATATATAAATGATAAGTTAATAGATCATGGAACACCTTTTTTTAATGCAAATAATCAAGACTTCATAGATTTTTGTGAAAAAAAAGTAAAAGAAAATATTTTAGTAAAAAAAGATAATACTTATTATCCTTTAAAGGGTATGAATAAATTATGCTCATCAATGTTAGATAAAGATGACTTTTATAAAAATACGAAAATTGTAAGCTGTAAAAAAATTGATAATAAATGGCATTTATATGATGAAAATGGTATGTCATATTCACCTTTTGATAAATTAATTATTACAATTCCAACTCCTCAAATTTTAGATTTAGATATTGAACTTCCTATAAATATAGAAAAAGAGTTAAAAGAAGTTAGATATGAATCTATTGCTACACTTTTAATATACTCTTATACTTTGCAAAATATTATGAATCCAAAATTAGTAAATAATAGTAGTTTTAAAAAGATAGTTGACAATTCTTCAAAATATGATTATGGAAACTTTTCTAGTTACGTTCTTCATTTAAATCCTACTATTTGTGAAGAGCAAAACTTAAGAAATAAAGATGAGGTAAAAGAGTATATGCAAAAAATAGTTAATGATATTTTGAACTTAAAACTTGAAGATGAATTTCATCTAATGCCACACTTTTGGAAATATGCTAATGTAACAAAATCAATAGATAAAAATTATATTTATGATGAAAGTTTATCTCTTGGAATTTGTGGGGATTTTTTTAAAGAAGATAATCTTGAAGGTTCTTATCTTAGTTCAAAAAGTTTATATGAACAGGAATTAACTTAAGTTATTTTAAAAGTTATTATCTAAAATCTTTGAATCTTATATTCTCTGATATTTAAAAATAATTTTTTTAGATATCAATAAATAAAACTTTTTCCTCTTCAATAGCAATAAAATAGCAATCTAAAGATAATTTTACAATTTGTTACAAAAACTTAAGTTTAGGTAAAAATAACTAATTTTATTAAGACAAAATTAATTTTATTATGTAAAACTGATTATATATTAAACTTTAAGGATTGAACATGAACAAATTAATGAAACTTGGTGCAGTATTATTACTTGGTGGAGCAACATACGCATTTGCATTAACAGCAGATGAAGTTAAAGCACATGTTATGGAAGGTAAAGCTTTCTGTGATGAAGTGGGTGTTGCTAAATGTGTTGAAGAAATTGGTAAAAAAGGTGGAAAATTTGACAAAGGTGAATTATACATCTGGGCAAATGACTTTGATGGTGTAATTACAGCTCATCCTAAGAAACCTCTTAAAGGTAAAAACTTACTTAGATACAAAGATAAAGCTGGAAATCAATTATTTAAAAACTTTATTGATGTAGTTAAGGCTGATGGAAAAGGTTGGAGTGATTATGTATGGGCACATCCTATAACTAAAAAACAAACACCTAAATCATCATTTGTAATTGGTATTGGCGAAAATCAATTAATTGGTGCTGGATACTATAAAGAATAACAATAATTATAAATTCCTGATTTTAATATCAGGAATTTTTTAAAAATTAATAAAATAAGTTTATCTTTGAGTAAATTTATTTTACTAATATTTTAAATAGGAACACAAATGTTAAATAATATAAAAATTGGTAGTAAACTAATAATTGCGCCTGCAATTTCAGTTATCTTCTTAGTGATTTTAGCGATTTTTTCAAATAATGCTTTAAAATCAGATAAAGAAACACTAAATGAAATAGTTGAAGTAAAGTTTGAATTATATAAAGATAGTACAAAACTACTTATTGATATAGATTTATATAATTCCGTATTGTATAAAATTTTTAGTTATGCAACTGATGGTTATGAACAATCACAAATTGATGAACAATTGCTAATATTGGCAAGTATTGGAAAATCAATGGATGAAGATTTGAAAATATTAAAATCATCGAAGAAACTTGATAAAAAAACAATTAAAATAATAAAAGAAATAGAAAAAAACAAAAAAGAGTATAGATTAACTGTTAGAGATGCAATTGATATGTTATCTGTTGATGTTGGGATGGCAACTCCAATGTTATCTGTTACAGATGAAGTTTTTTTACTTTTAAATAAAGATTTAAAAAAGATAAATGATGTTGCTGATAAAGAAAATAAAGAGAGTTATAAAGAAGCATTAGCTCAAATTGATAGTACTTTATATACTTTATATTTATTAATAGCAATTGCTTTTATTGTATCTTTTATTATTATAATTGCAGTTACAAACTCTATAAAAAAACCTTTAGCAAAATTCCAAGTAGGTTTATTAGAATTCTTTAAGTATATGAATAAAGAGACTTCAGAAGCAAAATTAATTGATGTTGAATCAAAAGATGAACTAGGAGAAATGGCAAAAGCTGTAAACTTAGGTATTACTAGAATAAAAGAAGGTGTTGAAAGTGATAGAGTTTTAGTTGATAGTGCAATTTCTTGTGCTAGTGAAGCTAAAAAAGGTTATTTAGATGTTAGAATTGAAGGTAATACAAGTAATCCATCATTAAATGAATTAAAAGATGTAATTAATGAGATGTTAGAAGCTGTTGAAACTAATATCAAAAATGCAATGAGAGTATTATCTGATTATGCTAAATATGACTATAGACCAGCAATAGATATAAAATCAATGGATGGAGATTTAAAAGCCTTATGTTCTGATATAAATACATTAGGAAATGCAATTACAACTATGCTTATTGAGAATAAACAAATAGGACTAGTTCTATCTTCTAACTCAAATAGCTTATCTAGAAACGTTGATAATTTAACAAGTTCTGCAAATACTCAAGCCGCATCTTTAGAAGAGATAGCTGCTGCAATTGAAGAGATAACTGCAAATATGCAAAATAGTTCTGAAAATATTGCAAAAATGACTTCTTTTGCAAATGAAGTATCTAGTTCAGTTTCAATTGGACAAGAGTTAGCTTCAAAAACGGCATCTTCAATGGATGAGATTAATGGTCAAACACAAGCAATTGCAGATTCAATTACTATAATTGATCAAATTGCATTCCAAACAAATATTCTTTCATTAAACGCAGCAGTTGAAGCTGCAACTGCTGGTGAAGCTGGAAAAGGTTTTGCTGTTGTTGCTCAAGAGGTTAGAAATCTTGCAAGTAGATCTGCTGAAGCTGCAAAAGAGATAAAAGATTTAGTAGAAAATGCAACATCAAAAGCAAATGACGGTAAATCAATTTCTAGTGATATGATTGAAGGATATGAAAAATTAAATAGTAATATTCATAATACTTTAGCACTTATTAATGAAGTGTCTAGTTCATCAAAAGAACAGTTTACTGCTATGGAACAAATTAATGATACCGTTAATAATCTTGACCAAGTAACACAACAAAATGCTCAATCTGCTGAAGAGGCAAATAAAGTTGCTACGGAAGTTAATAAGATTGCAGTACAAGTTGTTGAAAAAACTGATGAAAAAGAATTCAATGGTAAATAGTATTTAAATATAAATAGATTAAAGCCTTAACTTAGTTTTTTAAATTGTTTCAATATAATTCATCTTGAAACAATTTTGAAACTAAAAAAGGTAAATGAATGTTTTTTAAAAGTAATAAAAAATATAGCTTAAATGACATTCAAAAACTTTTCTCACAAATACCCGTTTTCTTTATAATGCTTCTTGCATTAGTTTTACTTGTAATCTCATTTTTTATTTTAGAATCAAAAGAAAATAGAGAAATTGATTTATTAAAACAAAAAGCTTTGTTAAACTACGAGTTTAATAAAAAAGAAGAACTTCAACGATTCAAAAATCAAGTTAAAGAAAATCTAAAAAATGCTTTTTTAGAAGAAGAGATATTACTAAAAAAAATCACTTATAAAGTAATAGGATATTTTCAGGCTAATAACTTAAATAAAATTGACGAACTTAAGAACTATATAAAACAAATTGAAAAAAACAATAATACTAAAGTAGTAATGTTTACAAAAAATGAATTAAATATATTATATGGTAAAAAATCTATAAATTATTTACAAAAATTAGTATTTAATACTAAAATAATTCCTAAGAATAAAGATATTATCCTACAGTATATATATTCTCAAGGTAAAGATAATTTACAATACTGGAAAGATGATTTACAAAAAACAGTAAGACTTAGTTTCTTTGATAAAATAGTTATTGATAAGCAAGAGTATTATGTAGGATCTTTTTCTACAATAAGTTCTATAAAAGAAATCACAAAAAAATCCATTATAGATACAATAAATACAAATACTTATAATATTTGGTTTTATGACATAATTTCTCAAAGTACTTATAATTTTAATAATAACAAAATATTTAAAAATTCAAATGAACTCTTACTTGAAAAAAAAGAAAATATGTCATTTGAAATATTAGAACACTATTTTATTGATTATGAATATAAAGAAAAGTTTAAAAATTTAACTTATATATATGAAAAATATAATTTTTTAATTAGCTCTTTTTTTGATAAAAGTATTATAGATAATCAAATCAAAGATTTAGTTTTTAATATAAAACGTGAATATAGAAATTTCTTATTTCAAATATTTATTTATATTTTAGTTATAACAGCTGTTTTAATTCTTTTTACATATATCTTTTCAAATTTTATAAAAAGCATATTTAATGAATATGATAATGAATTACAAACAAAAACTGTATCTTTAGAGCATTGGAAAAAAAGATTTGAGTTAGCAATTATAGCGTCAAATGATGGTTTATGGGATATTGACTTTAAAACAGAAAAAATATATTTTTCAGATAAATGGCTTGATATGTTTGGTTATAAGAAAGAAGAAGTTAAAACATTTTCAGATTGGTTTGAACTTATTCATAATGAAGATAAAGCAAAAGTTAAAAACTTATTTGACAAAATCTTTGCTAAAAATGATGATACTTTTATTTGTGAATATAGACTTAAAACAAAAAATGAAGGTTTTAAATGGGTTCTTGCTCGTGGTAAATCTTTTGTAAATGATAAAAATGAACTTGATAGAATGCTTATGATGTCAATGGATATAGATAAAAATAAGAGAATGAAAAAAGAGCTTTTAGATGTAGAACTTTTAGTTGAAGATGGAAAGATTGTTATCTTTAAACTTGTAAATAATAAAAATTTATCTATACAATATATATCAAAAAGTATTAAGACTTTTGGGTATACGAAGCAAGAATTTGAATCAAATCAAATGAGTTTAATGAACTTAATTTATAAAGATGATATTAATAAAGTGCAAGTTGCAATAAATGCAGCACTTAAAAATGATTTACCAAACTTTACAATAGTTTGTAGAGTAATAAATGCAGCAAATGAAATAAGATGGATATCATCAAGAGTTATATTGATTAAAAATCACTCTGGAGATGTAAGTCATTTTTATGGGTATATTAATGATATTACTAAAATAAAAGTAAGTCAAGAAGAGCTAAAATTAAAAGTTGAAGAGGAAGTTAAAAAAAATAGAGATAAAGATAGAATTTTAATTCAACAAAGTAAATTAGCTTCAATGGGTGAAATGCTAGGAAACATAGCTCATCAATGGAGACAACCTTTAAATAATGTGTCTTTAATTTTACAATTTTTAAGAGATAATTACAAAAATGAAGCAGTTAGCAGTGAAAAATTAGATAAGTTTATGAATAGAGCTAATACACATATTGAATATATGAGTGAAACTATAGATGATTTTAAAAACTTTTATAAACCCTCGAAAACTCCAAATGAATTTTGTTTAAAAGAGTGTATTTCTACGCTTTTAAATATGGTTAAGAATCAATATGAATCAGAAAATATAAAAATAGAGTTTATTTCAAATGATGTTGTTATTACTAATTATGAAAATGAGTTAAAGCAAGCAATTTTAAATATTTTAAATAATGCTAAAGATGCTTTGCTTTCAAAAAAATCAATATTAACAAAAGATGAGAATAGTAACTTTAATGCTTGTATAAATATCTCTTTAATACAAGAAAATAAAAAAGTAAGGATTGAGATTTTAAATAATGGTGGTAATATTAAAAATGATATTATGGATAGAATTTTTGAGCCATATTTTACTACAAAATTTGAGCATCAAGGTACAGGAATTGGACTTTATATGACAAAATCCATTATAGAAACAAATATGAAAGGAAAAATAGAAGTTGAAAATATTAAAGATGGTGTAAAGTTTATCATCACTTTAAATATTTAAACTTCTTAACATTACGATGAATGATTTAATTACAAGAGTATTATTAGTAGAAGATGAAGAAGACGCAAGAGAAATATTAAGTTTTTATCTTGATACAATTTTTGATGAAGTTGAAATTGCTGAAGATGGGCAAATTGGATTTGATAAATACAAAAACTCTTTAGAGGAAAATAAAGCTTTTGATTTAGTTTTAACAGATATAAAAATGCCAAATAAAGATGGACTTTCTATGATTGAAGATATAACAGATTTAAATGATAATCAAAAGTTTATAATAGTATCTGCTTTTAAAGATGAAGAGTATCTTTTCAAATCAATTGGTCTAAATGTAATCTCTTATTTTGTAAAACCTTTAGAAGTTAAAAATATTATGGAAATTCTAAAAAAAGTAAAAACTAAAGTCTTAGAAGATAAATCAAAAGTTGAAGTTGAACTTGAAGTAATAAATTTAAATAAAACATACTCATTTAATACAAAAACAAATCTTTTATATAAAGGTGAAAATTTAATTAGCCTTTCTAAAAAAGAGATACTTTTACTTCAAGCTCTAACAAGTAATATAAAAGAGATAAAAACAAAAGAATTTTTAAAAGAGTTTATTTGGAGTGATGTAAAAACTTCTGATGCTACAATGCGTACAGTTATAAAAAGAGTGAAAGATAAAGTACATGATGATGATTTTATTGTTTCAAAAAAAGGTCTAGGATATATTATAGAATAGTTTTAAAAATATAAAATAGCAGCTACTACTAAAAATCCAATTCCTATTACAATAAGTTGTAAAGATTTTTCTTTTTTAAGTATTGCTTCATCTACTTCAAAAACTGCTACAGATTTTAAAGTTCCATTTTCCTCAAATTTTAAAAATTTATAACCTTTTTTTTTATAGTTAGTTTTTGTTTTTTCTAACTCTTTTACTCTTTGTTCTTTTGTAAAGCCACCAATTACAATATTTTTTCTTGCCACAAATACCTCTTTTAAATATATTTCTTTTATTATATCATTGAAGTGATAAAAAACTAAAATGAAACAATTAATAGCTTTTGAAACAAATAAAGACAGGAAAAGATTACTACAAGTCACTAAAATAAGGGAATTATTTATAAATTTATAAATTTGAAACAATTTTGAAACAATATTGTTTCAAAATGTGTTATACTTCTTCTATATAAAAACTAAGGAGAAATACAATGTCTAAAATTTCAATTTTAAAAAAGATTTTTGTTACATCAGCAATCACAGCTACAATGATTACAGGTGCAAGTGCAGCTAAAAAAGAGACTAAATATGTAATTGCAACAGCAAGTACAGGTGGAACTTATTATCCAGTAGGTGTTGGAATTGCAACAATTGCATCATTAAAATTAGCAAAGAAACATAAAACAACATTCTCAGCTATTACATCAGCAGGTTCAGGTGAAAATGTAGATATGCTACAAAAAGGTGAAGTTAACTTTGCTATTTTACAAGGTCTTTTTGGTTCAATGGCATGGCAAGGGAAAGCTAAATATGAAGGTGCTCCAAAAGAGAACTTAAGATCAATTTCTATGTTATGGCAAAATGTTGAGCAGTTTACAATCAAAAATGATTATGCTAAAACTGGAAATATTATGGATTTAAAAAATCTTTATGGTGAAAGATTTGCAATTGGTGGAAGGTCTTCAGGTTCAAGAGTTTCAGCTGAAACTATTATGAGCTCATTAGATATTGATTTTAATAAAATGAATGTTCAATACTTAGGATATACTCCAAGTTCAACTGCCTTACAAGATGGTAAAGTTCAAGGTATGAATACACCATCAGGTCCTCCAACATCTGCAGTTACAAATGCATTTGCTTCTATTGGAAATGATAAAATTAAAGTTTTAGATTTTGATGAAAAAAACTTAAAAGCTATTAATAACAACTATCCTGTATGGACTCCTTTTAATATTAAAGCAGGAACTTATCCAGGACAAACAAAAGATATTAATACGATTGCACAACCAAACTTACTTGTTGTTACAAAAGATACTCCAGAAGAGACAGTATATCTTTTAACTAAAACAATTTATGAAAATTTACCTTTTTTAAATACAGTTCATAAAGCTACAAAAGCAATGTCTTTAGATAAAGCAATTGCAGGTTTACCAATGCCTTTACACCCAGGTGCGGCAAAGTTTTATAAAGAAAAAGGTATCACAATCCCTTCAAGTTTAATAGCAAAATAATAAAATAATTAAGACTTAACAAAAGAAGTTTCTTCTTTTGTTATATAGATTATGTAAGTAATTTAAAATTGTTTATGTAGTCTATATATTTGTCTATACTCATATAGGAATAAAAAATGATTAAAATCAAATATTTTAAAGAAATAACATTTATATACGCAATTTGTATATCCCTTTTTCACTTTGGTGTAAATATATGGGGTGGAATTAGTGATTTATGGTTTAACTCTGCACACTTTGCTTTACTTGCCTCTTTAGGCTTTTTAACATATGAAGCTAATAAAAATGAAAATGAGATAAGTTACTTCAATCTATTATTTGCTGTACTTTCATTATCAACATTTATATATATGATGTTTTTTGAAGAGACTCTTTACTCTGTTGCAAATTCTCAAATGAGAACAAGTGATTTAATTGTTGCTTCAATGACAATTGCTTTAGCCGTAGAGCTAGTAAGAAAATCTACAGGTTGGATTATTCCAGGTCTTATTGTTTCTTGTATTGCTTATTTACTATTTTTAGGTCAGCATATAGATGGAATTTTTGCATTTGCAGGAATGAGTCTTGAGAGATTTTTATATAGAATGTTCTATACAAGTGAAGGATTATTTGGTCCAATTGCAACAATATCTTCAACTTATGTATTTATGTTTATTTTATTTGCAGCTTTTTTATTAAAATCTGGAGCAGGGGATTTTATTGTAGATGTTTCAAGTGCAGTTGCGGGTAAATATACTGGCGGTACTGGTCATGTTGCAGTGTTTTCATCTGCTTTAATGGGAACAATTTCAGGTTCAGCAGTTGCAAATACTGTTTCAACTGGTTCTATTACAATTCCAATGATGAAAAAAGCAGGTTTCAAAGGTACTTTTGCTGCAGCAGTTGAAGCAGCAGCAAGTACAGGTGGACAAATAATGCCTCCAATTATGGGAGCAGGTGCATTTATTATGGCCCAAATGACACATATACCATTTGTGACTATTATTACAGTATCTATCTTACCTGCAATTTTATATTTTGCATCAATTGCTTTTTATATTAACATTCATGCAAAAGAGCATAAAATTAAGGGTGAAAATTCTGATGTTAAAATTCTTCCTATATTAAGAGAAGGTTTTCATTTTATTATTCCATTATCTACTTTAGTTGGTTTATTAATTTACGGATTTACACCAACATATTCAGCAGGTATTGCAATAGTTACAATAATTTTTGCTTCATATTTAACAAAAAATAAAAGAATGGGTATAAAAGAGATACTTGGTGCTTTAGCATTGGGTGCACAAAATATGGTTGTAACTGGTGTTTTACTTATTGCAGTAGGTGTTATTGTTGGTATTATTAACATTTCAGGAATTGGAATTACTTTCTCACAGTTAATTATGGAATGGTCAGGTAATTCATTACTTATTGCAATTGTTTTAATTGCAATTGCTTCACTTGTATTAGGAATGGGATTACCAGTAACTGCATCGTATGTTGTATTATCAGTTCTTTCTGCACCTGCACTTGTTGGTTTAATGTTAAGTCCAGAAATGGCAGCACTTGTAAACGCAGGAATTGAAATACCAGAAGTTGCGATGTATTTATTATCCGCACACTTGATTATATTTTGGTTATCACAAGATTCAAACCTTACACCACCCGTTTGTCTAGCTGCCTTTGCAGCAGCTGCAATTGCCAAAACTCCTCCAATGCAAACTGGTTTAGTTTCTTGGAAAGTAGGTAAAGGAATGTATATTATTCCTCTATTATTTGCATTTACTCCGTTAATTACTGGAACTTGGTTTGAAAGAGTTGAAGTATTTGGTTTTGCATTAATGGGAATTATGTCTTTTTCAATTGTAATGGAAGGTTTTTGGGATCAAAGAATGATGATTTTAGAAAGAGTTATGTTTGCACTTGCAGCTGTTTTACTTCTAACACCAGATAGTGCTTTTAACATTGAAAGTCATTTTGAAATTGTACAAAATACACATATTATAGGTTTTGTTATTTTTGCTACATCAATGTTTTTACATAAAAGATTATCAAAAGAGAAAAGAGAATTTGCCACTACTTTGTAGTTTTTTGCTAATATTATAAAATTAAATAAAAGGATATAAATATGAATGAATTTTTAGAAACATTAAAAGATTGTGGATATGACCCGCATTTTGTAAAAACAAAAGAAGAGGCATTTGAGCTTAGTAAAACTTATATAAAAAGTGGTATGAGTATTGGACTTGGTGGTTCTACTAGTGTTTCGCAAATTGGACTACTTGATTATGTTATAAACAAAAATGATATTACTTTATATAACCAATATGAAAAAGGTATTTCAATGGAAGAAAATACCAATAGAAGAAGAAAAGGAATTTTAACAGATCTTTATATTTGTGGAACAAATGCACTTACAAAAGATGGAAAACTTGTAAATGCAGATGGAAGTGGAAATAGAGTAGCTGCACTTATTTTTGGACCTAAAAAAGTTTTAGTAGTTGTAGGAAAAAATAAGATAGTTGATAGTGTAGAAGATGGTTTTAAAAGATTAATGGACGTAGCAGCTGTTAAAAATATTGATAGAATGAATAGTAAATCAATAGAAATGGGAAAAGATCCAAGACATAATCTTGATAATATAGCAAATAAATTTACTTATATTAAAGCTGATGAAAAAGATAGAATAGTTTTAATTATAGTTGATGAAGAGTTAGGTTTTTAAAAAATGTATGATTATTTAATTATTGGAGCTGGAATTATTGGCTTAAATATAGCTAGAAATTTAAAACAAAGATTTCCTAACTCTAAAATATTAATAATAGAAAAAGAACCAGAAGTAGCAATGCATAGTAGTGGAAGAAATTCTGGAGTATTACATGCAGGCTTTTATTATGATGTAAATTCATTAAAAGCTAAATTTACAAAAGAGGGTAATCTTGCTTTAAAAGAGTTTGTAAAACAAAGAGGCTTACAAATAAATGAGTGTAAAAAAGTTGTTGTTGCTCTTGATGACAAAGAAGTAGCTGGTCTTGAAGAATTAAAAAGAAGAGGGGATTTAAATGGTGTTGAACTTCAATGGTTAAATGAAGAGCAGTTAAGTACTTTATATCCAAATATAAAAACTCATAAAAAAGCTCTTTTATGTCCAAGTACTGCAACAGTTAATCCTAAAGAAGTTACAAAAGAGTTTGCAAAAGTAAATGAAGAATTAGGTGTTGAACTTTTATTAGATTGTAAATATATTTCTTCTTCATGTAATGTTGTATCAACATCATTAGGTGATTTTCAAGCAAAAAAAGTAATAAATTGTGCAGGTTTATATGCTGATAATATTGCAAGAGATTTTGGATTTTCTAAAGATTACGTGATAATACCATTTAAAGGAATTTATTTAAAAGATAAAACAAATAAATCACATTTAAAAACAAATATATATCCAGTACCAAATTTAGATAATCCTTTTTTAGGAGTGCATTATACATTAACAGTTGATGGTGAAAGTAAAATAGGACCAACAGCAATTCCTGCTTTTTGGAGAGAAAATTATAAAGGTTTTGATAATTTTAATTTAAAAGAGTTTATGCAAATTATATATTATGAATCTAAACTATTTATTACAAATGCTTTTGGATTTAGGTCTTTAGCCTATAGTGAAATAAAAAAATATAGTCTTTCATATTTAAAAGGACTTGCAACAAAACTTACTACAAAGATGGATCATAAAGGTTTTGATTCATGGAGTACACCTGGGATTAGAGCACAACTACTAAATAAAAATACATTAGAATTAGTACAAGATTTTGTAGTCGAATCTGATGAAAATTCCGTACATGTTTTAAATGCAGTTAGTCCTGCTTTTACTTCTTCAATGCCTTTTGCAAACTGGGTTGTTGAAGAACATATAATAAAGAAAAGTGAATGAAGATTTAGCCTTCTAAATATTTAATACACAATAATTATGTATACTCTTTTCTTAATATTATTTAAGGGATGAGATGAAAGAAAAAATTAAAAAATATTTTAAAGAAACTATAATTTTTGTTGTAATGCTTACAATTGCAATGAATGCAATGAGTTATTACAGATCACTTGATTTAAATAAAGAAAACTTAAACATAGAAAAATTTAAACTTCTTAACAATACAGAATACAAAGTGCAAGCAAATAAACCAATATTAGTACATTTTTGGGCTACTTGGTGTCCTACTTGTAAATTTGAAGCAGCAAATATAGAAAAAATATCAAAAGATTATGAAGTTATTACAATTGCAATTCAATCAGGTAGTAAAGATGAAATACAAAAATATTTAAATGATAATAATCTTACTTTCAATGTAGTAAACGATGATGATGGTTTTTATTCAAGAAAGTTTAATATAGAAGTATTCCCCACTACGTTAATTTTTAATAAAGACAAGGAACTTAAGTTTTCTGAAGTTGGGTATACAACAACAGCTGGTTTATACTCACGAATGGCTTTAATTAATTAAGATTGGAATAATAGAAGCCACAAGTAAAATAGCCATAGTTTGATTAATCCTTTTAATAAACTTTTCATTTTTCATAAATTTTTTTAAAATAACTCCTCCAAAAGCCCATGCATAAACAGTAATAACCATTGAAATAAATATAAAAAAAACAATGATACTCATTTGTATAAAGCTATTCTCACTAGAAGTAATAAAAACTGAAATAGTTGAGGAGTAAACAATCCAAGCTTTTGGATTAAGCCATGGGTATATTAAAGATTGCCAAAAGGTAAAAGGTTCTTTTTCTACAGCCTTTTTTGTATCATAGGTATGAGTATCTTTAAATATTTTCCATGCCATAAAACATAAATAGGCCATACCAAAAACTTTTAAAATAGACATCATAGTAGGATGTTGAGTTAAGAGTAAACCAAAGCCAAATCCAGTAAAAATCATCATTATTGGATACGAGATTATATTTCCTATCATAAATGGAAGACTTCTTTTATATCCAAAATTAAGTACTGATGAGAGTAGTATTATATTAGTAGGACCTGGTGTAATATGTGTAGTTAATGTAAATACTGCAATTGTAATAATCATTGAAATAGTATAAATATCAGTCATAAAAGCTCTTTTTAAATTAATTTGCGAGTATTATAACTGCATGAAAAATATAATTCTTTATCAAAATTATAAATATAATACTCTTTTTATATTCATATAATTGTCTAAAATTAAACATAATATTGTTTTTTATGATAGTATTACTGATGCAAAAGAAAAATACTCGTGATATACATATTGATATAACAAATAAAACTATGTCTTATATTTACCAAAATATAGATACAACAATCAATATTGATGACTTAGCATTAAGTTTTAATATAAGTAAAATTCATCTTCATAAGATTTTTAAAAAACAAATGAAAATTAATATCTATGAATCAATTAAATCCATACGTTTACAAAAAGCTTCAAATTTATTATTAACAAATAAATATTCAACAATTACTCAAATTGCAAATATATGTGGATATAGTTCTCATTCTTCATTTATAAAAGCCTTTAAAAATCGTTTCGAACAAACTCCAAAAGAGTGGAGAAATGGAGGACATGAAGTTTATTCAAATAGAATATTAAAGAACTCCTTACTATTAAACTCAATGCCAACTTTTGATGAAACAAAAGTTCGTATAGTGAAAACAGAAGATAAAAAGATATATTATATTCGTCAAAAAGGTTATATAAGAGAAGAGGGCAAAAAGAAATGGCAACAACTACAAGCTTGGGCTTTGACTTATGATTTAAAACAGTATCAACAAATTGGTATTTATCATGATAATCCAGCAATTACTCAACATAATAAGTGTTTTTATATTGCAGCCATAAGTTTAGATAATGAAGATAAACTTTTAAATACAAGCTTACCCTCAAATATTTTAAAAGGCGGCTTATATGCTGCATTTGATATTTATAGCAAAGAAGCTGAAGTAGGTTGGTTTATAAAATGGGTATATCATAATTGGTTGCCTAATAGTGGATTTGAAACAACAACAGATCCTTCTTATGTAATAATGCATAAGAATCATTTTTTAGAAAACAATGAACTTGATGCAACTTTTTATCTTCCAATTTGTAATACATAAATAAACTTTTTTGTGTTAGGATATTAAAAAATAAAAGGAGTTTATATGCCTCACTTACAATTTGAAATAAATAAAAAAATAGAAAATAATATAAAAGAAGAGTTTATAACTAAAGTTATGTCAATTTTTTCAAAAGTTATGGATACAGGTACTGATCATATTGCAATTAGTATTAGAGAATATGATAAATATTCTTTATCAATTGGGAGAGCAGATATTAAAGATGATATTTGCTTAATGAACTTAGATATAAGAGAAGGTAGAACACTTGAAAAACGAAGAGAGCTAGTACTATTATATATGGATTTAGTAGAAAATCTTTTTAATGTTAATCGAAAAAATCAATATGCAACATTAACAGAGCATAAGGGTGAAGATTTTCATTTAATAGAAAAATATTTAGGCTCTTGGGAAAGAGGTGAAGATCCACTTGCTTAATAATATTTATTCTTAATTTGAATCAATAAATAAAAAAGACTATAAGGCTATACTTCTAATATGAAATATATATTATTACTTACAATTATTTATATTAATTTAAATGCAGCATATCCAGAACTTTTATTCAATGGAAACTGTATAACTTGTCATAAAACAGATAATTTAAATAAATCAGCTCCAACAGTACAAGAAATTCAAAAAGAGTATAAAAATGCATTTGCAGATAAAAAAGAGTTTGTAGATTATATGACACACTGGGTACTAAGTCCTAAAAAAGAAACATCTTTAATGCAAGATAAAATAGAAAAGTATGGCTTAATGCCTGATTTAGCTTATGATGAAAGTACATTAAAAGAAATAGCTGAATATATATATGAAAACAAATTTAGTGAATAAAAAAATTAGAAGTCTGTAAAATATAAAAAAACCACAAAAACCCAAGAAAAACATAGTAAAAACTCTAAAAGATAAGAACTTTAAAAATTTAAGCAAAACCTAAGCTTTACCTCTTGACAAAGGTAGATAAATCTCCTATAATTCCCGTCCAAATTAAGTGACACACACAGTGACACGAAG
>NZ_WFKJ01000024.1 GCF_009208075.1 Poseidonibacter ostreae | reverse complement strand
CAATAAAATTGCAAACGCAGATGCAATTAAACTTAACTTTCTCATTATTTCTCCTTGTTTTATATATAACGGTAATAGTTATAATTAATCATTATAACAAAAAAAATTTAAAATCTAATTAGATAAAGCTCATATAAAGGGCTTTTGATTACTTTTAAAAGCCTTTTAATATATTATTTACAAGTATACTTATTTAATTAAAGACAAATAATGATTTTATACACAATTGTTATTTTTAAAATTTAAACTACAAATATCCCTTTTGCAAGAATAACAATAGCAATTACTAATTGACTTTTACTTTAAACTAAGTCCTACTCTTTGTTTTTCTAAGTCAACACTAACAACCTTAACATTTTCAAGATTCTGATTGATACTCAAAACTTCACTTGGATGTGAAATTCTTTTTGCTGATATTTGTGAGATATGAAGTAAGGCGTCATTTTTTAAACCAATATCTACAAATGCGCCAAAGTCCGTGATGTTTCTTACTATTCCACTTAGGATAAATCCCTCTTTTAGCTCTTCAATTTTTGTAACATCTGATGAAAATTTCACTTGATTAAACTCATTTCTTACATCATATCCTGGTTTTTTTAGTTCATTTATAATATCTTGAAGTTTTACTAAACTTGTGTTTAAATTATTTGCAATTTGTTCAATTTGATTGTCTTTTATTTCTTCTATCTTGAAGTTTTTTTGTAAGGCTTTTGTTAGAGTATAATCTTCAGGATGAATTGCAGTATTATCTAAAATAGATTTTCCATCTTTAATTCTTAAAAACCCTACAGCTTGTTCATATGCTTTTGCACCTAAGCCTTTTACTTTTAGTAATTCATTCTTACTATTAAATTTTTTTATATTATCTCTGTGTTCTATTATATTTATTGCAAGTTTTTCTGAGATTCCTGAGATAAATGATAAAAGCTTATATGATGCAGAATTTAAATCAACTCCTACTTTATTTACTAAATCCACAGTTGTATTTTCTAGTTTTAAAGCTAACTCTTTTTGATTTACATCATGTTGATATTGTCCAATTCCTAGTGATTTTGGGTCAATTTTCACTAAGGTTGCCATTGGGTCCCTTAATCGTCCTGCAATCGAGATGGCACCTCTAATTGTTACATCTAGATTTGGATACTCAAGTGCTGCTATTTTAGAAGCTGAATAAACACTAGCTCCAATTTCACTTACAATTGCGTAATTTATATCTAAACTATTTTCATCTATAAGCTTTGAGACAAATTCTGCTGTTTGTCTTGATGCTGTTCCATTTCCAATTGCAATTGAATTTACTTTATATTTTTTTATAAGTTCAAGTACTACTTTACTTGAAGTTTTTATATCTTCTTTTGGTTTCGTAGGATAAATAACATTTGAGTCTAAATAAATTCCATTTTCATCAATAACAGCTAATTTACATCCAGAGATAAAACCTGGATCCATTCCTAAAATCACCTGATTTACTAAAGGTGCTGTTTGAAGTAGTTCTTTTAAGTTTTTACCAAAAAGCTCAATGGCTTGTGCGCTTGCGTTTTCCTTTAAAGTATTAATAGCTTCTCTTTTTAAACTAGGAAGTAAAAGCCTTTTTAATCCATCTTTGTATGCATCAAAAACTATATCTTTTGAACTATTTGCCCAAGAAGGTATTTTATATTTTTTTATATTTTCTAAAATATGCTTTTCATCAATGTCTATTTTGATTGATAATTCTTTTTCATTTACAGCTCTTAAAATTGCCAGAACTCTATGTGATTTAATATATTTTATTTTTTCGTTTTTTTCTACAAAATTAACGTAAATACCATTTTTATTAAAGTTTTTGCCTTCTTTTATAACTAGTTCACCCCAAGAAGCAATCAGGTTTCTAATAATCTCTTTTGATTTAAAATCATCTGCATATCTTTGGGCAATTATGTCTTTTGCACTTGTGATTGCATCCTCACTTGATTTTATATTTTTTGAAGTAAACTGCTTTGCTTTTTGATTTATTTCTTCATTTGTATATTTTAAAGATTGGATAATATTTGCTAAAGGTTCAAGACCATTTTCTATTGCAGATGAAGTTCTTGATGATTTTTTATCTTTAAATGGAGTATAAATATCTTCAAGGGCTTGTAATGTTTTTACTTCTTGAATACTTTGTTTAACTTTTTCATTTAAAAAGTTTTTTTCTTCAAGTATATTTATAATCTCATCTTTTCTTTTTAAAAGTTTTTGCGAATAATTAAAAACTTCTTCAAATGCTCTTAAATCTTCATCTGTAGCATTTCCTGTTTGGTCTTTTCTATATCTTGCAATAAAAGGAATAGTACATCCCTCTTCTAACAGGCTTATTATATTTTCAATTGATTTATTCGATAATTTTGTTTTCTCTTTTAAAAGATTGATTAAATCTTTTTGTAAATCACTAGTCAAGAATTATTTCCTTATCATCACTTCTTGTATCTTTTATAGGTGTGTTTGATTTTGCTCGAACAGTATAAACAAATGAGATTTTTGCATCATCACTTTGATTTTTGCTTGCATGATGAAGAGTTTTACAGTGAAATAATACTACATCTCCTTTTTTTAGATTTTGAGATGTTTTTGTTTTTATTAATTCTTGATTCTGTATATTTTCATCTAAGAAATTTGAATTTTCATCAAACCTATTTTTATCAAATTGAATTTTATGTGAAGTAGGAATAAACTCTAAAAGACCATTTTCTAAAAATTCATCACCAAGACTTAGCCAAACAGAAACTAAATCATCATTTTTAAAATGCCAATATCTTCTATCTTGATGCCAAAATGTTCTTGTACTTTCATGTGGTAACTTAGTCATAATCGAATTATGGTGAGCTAAAGTAAGTACTGGTGTATCATTTAGAACTTGTTTTAAAACTGGTCTAATCTCTTCGTTTGTCATCCAATCTTTGAATATCTCTTCTCTATCATACACTTGTCTTAATCTTCGAACTGTGATTTTCTCTTCATCTATATTCATATATTCTTGTTCACTCTCTATTGGAGCTTCTTTTCTTTTCAAGTGTTCTTTTGCTTTTTGCAAGATATTATTGCATAGTTCTTCATTTGCAAAATTTTTTAAGATTAGAAAACCGTTTGAGTTAAATTCTTCTAGTTGTTCATTTGATAGTTTCATATTTTCTCTTAGTGTATAAGTTTGTCGTATTATAGTGAAAAATCTATTTTTCTTTGATTATCTATAATCATTTACCAAATAAAGAAAAAGATAAATCAGTATTACTAGAAGGTATTACTCTTACAACTCAAGCTGGCGGAGCAAAAGAACTTTTAGATAAAGATTTAATAAGTAAAAGGAAGTTACTCTTTTTGCTTTTTTTATTTTAAATTAATACCCAAGTAAAATAGTTATATATTTAATTAGGTACTATATATAGTGTTTATTTATACTATATTTAAATAATCAACATTAAATTAATTGTATATTCAAAATTATATGTTATAATTTTGAAAAATTAATTAAAATTGATATAAATATTAGGAGTCCTTTATGGCAGAAAAAGAATTATCAGCAGTTGAACAGCTTAAAGCTTCAAGAAATCCTTTACATGTTATTGAAGATATGTTTAAAGAAGCACAAGAGGGAATACCTTTAAGTGATGAATATATTGGATTATTAAAATGGTATGGTATGTATCCACATATTAATGCAGATGAAACAGAAGATAAAAAATATTTTATGAAAAGAATTAAATTAACTGATACAAAAATGAATCAAGAACAGTTAGCAGTTATGGCAAAGATTGGACTTGAGTATGCTCAAGGTTTAGTTGATATTACAGATAGACAAAATATACAATTTCACTATATTCAAATAAAAGATATACCTGCAATTTTTAAACTTTTAGATTCAGTAGGTTTAACATCAAGAATGGCATCAGGAGATGGTCCAAGACCTATTATGACTTCTCCAGTTGGCGGAATTGATGCTGAAGAAATTATTGATGCAAGTATTCTTGCACGTGAAGTTGATACATATTTTGATGAAAATGAAGATAGATTCTGCAACTTCCCTAGAAAATATAAAATTGGTATTTCTGGGTGTTCAAGACATTCAGCTGCTCATGAAATTCAAGATGTAGCATTTACAGCTTTTAAGAATGAATCTGGAGATGTATTATTTGATTTAACACTAGCTGGTGGACTTTCAAAATCAAAACAAATTGCATTAAGAGCAAAAAAGTACGTTAAACCTGAGCAAGTAAAAGATGTTGCAGTTGCATGTGCTGAGATTTTTAGAGATTATGGAAATAGAGCAAATAGAAATAAAGCAAGAGTTAGACACTTAGTAAATGAGTGGGGATTAGAAAAATTTGTAGCCGAGATTGAAAAAGTTATTGGATATAAATTAGAAGATGGTTTAGAAGAACCAGCAATTACTCCTCTAGAAAATAGAAACCATTTTGGTATTCATAAAGCCAAACAAGAGGGTGAATCATTTATTGGATTTGCTACAAACTCAGGAAGAGTTGATGGTGAAGACTTTAAATTAATTAGTGATATTTGTAATAAATACAATGCAGGTGGAATGGCTTTAACTTCTACACAAAACTTTATAATTTATGGTGTAAAAGATCAAGATGCACAAGCACTTGCAGATGAGATTGATGCATTAGGTTACCCGTATGCTCCAACACCATTTAGAGCAAGATTACAATCATGTACAGGTAGAGAATTTTGTAAATTTGGTATAACTGAAACAAAAGAGTATGCTAAAAAAGTTGTACTTGAATTAGAAGAGAAAAACCCTAACTTTACTGAAACTGTAATGATAGCAATTTCAGGTTGTGGTAATGGATGTTCACATCCACAAATTTCTGACATTGGTTTTGTTGGAACTAAAGTAAGAGATGAAGAGGGCAAAAGAGTTGAAGGTTATGATGTATTATTAGGTGGTCAACTTCAAGGTGAGAAGGGAAGTAGAATTGCACATAAAACAGGTGTAAAAGTTGAAGCTTCTAAACTTGTTGATTTTGTAGGTAATTTAATTGCTTCTTATGAAAATGATAACTTAGGTCAAAACTCATTTAGAGAGTATTTAAATACTGTAGAATTAGAAAAATAAAAGAAAAAAGTTAAAATAGATATGGAGAGTTAATATAACTTTCCATATAAGTCTAAATGAAGTAAATAAACTCTTAAATCAAACTCTATTTGATGATAATCTTCTTGTATAAATGTACACAAATTATAAAAAGCTTTATTATGCTCCTTCTCTTTAAAATGAGATAATTCATGAACTACAATCATTTCTAAAAACTTTTCTGGAGCATTTTTAAACATGCTTGCAACTCGTATTTCATTTTTAGATTTTAGTTTACTTCCTTGAACTCTTGAGATAATTGTGTGCATTCCAAGAGCATTACTTATTACATTTATCTTTCCATCATACATTACTTTTGATATTTGAGATTTTTTGAAATATTCATTCTTAAAATCCATAACATAAGCATATAAAGCTTTATCAGTTTTAATTTCATGTTTTTTTGGATATTTATTTCTTAAGTAGTCACCTAATTTATCTTTGTTTATTAACTCTTGTATTTGATTTTGTATCTCTTGTGGATAATGCTGTATATATTTCAATTTAAATTAAATCCCTATTTTTTTAATTTCATCAAAAGTATAAGTAAAAATATTTTGATTATCTTTATAGCTTGCTTCATATGAAATATTATATTTATCGCAGATGTTTTTTACAATATTTAATCCTAAACCTAAACCTCTTTTTGATTCTTCTTCTCTATAATTTTTTTCAAATATTTTCTTTTTATTTTTTATCTCTTTTGCATAACTTCTAAACTCTAAAATAATTCTATTAGATTCTTTTGATTTTATTAATCTTATATAAATAGGCTTTTCTATTTGAGCATATTTAATTGCATTTGAAATATTATTATCAATTAATCTTTCTAGTTCTACAATATTTATATAAGTATAGGCATTTATATCAATATCAGAATCTATTTCTTTTAAATTCATTCTACAAATAGTTTGAAAAAATACTATTCTTTTTTCTATCATTTGACTTAATGAGATTAAGTTTGGATTATATTTTATTGAGTCATAAGAGGTAACATAAGATAAATCTTCATAGGAGTTTGATAGCATATTTATTGAAGCATCTATTGAATCAATAAAAGGTGCTAAAGAGTCATCTTCTTGCAAATCTTTTATCATCTCAGCATTCATAAGAATACTAGATAAAGGAGTTCTAATTTGATGTACTGTATCTGCAATAAAACGTTTTATATCATCTTTTGCATTTTCTAAATCTTCATGGTTTTGTTCTAATTTTGAAATAAAAGTATTAATTGAATTTACAATAAGTCCTAATTCATCAGAAGAAATAGAAGAGAGTCTTTTGTGAAAGTTTGCTTTACCTTGTGAAATACTTTCTGACTCTTCAACAATCTGTTTTATTCTAGAACTCATATCTTTATAAATATAAAAAAGTCCCATAGATGAAAGAATTATCCATAAAACAAAAGCATAACTACTATTAAATAAAACTCTACTTGAAGCTATATATATTGAACTTACATCATCTTTGATATCTTTTTTAATAGTTTCTCTAAGATTTTGATATAACTTTAAAATTTTATTGTATTTACTTACAACTAAGAGTGTTTTTATATGAATATAATCGTAACTATTATCATCTTCTATTAAGTCTTCAGATAAATTACTAGCTTCAAAATAGTATTCATTAAAAGAATTTTTTATATTAATTATCTCTTCTTTAAAAGTAGTGTTTTCAAGATTTTCAAGATTTTTTTGAATTTTACTTGCATAAGCATTTGTTTCTTTTACTAAATCTAACTCTTTTGCAACAACTGCATTATTAAGTTCAAAAGAAATTTTTTGTAATAAAAATTCATTATCAAAAATTGTTTCATAAATAGGAATAGACTCTTTATTTATTTGATGAATTGTTTTTTTCATATAAGTTGTACTTGATAGAATATATATATAAAAAAGTAGAAAAAACATAAACCCTGCAATTGAAGGAATTAAAAACTTTTTAAGTATAGATAATGAGTTATAGTATTTTACAAAATCTTTTATAAAATCTATAGATTTATCTTTCATATACTATTTTCCAGTCTTTATTGATATCTTTTTTATCAATATAAATTATTGTATTTTTCTCAGCAAGTTTTTCTTTAATTTGTTCTCTACTTAATCTTCTAGGAATTGGTTTTCTACCCGTAAAAACTAATCTTGCCCAATAACTACTATATTGTTGAATATCTTTATTTATAATATTATTAATAAATCTTTCATGTAAAGTTTTATTTCTAGATAATAAGGCTTTGATTCTAATATCGTTGATTGTATTTACTTTTGCTAAATATAAGTATTTGATTGATTCTTTAGATAAACTATTTATATCAGAATTTTTGTTTGTTACAATTACAATTTCTGCTTGAAGAAATGTTGTTATTATGAATAATAAGATTAATATATTAAATTTCATAGCAAATTCTTAAAAAACAAAATCTATTACAAAAGAATAGATATTAGAGTTTGAATTTTCATAATCACCTGTAGGATTTAGATTAAACCCACCATTAAGACCTCTAGGTCTAATTCTTTGATACTCAAATTTAAAATCAATATTTTGGTTTATATGATATTTAAAACCTAGTGTTTTTGTATCTTGAGCAACATTTTGAATTCCTACTAAATAGTTTAAATCATTTGAAATACTATCTATGTTTGTATCTTTAATCATTTTTACTTTTGCATAGGTAAAATATGGAATTAAAGAGCCAAATCTATATCCTAATGTTGTATAAAAACCAGAGGTACCTAAGTAAAAAGAATCAACTTTTCTTTTTCCATATTCACTTGAAAATATATAATTTTCATAATCAATAAATAAACCTAAACCAAAATACTCGGCATTTTTATCTTTCATTTCATATTCACTAGCTAAATCATTTAAGTTATATTGTCTTAAACTTGAAAATAGTGTATCTATACTTGAGCTAGAACTAGATATCTTTCCATGTAAATATGAAGCTCTAGCTTCAATATTGTCATTTCCAAAAGTGAAATTTATTGCTTTTAAATCTTTTATTTCATTTTCAAAAACTTCATTTAGTGTTTGAATTGGAATATCAAACTTTTCTTGTCCATAACTTCCTTGAATTGTATAGAAGTATTTGTTGATAATATTTGAGTAAATAAACTCTACCCCATTGTATATATCAAAAGGCATTTGTCCATATACTTCAATAGGCTCTCTAATCATTAATTTAGAATAACCAATATTATTGTTATTAGAGTTTTTATAATAAGGTAGTTTAATTCGACCTAATTTAAAAATAAAGTTTTCATTTGAATCATATTTTAAATAACCCCAATCAATTGCAGGATCTGTATCTCCAAAATCATCTTTTTTGATTATTCCTTGAGATATTAAAGAGAAGTTATCATTAAATTTGTATGTTGCTTGAGTTCCTACTATACTATCTACATAAGTATTTATTTTTTTTGATGAACCATCTTTACTATGAGGACCTTTTGTATATAGATATTTATTATTGTCATTATAAACTCCACCTAATGTTCCAAAAAATTTAATATCAAGATTAGAGTCTTGGGCATTTAAATTTAGAGTTAAAAAAACACATAATAAAGCAAGAAGTCTCAATTTTAAACTTCCTCTTTTATTTTTTCTAAATCTTTAATTTTTTGAACATATTCTGCTTCTTTTGATTTTACAAAGTTTATTCTATCTTCATTTATATCTAAATATTGTTCTTTTGAATATTTCGCAATTTTAAATAAATAGTTTCTTCTTGAAGTTAAGAAATCTTCGATTTTATCAAAACCAAAATTTGCTTTTAGTTTTGCTAAAATTTCATCTTCCCTTGGATGTTGTATTGCAAACCTAGTTGGTTCTTTTTTGTATAACTCTTCTGATTCATGAATTTGTTCTTCAAAGTGTGCAATAGTTGCTTGTGTAGTTTGAATATATGAATACGATAATGCTCCATTAAAGTAAGCAAACTTTTTTCTTAAAGCAGAAATATTTTCTAAAATAGCTCTATGATATGATCTTAGTACATTTTCATATACTTTTGCAGCAAAGTGTCTTGTATTTGAAAACTCACTATCAGATGCAATTTCTCTGTGTTTTTTAATAAGCTCATATGGTTCTTGCCATTTTCTTACTTCTGTTTTGATATGTCTGTAAACTTCTCTGAATGCCTCATCCGTATTTAGCTCAACATTTTTAAGAAGCTTAATTGACCTTTTAAACATTTTATCAATAGTTTGGTCATCATAAAATAGGTTTTTATAAATATTATCGGCATTTATCCAGTAAGTTTCAAACTGAATTTTTTCAATTTTTTCAGACTTTAAAAATCCTCCTGAAGATTCTTCAAATCTAAAAGCAGGCTTTCTTTGAATATTTTTATAAGTTTCACTTGCAACTTTTTCCATAATACTTTCAAGTGAGTTATAAATTGTAAATAACTCTTTTGAGTGCTTACTATGAATCTCATCAAATTGTTTAAGTACTTTTTCTTCACAAGATTTTAAAACATTACATAAAGCATCATATACTCCAATAATAGTTTGGTACTCTTTGATTAAAATATCACAGACACCTTTTAAATCTTTTTTAATTGCATACTCTTTTGCTTCTGCTGCTTTTGGTCTCATTTCATGTTCTATAAAATCTAATACTTCTTGAATATTTGATTCTTCTAATAGTTTTAAATTTGATGATATATCTGAGTATTTAATCTCTTTTAATTTATTTTGAAAAACATCATATTTTTCTTCAAAGAAATCTAAAGTATTGGCATTTAAATTTTCATTTAAATCTTTTTTAAAATCTTTTAAAATTGCATCAACCGAATCTTCAATAAGTACAGTTTTTTGTAAGGCTCTTGCATCTAATGCCATTTTAGCTGAGATGGGAGTTACTTGTGCAAAATATTTACCAAATTTTTCTGATACATATTTTGTAGTAGTTTCTATTTGCTCTTGTGAAAATTTATCTTTTTGATTTAAAACACATAAAGATTTATCTTTAAAAAGTTGCATATACTCTTCTAGAACTTTTGCTTCTGATTGCTTTCCTGCATTATCAATAAGTGTTAGCCAAATAATTCCACCAACATCTCTTAGTACACTTCTTGTTGTATCTGTATCACTTTGAGATTGTGAGTTAAGTCCAGGAGTATCTACAAAAGATATCTCTTTTAATATATCCATAGGTGCATATAAAGTAAGATATTTAATATCTTTCATATCCTCAGACCTTTGGTCTGTAAAATCTGCTATTGCTTCTATTGGAGCATATTCTTGAGCTCCTGAATAATAAGTGATTTTTAGTTTATACTCTTCTCCATAACTAATAAAATTTACTTTTGAAGTAACTGGAGTAATTCCAGTTGGAAGAATATTTTTTGAAAGTAGGGCATTTAAAAATGTTGATTTACCAGCAGAGAATTGTCCCGTTATTGCAACTTCCATTGGAAATCTCGCACGTCTAATTTGCTTTTGTAAAATGCTCTCTAATTGTTTTGAAGGAAAAAACTTTTGATCAAGAAGTCGATCTTGGATTTTTTTAATATCCCCTAATAATCCCTCATCATACACAACTTCAACTTCTTTGTATGTATTTTTAAACTCATTAATAAAACTATCTAATATTTTTAAATTTGCACTCATTATTTTAGTCCTTTAATATTAGTAGAAATTTGATCTAGATTTTTTATTTTTTTATGAATATCAATAGATAAATTTGCTCTATTTTTATCATTATCTTCGAAAGATTCAATTTGTTTTTGTAAAATGTTCTCTTCATCTTGAAGTTTTTGTTTAACTCTATTTAATGGTGCGTTTAATGTTTCAAAAAATGTTTCAACTAAATGGTTTGAAACTTTATTTGCCTTAGTTTTTATATTTTGTTCAATACCCTCAAATTGACCTTTGATAAAGTTCTCTATTTCTCTATCAAGCTCATTTAATTTAGTAGCTTTTGACTTAGAAACAGCTCCTGTTATTTGAGAAATTAGAATCTCATTATTAGAAGTTAAAAACCCTGATTTAAAGTCATCTTGAAAAAATCCTCTTGCATCAAAGTTATCATTTTTATGACCCATTACAAAACCAAAATCTTGATATTTTTGCTCACATTGTTCACCAATACTTTGTGATTTTACAATAAATTTATATCTGTAATCTCTAATAACATCAATAATTCCATCTTTAATTGCTGTTTCAACAATAACTTTAATTCTAGAGTTTTCAGGTCTTTTTTTTGTTTTTTCAAAACTATATCTAACATCTGAAATTACTCTTTGTTTTATAACAGTTTGAAGATCAACTAATTCACTTTCTAAAAAAGTTTCAAGTGATTCTATATAATTCTTAGCATCATTTTTATAATAAATAATATCTTCATTCATTGCATCAAATATTCTTTTATTTACTATTTTCTTCTTTTCAAACTCTTTTAACTCAACTTCCAACTCTTCTTTTGATTTTGATAAAAGTTTTAATTCATAGTTTAAAGATAGATTTTTTTTATCTAATGTTTTTAAAAGCTGTGTTTTAGCAGATTGGATGATAATTTCACCCTTTTGTGAACTAGAACCAAAAAGTGTTTCATTTAAATAGTTTTCAATCTCTAAAATACCAGTATCTTCTAATGTAAATCCTGCATCTAAGGCTTCTTGTTCTCTTCCTGTTCTATGTAATAAAGCCATTTTTCCTGAGATTGGAATAAACTTAATTGTTTTTAAAATATAGTCAAGTTGTGAATCTTTATTTTGAGCTTTTAATTGTTTTTCTATTGAAGATTTTGTATAAGAGATTACTTCATCTAATTGCTCTTTTGAAACAGTATCAGCTCTTGTAATTACTACTAATAATTTTGAAATATTTTGATAAAGTAGGGCATCAATTATAAATTCAACATCTTTTAGTGTCGCACTTTGAGATACGTTCATAAGATGAAGCATCATGTCACACTGAGATATATACTCTTTTGTAATCTCTTCTCTTTGAATAACAGGATCATCTAATCCTGGAGTATCCACTATTTCAATACCATCTGATAGAAAATCTAAATTTGAACCTAATTCTACATATTTTACTAGGTTACATTTTTTATTACTAGCTTCTGCTGATGTATATAAAGAAAGGTCATTTATTTCAACTTCATCATATCTTGACTCTTTTTTTATATATGTACTTAATTCATCTCCAAATGTTTCAATTGTTTCATTTACATATTCTCTCATTGATTCAAGTTCTAAAGCAGCTGTTTCAATTTTTCCCCATTCTTGAGTATTCCAATAAAATACTTTTGCTTTTTCACGAGTATTATGTTTTACAACTGTTAAGTTTGCAGTTTCAGGTACAACGGCACTACCTAAGATTTCTCTACCCATTAAAGCATTTAACATAGTAGATTTACCAGCATTCATAACACCTGTGATTCCTATAGAGAACTTTTGGTTATTTAGATAATCTTTTGTTTGAATTAATTCGCTTAAAGTAGTTTCATTTTTTGTTAAAGATTTTATTTCATCTATAATATTTTCTAAGATAGGTTTTAATTCTTTAAAAGATGATTTCGATTTTTTTTCATTACTATCTTCTAAAATAATATCTTCACTATTTATATCTAACTCTTTATGGTCAAAAAGTGAAACTAGTTTTTGATAATCATCATTATTTACAATTTCTGCTTTTTTAAGATAATCAAAAGACTCATGCAAAGTATCAATAAACTCTTTTGATTTAGTTTCCTTAATATTTTCAACAATATTATGTTGTAGGTGATTTAACTCACTAATATTAGATGGTGTTTTTACATTTAATTGTTGACAATAAGTTTTAAATGATGTTAATGGTAAAAATTTATCACAATTTTTTCTAGTCGTGCTTAATATTAAAGCATAAATTGAAAATATATCATTTGTTATGTTTGTATCAATAGGTTCAACATCTAAATTTTGTTCAAATGTTATCCCATGATAAAGTAAAAAGTAGTCATTAGCTAAGCTCATTATATCTCCCTAAAATACAAAAAGTTAAATATCAAAGGATTGATACTTAACTTTTTATACAATTACTAATGAAAATACGAAGAGGAAAAACCTCTTTCGTAATTATCTTAATGCTACTAATTTTCTTCTTAAGTAAGCAATTTTATTTTGTAATGGTAAGTGTTTTGGACAGTGGTCTTCACATGCTAATAAAGACATACAACCAAAGATTCCATCATCATCACCGATTAATTCATAGAAATCTTCTGCAGTTCTTTTATCATGAGGATCTACTTCAAATCTAGCAACTCTGTTAAGTCCAACAGGTCCAACAAAATCTGGTCTCATAAGTTTAGTACCACAAGAAGCAACACAAATTCCACACTCAATACATCTGTCAAGTTCAAAAGTTGCATCAGCTACATCTGGATCAACTCTCTCTTCAAGTTTTGTAATATCATTTTCTTCACCATTATCAACAATCCAAGATTCAACTCTTTTAGACATTGCATCCATCCATTTACCAGTATTAACTGATAAATCTTTGATAAGCTCAAACGCTGGCATTGGCATTAACTGTAAGTTTCCAGTTGGATAGTTTGCAATTAGTGTTCTACAAGCAAGTGCAGGTTTACCATTTACTACCATTCCACAAGAACCACAAATTCCAGCTCGACATACAAAGTCAAATGATAAATCTGGGTCATACTCTTCTCTAATTTTCATTAATGCAATAAAAAGAGTCATTCCTGGAGTTTCTTCTAATTTATAATCAACGAAATGAGGTTTAGAAACCTTAGATCGTGGATTAAATTTAAGAACTGATATTGTTATTTCTCTACCTTTTTCAATACTCATTATAAGTCTCCTACTCTTTCATTTTTCTCTCTATAGTTCATTGGTAAATCAAATGGCATTAATTCATGTTGAATTTCATGTCTATCTTTACCTTCAGCCTGCATTCTTTCTACAGTTTCATCAACTACAGCTTGTCTCTTTTCTGATAATTCATTTTCAATAATCATACCCTTAGCACCATAACCTCTAAATGCTGGAGGCATTTCCATAGTCATAATATCTAATTCTTCATATGTGATTGTAGGAAGTGTATCACTTGGATTTGGCCAAGAAGTTAATGTTCTATTTAACCAATTTGCATCATCTCTTTTTAAGTGATCTTCTCTATAGTGAGCACCTCTTGATTCAGTTCTCTCTCTAGCACCTTTAGCAACACATAGTGCAACTTTTAGCATTCTTGGAACTCTATATGCTTCTTCAAGCTCAGGGTTTCCAACTCTTTCTTTAGACTTAACATTAATTTGTTTTGTTTTAATTAATAGCTCTTCTAATTCATTAACCGCTTCAGCTAGTCTAATTCCATCTCTAAAAATTCCAACTTTTTCGTCCATTAAGTTTTGCATTCTATTTTTAATTCTAAAAATATCTTCGCTTCCCTCATAAGCTAAAATCTCATCAAGATATTTATCTTGAGCATCCATAAAGCTTTGAACAGTTTTTGTTCCAATTACTACATCATTAGAAATACAATAATCAGCAAAATAGTTCCCAACAATCATACCAGCAACAACTGTTTCAGATACTGAGTTTCCACCAAGTCTATTAAATCCGTGCATATCCCAACAAGATGCTTCACCACAAACAAATAGACCAGCTAATTTTTGAGACTCACCAGTTGGTTTTGTTCTAATTCCACCCATAGAGTAATGTTGCATAGGAAGAACAGGAGCCCAACCTTTTTTACCCTCATCAGCAGGATCAATACCATTAAAGATTTGACAGATTTCTTGAACATCTCTTAAGTTCTTTTCAATATGCTCACGACCAAGAATAGAAATATCTAACCAAATATGATCTCCATATGGTGATGGAACACCTTTACCATTTCTAATATGTTCAATCATTCTTCTAGAAACAACGTCTCTTGAAGCTAGTTCTTTTTTCTCAGGTTCGTAATCTGGCATAAATCTATGTCCATCAACATCTCTTAAGATTCCACCATCACCTCTACAACCTTCAGTTAATAAAATACCTGATGGTACAATTGGAGTAGGGTGAAATTGAACAGCTTCCATATTTCCTAAAGTTGCAATTCCAGTTTCAAGTGCAATAGCTGCACCAATACCTTCACAAATTACAGCATTAGTAGTTTGTTTAAATACTCTTCCATATCCACCAGTTGCTATACATGTTCCTTTTGCAACATAAGCTTCTAATTCACCAGTAATTAAATCTCTTACAATTGCTCCATAACATCTTTCATTTTCATGGATTAAAGAAAGTGCTTCTTTTCTATCTCTAATATCAACATCATGTTTTAATGCTTCATTAGCAACACCAAATAACATAGTATGTCCAGTTGCATCAGCAGTGTAACATGTTCTCCATTTTTTAGTACCACCGAAGTCTCTAGACATAATTAAACCATGTCTATCAGCATCTTCTGTTACAGTTGTTTTCTTAGCATTAATAACAGCTTCTCTTGAACCTTCTCTAACTCTAGTCCAAGGAACACCCCAACCAGCTAATTCTCTAATTGCTTTTGGTGCTGTATGTACAAACATTCTTGCAACTTCTTGATCACATCCCCAATCTGAACCTTTTACAGTATCAGCAAAGTGTAAATCTTCATTATCTCCATCAGACATCTTAGAGTTTCCTAAAGATGCTTGCATACCACCTTGAGCAGCTGCAGAGTGAGATCTTTTAACAGGTACAAGTGATAGTACTACTGTATTTAAACCTTTTTTTTGTGCAGCAACTGCAGCTCTTAAACCTGCAAGTCCTCCACCAATTACAAGTGCATCACAGTAATTAATTTTCATTATGCGATTCCTCCAATAGTTTTATTTGTTATTTTGTATTCCATAACTTTTGCAGTAGGAACAAATCTTTCACCAACTTTTCCAGCTTTTGCATGGTCGTAACCTATTTTCATATAAGCTGCTAATGATAAGAAACCTAATGTTAAGAAGAATATAGTTAATGCCCATTTAACTTTTTTAAGTGCAATTCTTGTAGCTTTTGGATTTTCTCCGTCAAACCAACCCCATTTAACACATAATCTATAAAGACCAATTGTTCCATGTAACTCAACAGCAATTAATAAAAGAATATATAAAGGCCACATCCACTCAGACCAGATTCTATCAGCTGATGCATAAGGACCAATTGCATCTGAATTTGTCATAATGATATATAGGTGAACAGAACCTAAGAAGAACATAGTAAAACCTGTTCCTGCTTGTGTAAACCAAAGTTTAGTATCGTCATGATCCATATTCTTAGAGTGTGCTTTCATTACTTGGTACTGTTTAAAGTTACCAGGTAATTTTCTCATACCTAATCCTGCATGCGCAATAAAGATTACAAATATTACAAGAGCTGTAATACTAACTAAAAGAGGGCTTCCTCCATCAATTATAAAACTCGCTTCCAATAGTTTTGTAATTGTATACATGAATTCTTCAGATATTAATATCGAAGATACTAGTAACATGTGTGCCCACATGAATAATGCTAGAAATCCACCTGTAACACTTTGTAAATAGTCAAGTTTAGCAGGTAGTCTACTTTTCTTCCCCTCAACTGTTTTACCTAAATAGCCTTCTATAAGGTTACTCATATTCAATCCTTTCCAGTGATAAAATTAATTTTTTATAATAGCATTATAATAGCGAAAGGGTACTTCATTTTTGTTTATTTCTCTTTGTATTAGAACTGTACAATTTAATAGTGAAGTAGTCGAGAGTTAGAAGTAAGAGCCCATTATATGGGCTTTTACTATGTACAATTTTTGATTGTGTATTTGAAGTATTTATAAAAGGTTGTGTTACTTATTAACACACTCTATTTTATAAATAAAGATTGAACTGCAGTTTGACTTAATGCAATAATAGCATCAATATTTAAAATAGGAATAAAGAAGACAATTGCTGAACCAACTCCACCTAATATTGTTAAAATTGCAACAAATGCAATTGCATAAGTTGAAACTCTTTTATCATTAAAACCTTCAATACTACAAGTAAGTGGCGCAGGGTAAAAATACATCATTGCAATTAATTTAAAGTAGTAGTAAACTGAAACAATTGTAGCAATAATTGCTAAAACTGCAAGTCCTATATATCCTGCATTTATAGCTTCAGTGAATACATAAAACTTACCAATAAATCCAATTGTTGAAGGAATTCCTGCTAGTGAGAATAAAAATATTGTCATCATAGCTGCTAAGAAAGGTCTTTCATGTGCTAAACCTTTAAAATCATCATATGTAACTCTTACATTTGTTTCTGAAATAATATGAGAAGCTAAACCAAATGCTCCAAGTGCTGATAATAAATATGCAATTAAATAGAACATTGTTGCATATGCAGAATCAATATTTAATATTTCTCCATCTTTATATGATAGTGCAATAAATGCTAATAATAAATATCCAGTATGTACAATTGATGATGCTGCTAACATTCTTTTTACAATATTTTGACTAACTGCTAAGTATGTACCAAATACAAGTGTTAATACAATAATTACTGATATAATCGTATCCCAAAAATCAATAATTGGTGCTAAGTCTTGTAAAAATGCTCTCATGAAAAAAGAGAAAATTGCAATTTTAAAAGTTGATGCCATGTAAGCTGTAATAACCATTGGCGCACCTCTATAAACATCAAGTACCCATGATTGGAATGGAAATGCTGCAATTTTAAATAGGAATGTAAATAGAATTAGTGTTAATCCTATATAAACTAAAATCATATCATCACCAGAGTGTGTTGAGATAAATGCTCCAATTTCACTTAAGTTTGTAGTTGCAGTTGCTCCATAAACTAATACAACTCCTAGTAAATAAAATGCTCCAATAAATGAACCTAATACTAAGTATTTAAAAATAGCCTCAACTCTTTTTGAATCTTCTGTATTAACTCCAACCATAATATAAACAGAAAAAGATGCAATTTCAAGCGCAATATATGCAGTAATTAGTTCATTTGTATGCGCTAATAACATCATTCCAAATAGTGCAAATAATAAAATTGAGAAAAATTCACCTTTAAAATATGATCTATGTTGGAAATAGTGTTCACCTATTAATAGCGTTAATATAGTACCAAGTATTAGTAGAATATTAAAGAAGTTTGAAAACGTATCAAATATTAAAACATTGTTTAATAAGTCATTATATGGTTGAACTGAATATGATTCAGTAAAGAATAATGCTGAAAAACCAAGAGCAATAAAAAGAAAAATAGATGAAACTGTAATAAAGTTTTTAACATTGTATTTTTCATACATACTCATAAACATAAGAGTTAAAGCTCCAACTAATACAGTAATTGCTGGAATTAAATATATAAATTGACTCATTTTGAAGCTCCAATATGTAAAATGTCATTTAAGTAATGAGTAACTGTTGGTTCAAATTTGTTTATAAAAATTTCTGGATAAATACCCATTAAAAACACTAAGAATACCCAAGGAGCTAGTCCTACAATCTCTTTGATTTTTAAATCTCTCATTTTTAAAACACTAGCACCCTCAGGTCTATCTTGTAGTATTGCTCTTTGGAACATCCACAACATATATGATGCACCAACAACAACAGTAATTGCTGAAATATATCCAAGTGTATGATTAAACTCATAAATACCAAAAATAATTAATAGTTCAGATACAAATCCATTTGTTCCTGGAAGTCCAACATTTGCAAAAAGCATTATTGCAAATATAAAAGTTAAAATAGGTGCTTGCTTTGCAATTCCACCTAAATCTTTTATACTTTTAAAACCAGTCTCCTCATGAATCAATCCAACTAGTAAAAATAGTGCACCAGTTGCAATTGCATGAGCAATAATTAAGTAAAGTGCTCCATTAATACCATATTCATTTAAAGAGAAAATACCAGCAGCTATAAAACTTAAGTGAGATGCTGATGAATATGCAAACATTCTTTTAATATCATCTTGCATAAGTGCAGCAATTCCAAAGTAAATAAGACCAAATAAACCAATTGCTACAAAATATGCTGAGAATTCAATATAAATTTCAGGAAAAATTGGAATCATAAATCTTACAATCGCATAAACACCAAGTTTTGCCATAATTGAAGATAAAAGAAAAACAGCACCAGTTGGTGCATTTTTATATGTTTCCATAATCCAAGTATGTAATGGGAAAATAGGAATTTTAATAGCAAAGGCAGCTAGGAATCCTAAGAATAACCATACTTTTGTTGAATACTCTAATGTTGATATTTTCATTAGTTCATTATATGCAAATGACCAAACTCCAAACTCGTTATAGTAAGCAACTCCAAGATATAAAATTGCAACAAACATAAGTAGTGAACCTACCATTGTATAAACAGTTACTTTTATTGTTGTAAAAATCTTATTTCCAAATCCATATGAACCAATCATAAGAAATACTGGTAAAAGCATAACTTCCCAGAAGAAGTAAAATAGTACGATATCTAAAGATAGTAAAGTTCCTGTAACTCCTGTTTGTACTAAAAGCATATTTAACCAATATCCTTTAGTTCTCCCTTCCCATAATAATAGGTAAGCAGTTGGAATTAAAATTGCAATCATCATTAAAATTGTTAAAGAAAAACCATCTAATCCAACATAGTAATTAATTCCATATGTTTCAATCCAAGGTACATTCGTAACAAACTGCATACCTTCACTTGGAATAAACTCGATATAGATTTTTAAAACTAGAGCTAAAATAACTGTAGTTGTTAAAAAAGCGATATTTCTAATTGTGTTTACATCTTTAGTTGTAATCATTAAAGCAAAAGCAACAAGAGCAGGTAAAAATATTATAAATGAAAGTATATCTGGGCTCATACTATAATCCTAACTTAATATATAAATAAATAAATATGCAAGTCATTCCAACAAGCATAAAGGCTGCATAAAATCTAACATTCGCATTTTGAGATAAAGAAACTTTTTTACCAATGTTTACAAAACTATTTGATGAGCGCATAATAAAACCATCAATAATTTTTTCATCTATTACTTTATCAATAAAAGTAGATAGTTTTTTTGAAGATTGTACAAATAAATAGTCATACAATTCATCAATATAAAATCTTCTACCAATTAGTCCCGTCTCTTCTTCAGGATGGTAAATATCAAAATTAGCATATTTCTTATATGCTACAAAAATACCAGAACCAGCTACTGCAACAGAAAGAATCATTAAAATCCATTCTGTTAAGTGACTCATATGTATAGGAGTTGAATTTAATTGTGCTAACCAAGTATCAACTAAATGCTCTCCACCTAAAACAGCTGGAAGATTTAAATATCCAGCAGCAACTGCTCCTACTGCTAATAATAGTAGTGGAATAGTTATTGTTCTTGATGTATATTCATATTTTACATCATGTTTTGTAGGAGCTACGAAAACAATAAAATATAATCTAAACATATAAAATGCTGTTAAAAATGCAGTAAATAGTGCAATTCCCCAAATTAAGTATTCTCCTTCTTGGAAAGCAGCTGCTAGTATTGCATCTTTTGAGAAGAAACCTGAGAAGAAAGGAACTCCTGAAATTGCTATTACTCCAATCAGAAAAGTAAATTTAATAATTGGTGTTGTTGCTCTATGTTTTGCAATATCAAAGATATTTTGTCTATGATGAACTGCAAGAATAACTCCACCAGCTCCCATAAATAACATAGCTTTAAAGAAAGCATGAGTAAATACATGGAAAAGTCCAGTTGAATAAAAACCAAGACCAACTGCTATAAACATATAACCTAATTGACTCATAGTTGAATAAGCAAGAATCTTTTTAATATCTGTTTGTCTTGTTGCAATAATAGCAGCTAAAAGAGCTGAAAATGCACCAATATAAGCTATTAATAAACCAATCTCTTCAATTCCAGAATAAAGGAAGTGAAATCTTGCAACCATATAAACACCTGCAGTTACCATAGTAGCTGCGTGAATTAAAGCTGAAATTGGAGTAGGACCTGCCATTGCATCAGGAAGCCAAACATATAAAGGAATTTGTGCAGATTTACCCATTGCCCCAATAAAAAGTAAAACACCTGATAATACTAATAATTCACTACTTGCATTTGCTATATTTGCTTCCATTGAAGAAAATGATAAGTCAACTTCACCAAGTGCAAAGAATAAAGTTACAACTCCAAGTATAAAACCAAAGTCTCCAACTCTATTTACAATAAATGCTTTATTTGCAGCTATTACATTTTCTGCTTTTCCATAATAGAATTTAATTAGTAAGTAAGAACAAACTCCAACACCTTCCCAACCAATGAAAAGTATAATTGGGTTATCTGCAAGTACTAAAATTAACATAGAAGCTAAGAATAAGTTAAAGTAAGCAAAAAACTTACCAAAGCCATTATCGCCTCTCATATATCCAATTGCATAAATATGAATTAACCAACCTACAAATGTAACAAACATAGACATAAATATTGATAGATTATCTCCTAGTAAAGACATTCCAATATGTAATTTATCAATATCTAACCAAGTAAATAAATCTTGCTTAAATGTAATATTCTCTTCATTCATTCTTAAAAACAAGCTAAGTGTAATTAAAAAAGATATTAAAGGAGTTAGTGTTCCAATTAAAGCAAATGTTAACTCAGAAACTTTTTGTTTTTTAATGTGGTAGAAGTAAAATCCAGCATTTAATATTGCACCAATTAAAGGAGCTAGAATAATCCAAACTAAAAGGGAAGTATTCATGATTTTTCTCCTTGTTTTAAAGTATTAAAAATATCTGTATCAAGTGATTTTCTTGATCTAAATAATAGAATAATTACTGAAAGGAAAATTGCAGCTTCAGCTGCTGCTATTGCTATAACCATTACTGTAATTACTTGTGGATCCATGTTGAAATGATATCTAGCAAAAGTAACTAAAAATAAATTTACTCCATTTAGCATCATTTCAATTGACATGTAAATAACAAAGATATTTCTTCTTGCTATTACACCAATTACTCCAATAGAAAAAAGCATCATTGCTACAAATGCATAAGATGTTAATGAAATCATGATTCTTCTCCTGGATTTTTAATTTTTGAGTTTCTTTTTTTTGCAAGTACTACTGAACCTATTAATGCAACTAAAAGTAAAATTGATATTAACTCAAAAGCTAATAACCAGTTATTATATAGTTGCATACCAATTGGTTTAATATCTCCAAAATCGCTACTTGAAATAGAAAAATCTTTTGAAGGTAGCTTTGCAACAGCTTTTAAAATTAAAATATTTAAAGGAATCATTATAACTGCACCAAAAGCAATTAATTGAAATTTCTTTGGTTCCTTTGGTAAATCTTCTTCTTTTATATTTAAGAACATTAAGATAAAAAGAATAAGTGTCATAATTGCACCTGCATAAACAATAATTTGTACAAGGAATAAAAAAGTTGCATTTAAAAGCGCAAACATTCCTGCAACACTTAGCATTGAGATTAAAACGCCAAGTGCACTATACATAGGATTTGCATATACAATCATTGCAATTGCACCTGAAATTGCTAAGAATGCAAGTGCTATAAATACTATATCAACCATTATCTAAATCCTTTGATCTTTCATTTGCCATTAGTGCTTTTTTATCTAGAACAAACTCTTCTCTAGAACTTGCTGTAAAAGAAAAAATTCCTGTATCCATTCTAATTGCATCACAAGGACAAGCTTCAACACAATAACCACAAAAAACACATTCAAGTAAATCTATTTTAAACTCTTTTGGTCTTTTTTCATCATGTTCATCAAATCTCTCTTCTGCTTCAATAAAAATACAATCTGCTGGACATGCAGTTGCACACATATAACATGCAACACATTTCTCAGTTTCATCTTCCCATTTTGTAAGTCTATGAACACCTCTGTATCTTTCATTTAAGTCAGTTGGTTGAACTTCTGGATACTGCATTGTTTTTAGCTTATTTACATCTTTTAAGTTTTTAGTAAAATGGCTAAGTGTAGTTTTCATTCCACCTATTATTCCAGGAAGATATAATTTGTCTTTAAATGATTTACCATGTCTTGGTACTACTTTAACTCCCATCTTAACTCCCTTGAACTACGATAAATGTCGCAGTTACAACAATATTTAATAATGCTAGTGGTAATAATACTTTCCATCCTAACATTTGTAATTGGTCATATCTAAATCTTAATACTGTCCATCTAATCCAAATAAATACAAATGCCATTAAAAAGAATTTAACTAAGAATGTTCCAATTTGTAAAACTGCAGTTACAATATTTACACCGTTTTCACCTAAACCAAAAATTAAGAAAATTGCAAGTAATGCAACTACAACTAACGAAATACCCCAAAATGCAATAGTAAGTATTTTTGTTTCTAAATCTCTTGATTTATCTTCACTATTTTTTGATCTATTATTTTTCTTCATCCATTTTGTTAAGAAGAAAACTTTTATCGGTAAAATTACAATTAATGCCATCATAATATAGTTCATATTATTTTGAACAGTTGGTGTATCTAACCAAGGTATTTGATAACCACCAAATACAAGTGTAACAATAATAGCAGCACTTGCACTCATAGCAGCATATTCACCTACTTGAAATAGTCCAAATCTCATCGCAGAATACTCAGTATGATACCCTGCAACAATTTCAGATTCACCCTCAGCTATATCAAAAGGTGCTCTATTTGTTTCAGCAAAACAACACACAATAAATATAATTGCAGCAATTGGCTGTATAAAAATACCCCACATTGGTATTACACCTAGGAAAGTTCCTGTTTGTGCATTTACAATATCTGTTAAGTGAATTGAACCATATGATAAAAGCATTGAAATAATTGCTAATGCCATTGCTGCTTCATAAGAAATTACTTGCGCTGCTGCTCTAATTGAACCTAATAATCCATATTTACTATTTGATGAATAACCACCTAAAATAATTCCATATATAGAAAGTCCAGCAAATGCTAAGAACCACATGATTCCAAGTTCATTTGGAATTGCAGACATAATAAAAGATTGCCCATCAATAACTAAATTATCAGCAAAAGGAATTGTAGCAAATGTTAAAAAAGAACAGAAAAATACAATTACAGGTGCTATTGTAAAAAAGAATTTGTACTTAATATGTGTAGGAGTAAAATCTTCTTTAAATACTAGCTTTAACATATCTGCAAAACTTTGGATTAATCCACCTAACCTAATTGGACCAATACCACATCTATTTGGACCCGTTCTATCTTGCATAAAACCAGATACCCTTCTTTCCCACCATACAAAAACTGGTGTAAGACCAACTGCTAAAAATGCAGCAAGAGCTAT
The DNA here is from genome assembly GCF_009208075.1 of Poseidonibacter ostreae. Classification (GTDB taxonomy): domain Bacteria; phylum Campylobacterota; class Campylobacteria; order Campylobacterales; family Arcobacteraceae; genus Poseidonibacter; species Poseidonibacter ostreae. The sequence continues at coordinate 19,093 of NZ_WFKJ01000024.1, read as the reverse complement.
ATTTACAGCTATTACAATTGCACTACTCATAGAGTTCCTTTTTCAATCATTGATTTTAAATGTTCAATAATAGTAGTAATAGATTCCATTGGATTATCTTTATTAATCTTTGAAATCACTTTTTGTTTTGTACCATTTGTATTTATATATGTTCCTGATTTTTCATAAAATGATGAAATAGGAATAGCAATATCAGAATTTTCTATAGTTTTACAATTATGGCTAAAAAGAGAAATTACTTTTTTATTTTTTAATAAATCTAAATTTTCATCAAAATATTTATTATCTACAATAATTACTAATGATGAAGTATCTAAACTATCTTTAAAATATTTCTCATCTTCATTTATTTCTAATTCTTTAAATGCAGCTCTATTAGCTGTTTTATCATTTGTTTTTAAATAATCATCTTTAAAATCTTCATCAAAAGTATCTGGCGAATATCCCGATACTTTTGCTTCTAATTTATTTGCTAAATTATTTACATTTTGTATTTCTTCATAAGAAAGATTTGGACTTAATACAAAAAGAATATTTTTTTGAGTTGTTAACTCTTTGAACATATTCGTAATTGTGTTGCTTATTTCTGTTTGAGCATTATCTAGTAAAGGAGTTGTAAATCTATTAGTAGCTTCATTTTCGTATGAAAGTCTTCCTTCATCACACATAAAGAAACCATTTACAGTATCATTTCTTCTTGGTCTAAATCTAAATATTTGGTCATCTTTATATTTCTCTTTCCTATGATCAACATAAATATTACAGCCTTTTGAACAACCATTACAAATAGCATCAAAAGTTTCTAAAAACCAAACTCTTTGTTTAAATCTAAAATCTTTGTTTGTTAAAGCTCCAACTGGGCAAATATCAATAACATTCATTGCATAAGGATTACTTAACTCTTGTCCTGGGAAAGTTCCAATAACAGAATGATTAGCTCTATTTATTACACCTAATTCATTAGTCTTTGTAATATCAGAACAGAATCTTACACATCTTGTACAAAGTACACATCTTTCTTGGTCAAGCATTACATTAGAGCCTAAATCAACTCTTTTTCTAGCTTTCACTTTTGTATCTGTATTTACTCTTGAGTCATAAAAACCAGATTCCATATAGTAATCTTGTAATTTACACTCTCCAGCTTGATCACATGTAGGACAATCGATTGGATGATTTATAAGTTCAAGTTCTAATATATCTCTTCTAACTTTTTCAATATTTTCACCCTTAGTTCTTATAATCATACCATCTTTGATTGGTGTATCACAGGCAATTTGAGGTCTTTTTTGACCTTCGATTTCAACCATACACATTCTACAGTTTCCATCTTTACCAAGTGCTTGATGGTAACAAAAATGAGGAATATGAATATTTTCATCTAATAATTTATCAATTAGAAGACTTCCTTTAGAAGCCTCCATTTGTGCGCCATTGACTGTTATTTCTACCATTTCACTCATTTATTTTACCCCTTACACTTGTTTATTTTAATTCTTAGTTACCTGTATATAATTGTCTAGGTCTTGCAATTTTATGCTTAGGATCTTGTTTTAATTCAGACCATTGTGAAATCCAACCTGGAGTTCTACCGATTACGAAAATTGGTGTAAACATTTCAACTGGAATTTTTAATGCAGTTAAGATAACACCTGAATAGAAGTCAATATTTGGGTATAAACCTCTTTCTTTAAAGTAGTCATCACTTAATGCAGCTTCTTCAACAGCAGCAGCAATATCTAATAATTTAGAATCAAGTTTTAACTCAACTCTTAGTTGATCTTGTAAACCTTTTAAACACTCAGCTCTTGGATCTCTATTTTTATAAACTCTATGTCCAAATCCCATAAGTCTAAATGGATCATTTCTATCTTTTGCTTTAGCAATAAATGAAGGTACATTTTTAATATCACCAATCATTTTTAATTGATCCATTACTTTTTCATTTGCACCACCATGAGCAGAACCCCATAATGCAGCAATACCTGAAGAAATTGCAACATATGGATGTGCTTCAGTAGAACCTACATTTCTTACAGTAGTTGTAGATGCATTTTGTTCATGATCAGCATGTAATGTAAAGATTGCATCAAGTGCATCAACTTCAATTTGTTTAATTTCTTCATTAGTTCCATCTGGAAGTCTTTTCATAGAACCACCTGGATATGCTCTTAACATATATAAGAAGTTTTCTGTAAAGTATCTGTTTACATCTGGGTAAATTAATGGAGTACCAATAGAGTTTCTATATGCCATTGCAGCAATTGTAGGCATTTTAGCAACAATTCTTCTTCTCATTATTTTAAATTGTTTATCATCTTCTAAATTTAAATGATCTTTATAGAATGCTGCAAGTGCCATTGTTGCTGCACCCATAGTTGCCATTGGATGTGCTCCATCTGGTAATGCATCAAAAATTCTAATTAAACCTTCATTTAAAAAAGATCTATGTCTAATTTCTAAATCGAAGTTTTTTGAAGCATCTTCAGTTGGTAAAGAACCTCTCATAAGTAAGTAACAAACATCTAAAAATGAGTGTTTACCAGCTAAATCAGCAATATCATAACCTCTATATCTTAATTCAGAATTTTCTCCATCAATAAATGTGATTTTTGAATCACAAGATGCAGTTGATGTATAACCTGGGTCATAAGTAAACATTCCTGAATCTTTATAGAATGTAGAAATATCTACAACACTTGGTCCTCTTGTTCCATCAATTACGTTATATTCGTATGAATTACCGTTTCTATTATCTGTTAGTGTAAAAGTATTTTTTGCCATTTATTTCTCCTAATATAAAATTTAATTTTTAAAGTATGCTTCAAATTCTTGCGGGAATTTTTGCACCATGCTTTGAATGATATCTTTAACAGCTGGTGCAAATACACAAATTGTTTTACCATTTAACGATACACATACATCAAGTATAGTATCTATATCTTTTTTTGATCCCTCACCTGCAAGAATTTTTGCTAGGATATCATCTATCCATCCACAACCCTCTCTACAAGGAGTACACTGTCCACATGATTCATGATGGTAAAACTCAATTAAGTTTTTTGCAGCTTCAACCATACAAGTATCTTCATCAATTACAATCATTCCTCCAGTTCCTAAAGTTGAACCAACATCCCACATAGACTCATAATCTAATACTGCGGATTCTACTTCTTTTGCTGTTAGAATAGGACACGAAGATCCTCCAGGAATAATTGCTTTTAATTTTTTACCATCTCTCATACCACCACCAACTTCATTTAAGAAGTCAATCATTTTGTTTCCAAATGCTAATTCGTAAACTCCTGGGTTTTTAACAGGCCCACTCATTGCGAATAACATTGTTCCAGGTGATTTTTCTGTTCCATAGGCTGTATAAGCTTCATAACCATTTTCAACAATAAAAGGTACGGTTGCAATTGTTTCAACATTATTTACAGTTGCTGGATTATCAAAGAACCATTCACACTCTTTACCATGTGGTTTTAGTCTTGGATGTCCCCTTTTACCCTCTAATGATTCAATAAGTGCAGACTTCTCCCCACAAATATAAGCTCCAGCTCCACGGTGAACTGTTATTTCCATTTTATAATCATGTCCCATAACACTATCACCAATAATACCAGCTGCATAAGCTTCTTGTATTGCTTCATCTACTCTATCAGAGAAAAATTTATATTCACCTCTTATGTAAATGTATGCATGATGAGCATTAATTGCGTATGATGAACAAATTATTCCTTCAATTAAAAGATGTGGGTCATATTGAAAAATTTGTCTATCTTTAAAAGTTCCAGGTTCACTTTCATCCCCATTTACAATTAAATATGCAGGTCTTGGATCATCTTTTGGCATAAGTTTCCACTTAGGACCACAAGCAGCTCCACCGCCTCCTTTTCCTCTTAACCCTGATTTGCAAACTTCTTCAGTTACTTCATCTGGTTTCATAGTAAAAAGTTTTTCTATTGAAGAATATGCACCATTTTTTTGTGCAACTTCTAGTTTATGATAGTCTGGAATATCAAATTTTTTGCTTACTACTTTAACTACCATTATTTACATCCTTCAACAAGTTTTTTTAAGGATTCAACACTTTGGTTTTCTTTGTAAACACCGTTAAATGCAAACATAGGTGCACCTCCACAAGCACCTAAACACTCAACTGCACTTAAATGAAACTTTCCATCTTCACTTGTTTGTCCAGGTTCAATACCAACAGTGTCTTTCATAAATTTAATTAAATCATTAGCACCCATTAACATACAAGATAATGTTTTACATACTTCAATATGATAAGTACCAATTGGTTTTAAATTAAACATAGTATAAAAAGTTGCAACTTCATATACTTGAATTGGAGTTTTTTTAAGTTTATTAGCTATAAATATCATAGCTTCTGGAGATATCCAGTTTTCTTGTTCTTGTACTAACCATAAACAAGGAAGCATCATAGCATCTGAATTAGGATATTTCTTTAGTTGTTCTTGGAACTTTTCTTCATTTTCTTTTGTAAATACAAATGTTTTCATTATCTATCAAACTCCCCAGCAATAAAGTTCATACTAGCCATTGTAACAACAGCATCTGCAAGCATTCCACCTTCAACTATATTAGAATAAGCACCAAGTGAGTAAAAACAAGGTGGTCTACATTTTACTTTATAAGGTCTTCCTTCTCCATCACTTACTATAAAGAATCCAAGCTCTCCATTTCCAGCTTCAATTGAAGAATAATATTCACCTTTTGGTACTTTTATACCTTCAAATGTAAGTTTAAATTGATTCATTAAACCTTCAATATTTCCATATACATCTTTTTTAGATGGTAATAAGATACCAGGTGCATCAACATTTATAGGACCATCTGGTAATTCTTTCATAGCTTGTCTAATAATTTTTGTACTTTGAACCATTTCTTCAAATCTACACATCATTCTGTCATAAACATCACCATGAGAACCTACAACAACATCAAAGTCATAGTTTTCATAACCATAATAAGGCTTATCTTTTCTTAAGTCATGTGCAACACCTGTTGCTCTTAAATTAACACCTGAAATTCCTGCATTTAAAGCAAAGTCAGATTTAATAACACCAACATCTTGTGTTCTATCATGGAATATTCTATTATGTGCGATTAAACTTAATGCATCAGAACATGCAGTTTCAACTTCTTTTAATACATTTTCTAAATCATCTGCAAAACCATCATATAAGTCAAACTCTAAGCCACCAATTCTTGTATAAGTATTTGTAAGTCTAGCACCTGTTAATTTTGATAATAAATCATAAGCAGTATCACGAGGAGCAAATAAGTACCAGAAGTTAGTTAAACCTCCTAAATCAACCATATTTGCAGCATTACAAACAAGGTGATCTATGATTCTACTTAACTCTCCAATTATAACTCTAATTGATTTAGCACGTTGCGTAATATCAATATTTAACATCTCTTCAACAGCTTTTGAATAACCAATATTATTCAAAATTGCACTACAGTAATTTAATCTATCTGTGTATGGAATTACTTGTGAGTATGTATGATTTTCACACGATTTTTCAAAACCTCTGTGTAAGTATCCAATTTCAGTAACACAAGCTGTTATTGTTTCACCTTCCATTGCTACAAAGTTTCTAATAGTACCATGTGATGCTGGATGTGATGGTCCAACATTTAGAAGCATTAAATCATTAACTTCTTCAGGTGTATATCCTTTACTAGTAAGTAAAGGATTCATTTCATCCATTAAATCTTCAGTTTCTGTACAGATTTGACCTTTTGTGATTTCATAATCTTTTCTTAAAGGATGACCTACAAATTGATGATGATTTAAAACTCTTTTTAAATTTGGATGACCATTAAAGTTTACACCATATTGGTCATAAGCTTCTCTTTCAGCCCAATTTGCAGATTTGTAAATATCACTTAAAGAATCTACTGTTAGCGTATTGTCATCAACATATGATTTTATACTTATTTGTTTTTTAAATGTTGCATCTCTTAATATATAAACTACTGCAAATCTTGAAGGAGTTACATCAGGATATTTTAAATAATCAACTACAGTAATATCTAAAAGGATTGAATAGTTTTCTTCATTTTTTAATTTTAATATAGTTGCTTTGATCTCATTTGATTCAATTAACATATCACATTTAAGCATCTAAGAATCCTTTATAATCTTTTACTCTATCTTTTATAATTGATTCGTCATTCGCTTTTTCTTGAATTCTCATAATTGCATCAAGCACGGCTTCTGGTCTTGGAGGGCAACCTGCTACATATTCATCTACTGGAATAATTTGATCAATTCCTTGTAAAGTTGTATAGTTATCATAAAATCCACCAGAACATGCACATGCTCCCATTGAGATTACCCATTTAGGCTCACACATTTGCTCATAAATTTTCTTTAAAATAGGTGCTTGTTTATATGAAATAGTTCCTGCAACAATTAATAAGTCAGCTTGTCTTGGAGAAAATCTTACAACTTCAGCTCCAAATCTAGATAAATCGTATTTAGCTCCTGCAACACTCATGAATTCAATTCCACAGCATGCAGTTCCAAATACCATAGGCCATAAAGAGTAAGATCTACCCCAGTTTATTGCGTGATCAAGTTTTGTTGTAACTATTGAATCACCTAACGCAGCTTCAGCTCCTAATCCCATGATAATGCCTTTTTCTTATAAATATAGATTAACCCTGAAAATAAAAGTCCCATAAACATGAACATTTCAAAAAGTCCTAGATAGCCTAGTTCTTTAATATTTACAGCCCAAGGAAACATAAAAATTATTTCCACATCAAATAGAACAAATAAAATTGCAACAAGATAAAACTTGATTGAAAATCTTATGTTTGTATTTCCTACAGGGTTTGAAACACCACTTTCATAAACTGTATTTTTCATTTGAGCTAATTCATCTTTAGGTCCTATATACCTTGTAAGTACAAAAACACCTACTAGAATGAAACCAATTGTAACAAAAATAACAGATGCAAGAACTAATTCTGTTGACATTTCATATCCTATTTATTAATATTGTTTTAGGATTGTACACTAATTTTACATACTTAGAAAGCTTTTAAGAGCTTTGCTAAAGTATAATTAAAATAGTGAGAAAAAAGGTAATACTTTGCTATTTTATTGCTATTTAAAGTTCTTACTAATATCTATTAGAGCGACTTTTAGAGCATCTTTACGTAAAGCTACATTAAGTCTAAAATAAGAATCACCATTGCTACCAAATGAAACACCATCATTTAATGCTACTTTTGATTGTGTTAATAATATATTTTTTATTTCTTTATGAGAATGTGAAGTATTTTTAAAATTTAACCATAAAAGATATGTTGCTTCTGGTAACAAAAAGTTTATTTTTGGACTATTCTCTAAAAGAAAGTTTTTTGTAAACTCCATATTTTCTTGTAAATATTCTTTTAATTCATCGACATAAATAGCACCATTTTCATAAGCAGCCTTTGTTGAGATATAACCAAAAAAGTTAACAGAATTAATTTCTCTTTTTTGAGCTATTATTTTAAATCTACTTAGTATTTTACTATTTTTACTAATTGCATAAGCACAATTAAGTCCTGCTATATTAAATGTTTTTCCTGCTGAATTAAGAGTAATCGTTATATTTGAAATCTCTTCTGAAATAGAAGCAAGTGGTGTGAATTTTTTAAATGTTACATCTGAATGAATTTCATCTGACACAATTACTATATTATTCTCAATACATATTTTTGCTAAATCCTCAAGCTCTTCTTTACTCCAAACTCTTCCAACAGGATTGTGTGGGGAACATAAACAAAGTATTTTTGTTTTTTTAGTTATTTTAGATTTTAAATCTTCTAAATCCATTGTGTAATAGCCATCTTTTTCTTTTAATTCATTAATAACAACTTTTCTATTATTTGCTTTAACACTTTTAAATAATGGAGGGTAAACAGGAGTTTGAACAATAACTTCATCATCAATATCACTGTAAGCTTCAATACAAGCAGAATAAGCTGGAACTACACCATTTATCATATAAATGTCTTTTTTCTCTATTTCCCAATTATGTCTATTTTTTTGCCATGATATTATGGCATTATAAGTTTGATCATCATCAATACTATAGCCATAAACTGAATTTTGGGCTGCTTTTATTATTTCATCATTTATAAAAGTAGGAGTTTTAAAATCCATATCAGCTACCCAAAGTGGATTTAAGTCTTCATATCCAAAGTATTTTTTTAATCCATCATATTTGGCACAATTTGTACCTTTTCTATCTATTTTTTCATCAAAATTGTAATTAATTTTATTAAGCATATATAAATCCTCTACCATAAACTATATTTTATTGATAAGATGATATAAGATTTATACTAATTACCTTATTAGGTTACACAGAGGAAAATATGAAAAAAGCAATTGAACTATTAAAAAAGAATGATTTATTAAGAATTATAGATGATGAACTAGATATTAATTTAGAAATTCCACACATAGCATATATTGAAGTAAAGAAAGAGGATTCAAAAGCCTTACTTTTTACTAATGTTATTGATAAAGAAAACAATAAAAAATTTGATATACCTGTTTTAATGAATGTATTTTGTAATGAAAAAGCAGTAAAACTGTTTATTGGTGATGGAGATAAAATAGGTAATGAGATTGAAAGCTTATTAAAGATGAAGCCACCAACAACTATTAGTGAAAAACTGTCTACTTTTGGAAAACTATTTGCATTAAAAAATACAATTCCTAAAAAGAATAAAGGTAAGGGTGAGTGTCAAGAAGTAATTAAATTAGGAGCTGATGCTAAATTATCTGATTTACCAGTTTTGACTACTTGGGAACAAGATGGAGGTCCTTTTATTACAATGGGACAAGTTTATACAACATCTTTAAATGGAGAAATGAAGAACTTAGGAATGTATAGATTACAAGTTTATGCTGATAATACTGTAGGACTTCATTGGCAAATTCATAAAGACTCAAATCATTTTTTCCATGAATACAAAAAAGCAGGTAAAAAAATGCCAGTTTCTGTTGGTATTGGTGGAGATCCTATGTATATTTGGTGTGGGCAAGCACCTCTTCCTATAGGTATTTTTGAGTTAATGTTATATGGTTTTGTAAAAGGGAAAAATGCTCAACTTGTAAAATCTATTACAAATGATATTTGGGTTCCAAAAGATAATGACTTTATTATTGAAGGTTTTGTAGATCCAAGTAAGCTAAGAATTGAAGGGCCTTTTGGAGATCACACAGGTTATTATACACTTGAAGAAGAGTATCCTTTTATGGAAGTAACAGCAATTACACACAAAAAAGAACCAACATATTTAGCAACAGTTGTAGGAAAACCGCCATTAGAAGATAAATATATGGGACATGCAACTGAAAGAATCTTTTTACCATTACTTAAAACAACTGCACCAGATTTAATTGATTATTATATGCCAGAAAATGGAGTATTTCATAATCTAATTTTAGCAAAAATTAAAACTTTATATCCAGGTCATGCGCAGCAAATGATGCATGCATTTTGGGGAGTAGGGCAAATGTCTTTTGTAAAACATGCTATTTTTGTAGGTGAAGATGCACCTTTATTAACAGACCATGATGGAATTATTAGACATATATTAAATAGAGTTGATATTGAAGAGATATTAATTACAAGAGGTGTTGTTGATGCATTGGATCACTCAAGTCCTAAGTTTGCAGTTGGTGGAAAGCTTGGCCTTGATTGTACTGGTGATGAAGTTGATGAACTTGGTATTGAAGTTTTAAGTGATAAAGATTTACTTGAAAAAATGCAAGAAATAACTAGTGAAATAAAAGATTTAAAACAATATTATAAAGATACAAAAAATCCACTAACTGTTATAACTGTAGAGAAAACTAGAAATCAAAAAGAACTTTTTGAAGATTTAAAACCTCTATACGGAAATTTAAAAATTTTAGTAATTGTTGATTCTTCAAATCAAAATGATGTAGAAAACTCTTATATGTTAGTTTGGAGAGTTGTAAATAATATGGATTCAAATAGAGATGTGTATATTGAAAACAATACAATTTGTATTGATAGTACAAATAAAAATGCCTTAGATAACTTTAAAAGAAGATGGCCAGATGATGTTGATTGTACGCCTAGTGTACTTAAGTCACTTCAAGAACGTGGAGTTATTGACATAAGTGATGAGTTTAAAAAAGAGTATCAATTATAAATAAAAGCAGAGCATTTTAGCTCTGTTTCTTTATAATATTTTTACTGCATTCTTCCCTTTGTTTTTTACATAATACATAGCTTCATCTGCTCTTTTTATCAAATCTTTTTTTGTATCATTTGGTGTATACTGAGTAATTCCTATACTAATTGTAAGTTGCTTATTTATCTCAAAATTATTTTTTAAAACAAGTTCTCTTAGATTATTTGCTAAGATAAATGCTTTATTTGAAGTTGTATTAGGAAGAATTATTATAAATTCTTCTCCTCCCCATCTTCCGATAATATCACTATCTCGTATGTTCTTTGAAACTAAAGATGCTAATTTAATAAGAACATTATCTCCTTTTATATGACCAAAATCATCATTTATTAGTTTAAAATCATCTATGTCAAAAAATATAACTGAGAATGTTTCATCAAATAATTTGGCTTTTTTAATCTCCTCTTTAAGAACAGAATCAATTTTTGCTCTATTAAATATTTTTGTTAAACTATCTTTATTTGCATAATCTTTTAAAGTCTCTTCTGCTTTTTTTCTTTTACTTATCTCTTTTCTCATTTTATTATTAACCAATAATATTATAATAATAGCAAATAAAAGAGGAAGAATAAATTTATATATCCATGAATAATCGTTTACTTTTTCAAATATAATTAACTGGTATTTCTTTACAATTTCCTCTTTCTCTTTTTTACTAATTAAGGGTATGATTTTATTAATAATATCAATTAGTACAAAATTCTCTTTATTTGTTGATACTCTCATTTCTAAATTATAAGGAAGGCTTCCCGAAATTTTTATAGTAGATAGTTTTCTTATAATTATTTCGTGTGAAAGAGATAAAATATTGTCTATAAAACCAAAAGCTTTTTCTTTTTTTATTAAAGTAAAAGCTTCTTTTTTTGTATCAGCTAGAATAAAATCTATATTTTTGTATTTTGATTTTAATTCATTGTAAATATTAGAGTTTTTTAAGACTACAAGTTTTTGTTTTTTTAAAATTGAAAGGTCTGTAATTAAGTTTTTATCATGAGTAGTTGCAATAGCCATTGGAATTTTTAAAATAGGTTCGCTATATAAAGTTTTGGCTAAATTAACTTGATTAGTTGAGTAATTAAATCCTAAATGAATACTATTGGTTCTAAGATTATTAAATATTGATGGATTTGTAGGTTTTTCAATCACATTATCCGCTATATTCATTTTTTTACTTAAAAGCCCAAATAAATCTGTTTCAATTCCTTTAATCTCATTATCATCTATATAAGAAAAAGGTCTATTTTTTATATTTGTAAGTAGAGTAAATTTATTATCTTTAATAAAATCATTCTCTAATTTATTAAGAATTACTTTTTGATTATTAAAAATAAAATTATCAAAACTAACGTTAGTTTTACCTGTAAAGCCTAAAACTGAGTATAATCTTTTTATTTCATTGATTTTCTTTTGATCAATAAATCCTAAGGGTTTATCATCTACTCTTTGGGCTAATTTTTTTAAAATTTGACCTTCATAAATTAAAGATTCTAAGCTTTTATTTTGAGTATTATATTTCTCATAAATTAGTTTAGCAGTTTCTTCTATATTTGAAAAAGCGTAATTCCAACCTTGCATACTAGCAGTATGAAAATCTTTGACCCTTTTAGGATTATTTTCAAGCTCATCGTTTGAAGTAAATAATATTCCTCCATAAAAATCAAAACCATAATCACTTGGATTAAAAATATTAAACTCTATATTTCTATTTTTTAGAATAAATGGTTCGTTAGATAAATAACAAGCCATTGCATCAGTCTTGCCATTTATTAAATCCTCAAGATTAAAAGAGTGTGGAATGAACTCAATATTCTCTAGTTGTAGATTTTGAGATTTTATCATAGAGTGAATACTAACAGTATCTTTTGCATCAGAAGTTAGCATTACCTTTTTATTTTTCAAATCAAGTAAAGTATTTATTTTGGATTTTTTTAAAGTTATTAATGTCATTGGGGAATTTTGATATATTGCAGCTAGAAGTACAATATTTTTATTATGTAATTTATCTATTATTAAAGAAGATTTTCCAATACCATATGTATTTGAGTTGTTTATTACATTTTCTACAAGGCTTACATTATTACTAAACTCTTTAATAGTTACATCTAAATTATTATTTTTGTAAAAGCCTTTTTCTTTTGCAGTATAATAACCTGCAAATTGAAATTGATTTAGCCAGTCTAGTTGTAAAGTAATTTTATTATTTTCTTGCGAAAAAAGACTTGACATTGATATGATTAATATAAAAACAATATTTTTAATCTTCATAAAAATATTATACTCTAATTATACTGTTTATTTTAATATGATTTGTATATCTTCTTTTTTTATATTTAAATAAAATTTATTTTCTAAATTAATCTGTTCTAATGAAGATTTAATCATTATTAATTTATTTTCTTTATCAGATTTTATTTTTATTAGTACTTCATAATATTCTCCACAAAAAGATTTATCTATTATTTCTACTTCAAATAAACTACTTTCATTTGATATTTTACATTTTGATATTTCTATTATTGCAATTTGTTCTTCAGATAAAGCAATATCAAAATCTTTTATAATTTCAATAGGTAGTATATTGATTTCAGCTAAAAAATTTGCAACATAATAATTTATAGGTTTAGTATAAATAGCTTTAGTAGTATCAAATTGAAGTAGTTTTTTATCATGTATTATTCCAATTTTATCTGAAATACTTAAAGCTTCTTTCTTATCATGTGTTACTAAAATTGCAGATAGGTTATATTTTTTTATAAGATTTTTAAGCCACATTTTTGTTTTATATCTAAGTTGTGAATCAAGGTTTGCAAAAGGTTCATCAAGAAGTAAGATTTTTGGTTTGTTAGCCATTGCTCTTGCAATTGCAACCCTTTGTTGCTGCCCACCTGAAAGTTGATGAATCTGTTTTTTTCTATGAGGAATAATATCAAATTGTTCTAATAATTCATCTACTCTTTTATTTCTATCTTTACGTGAAAGTTTATCTAAAGCAAATGATATATTCTCTTCTACATCTAAATGAGGAAAAAGTGCATAGTCTTGAAAAATATAGCCAACTTCTCTATCTTGCTTATAAACCTCTTTTGAAGAAACGCATACTTCTCCAATACATATATTTCCATCATGTTCTCGCTGTAGTCCTGCAATAGTTCGTAGAATTGTTGTTTTCCCACAACCACTTTGACCAAGAAGAGTTACTATCTCTCCATTTTGTACAGAAAAATTTATATCTTCTAAAATCTGTGTATCATTAAATTTAATACTTAAATTATTTACATTAACCATTATTTAAACCTTATTCATATTTTTTGCTAAAAGTATTACGGAAATCATTCCAATTAATATTATAAACATAGAAGGAACAGATGATTCTACTATTTGTCCTTGTTGTGTTAATTCTAAAGCTCTAACTGCAAGTGTGTCATAATTAAAGGGTCTTAGAATCATAGTAAGAGGAAGCTCTTTTATTACCTCAATAAAGATAACAATAAATGCTGCAAAAGCAGAGTTCTTTAATAAAGGAACATAGATTTTTAAAAATGTTTTTAAATCACCTATTTTAAAAATAAATGCTGCATCATCATAAGAGTTAGGAATTCTTGAAAAACCTGACTCAAAAGTATTAATTGAAATTGCTAAAAATCTAACACAATAACCAAAGATAATAGCAACAATACTTCCTGATATTATAAATGTTGTAGATATAAAATCAATTACATATTTATCTATAATTGAAAAGAAAGATAAGATACCAACAGCTACAACAGCACCTGGAACTGAATATCCAAGTTTAACAATTTGAGTCAATACTGAAGAACTAGTATCTTTGTTTATTCTTACATTATATACAAATAAAAATGCAAGAGCAGTGATTAAAAAAGCACTTCCAAAACCTAAGCTTAGTGTCTGATATAATAAAGTCATAAAGTCTTCATCAATAATATCTTCATAAGATTGCATAAACCAAAAACATAATTGAATAAATGGTAATAAAAATCCTAAGAAAAATGGAATAAAACAAGCGCTACTTGCTAAAATATTTTGAATACCTTTTAATTTTATTTTTTCAATTGGTCTAAAATCTTTACCTGAACTTTTATAAAGTTTGTTTCTTCTTTGAATTTTTTCTAAAACTATTAGAATAAATAAAAAAGTCATTAGAATACTTGCAAGTTTTGAAGCATCTTCAATACTTCCCATTCCAAGCCAAGTTCTAAATATTCCTGTAACAAATGTACTAACTCCAAAATAATCCATAACTCCAAAATCACTAACTGCTTCCATAACAGCTAGAGTAACACCAGCAACAATAGCAGGTCTAGATATTGGTAAAATTACTTTTCTTAATATTTTCCAAGTTGATAAATTAAATGTTTTAGAAGCTTCAATAATTGATGCTGATTCAAAAGAAAGATAAGTCTTACAAATTAAATAAACATAAGGATATAAAACTAATGACATAACTATAATAGCACCTTCTATTGACATAATATCAAAGAAATAAACTTCATTAATACTCATACCTAAAATATTTAAAATAAAAGTAGTCACACTTCCAGTAATATCAAACATTCCTCCATAAATAAAAGCCATTATATATGTAGGTATTGCAAAAGGAAGTATAAGTGCATAATGGAAAAATTTAGAGAAAGAGAAAGTATATAAAGAAGTTAAATAAGCAGTTGTAAAGCCTATTATGGACGTAAGTATTGCTACACCTATCATGATGTATAGAGAGTTAAATATATATTCAAATAAAAGAGTCTCTTTTAAGTGTTGCCAGTTTTGGCTATCACCTATAAATAAATATAAAAATATAATTAATGCCGGAGCACTAATAAGTAGTGTTAAAAAAACACTACTTATTTTAATTTTTGAAAAGTTGTTTATCAATATTTATTACTTCCATCCTGCTTTATCAAAGATTTTTACTGCAGCTTTATTGTTTTGTCCTAAAGTATTAATTGAAATATTATCATCTTCAAATGTACCCCATGAAGATACTAATTCTGATGCTTTAACACCTTTTAATACTGGATATTCGTAATTACCCTGTGCAAATAACTTCTGTGCTTCTTTTGATGCCATAAACTCTATAAACTTAATTGCATTATCTTTATTTGGAGAATATTTAGCAACTCCTGCACCAGATACATTTATATGTGTTCCACCATTTTCAAATTTAGGAAATAAAACTTTAACTTTTTTAACTGCTTCTCTTTGTGATGCATCTTTATTGTCAACCATTTTACCAATATAATACGTATTTGCAATAGCAATTTGTCCAATTCCATTTGCAACAGCTTTAACTTGATACCTATCGTTCCCTTTTGGAGCTTTTGCCATATTAGCAACAACACCTTTTGCCCAATTTAATGAGTACTCTTCTCCATGATGTGCAATCATTGCAGCCATTAGTGATTGATTATAAATATTATTTGAAGATCTAACCATAATCTGACCTTTAAATTCAGGTTTCGCTAAATCTTCATATGTCGTTAATTTACTTTCAATACCAGAACCTATTTTATATAAAGCAACTCTTGATCTTTTTGTTAGAGCATACCATTTATTATCTATATCTCTCAAATTAGCTGGAATATTTTCATTTAAATAATCTGAATTAATAGCTTGTAAAATATCTTTTTGCTTTGCTTGATATAATCTACCTGCATCAACAGTAATTAATACATCTGCTGGAGATTTAACACCTTCTGACTCTATTCTTTTAATTAAAGCACTTGCTTTTGCATTTACAACATTTACTTTTATACCAGTTTTTTCTTCAAACATTTTAAATAGTTTTTTATCAGTATCATAATGTCTATGAGAATATACATTTACTTCGCTACTTGCGAATAATGAGCTTGTTAATACTAAAGCACTTAATGCTAATTTTTTAATCATAATTTTCCTTCTTATTTTACCTGTAATGATAATTGTTATTAGAATTATAAAAAAATAAAGCTTTATTGTTTCTTAATACTAAGAATGATTATCAAATCTATTTCTATTTATTTTAACTTATTGAAATTTATTTATGGATATAATATCCTCAAATAATAAAGGGAAACTATAATGAGCGTAATTTTTGAATCAGTAATTAAATGTAATGACTTAGGATTTGCATATATAGAATTAAAAGACACAGTAACACAAAGAATAGAAATTTGTAATGATTTAGAAGATTTTTCTAAGAAGATTGAAGAGTTAGGTTCTGATTATGGTGGAAGAATAGATGAAGTTAAATGGTCTGCAGATGATAATGTACCACAAAGTGAAATTGATAAAATAAAATTAGCAATGCTTAAGTATCAAGAGGAAATTGAAAAAAAATGATTTTAATGATAGATAATTATGATTCCTTTACATATAATATTGTTCAATATTGCTTAGAATTAGGTGCAGATTTAAAAGTTATTAGAAATGATGAATTAAGTGTTGAAGAAATAGAAAAACTAAATCCAGAAAAGATAATAATATCTCCAGGACCTGCAACTCCAAATGAAGCTGGTGTTTGTTTAGATGTAATAAAACATTTTTCAAATAAAATACCAATCTTTGGAATTTGTTTAGGACATCAAAGCATTGCACAAGTATTTGGAGCTGAAGTAATTCGTGCTAAAAATATGATGCATGGAAAAACTTCCAAAGTAAAAGTATTAAAAGACACAGTTATTTTCAAAGGTTTACCTTCTGAATTTGTAGAAACTAGATATCATTCATTAAGTGTAAATAAAAATAATTTACCCTCTATTGTAATTCCTACATCAATTAGTTTAGATGATGATGAGATTATGTCTTTAGAGATTAAAGATAAACAAATATATGGAGTACAATTTCATCCTGAATCAATTATGAGTGAGCATGGATATGAAATGATAGATAACTTCTTAAAACTATGACAAATACAAATAAATACAATTACTATTTTTATGCTTTATTAACATTACTAGTTTTTGTATTATTGTTTGTTGCAAATACTCTTAGTATCTCATATAAAGAGTCTTTAAACGTATTTGTAAATACTTCTGTTTTAACTTATATTACTAAAGCCTCACTTTATATATTTGGCCAAAATGATATATCATTAAGATTACCTTTTATAATTTTATATATTTTAAGTGTTTTATTAATGTATAAAATTACAGATAAATATTTTAAATATGAAAGTGATAGGTTAATATCAATTTGTATTTTTATGCTTCTTCCGGGTGTTTTAAGTGCCTCTTTATTAGTAAATAGTGCAATATTAGTTACTTTTTTTACATTGTTATATTTATATTATTATAAAGTAACAAACAAACACTCTTATGTCCTTTTATTTATATTTGTATTTATTGATAACTCTTTTGCTATATTATTCTTAGCATTATTCTTCTATTCTTTAAAAGACAGAAAAAATAAGAAAAATACCTTACTTTGGGTTTCTTTATTCCTTTTTGCATTATCTATGTATATCTATGGTTTCACAACTGAAGGAAAACCAAAAGGCTTTTTTTTAGATACATTTGCAATTTATGCAACAATATTTTCACCCTTACTTTTTGTGTATTTCTTTTATTCAATATATAGAGTAGGGTTTAAAGAAAAAGAAAAATCTTTAACTTGGTATATTTCTACAACTGCTTTATTAGTATCTTTTCTTTTCTCATTTAGACAAAGAGTATATATTGAAGATTTTGCACCATATGTTGTAATATCTTTACCCTTTATGCTAAAGATTTTTTTCCATTCATATCGTGTTAGATTAAAAGAGTTTAGAAAAAAACATAATATTGTTGTAGTGCTAGTTCTTTTTATGTTATTTACAAATGTATTGTTTACTTTTATAAATAAACCATTATATATAATACTTCCAAATCCTAAAAAACACTTTGTTTATAAATACCATTTTATAAAAGAGTTAGCTGGAGAAATGAAAAAACATAATATTAATTTTATCTCAAGTGATGATAAACGTTTATTATTACGATTGAGATTCTATGGCATAGTTGAAGGGAAAAAACATTTTATTAGTTTAAATAAATTCTCTAACTATGAAAAGAAAATGACAGTTAGTTATTACAATAAAGATCTTTATAAAGTTTATATAAAATAAAACTTATGAAAAAAGCCTTTTCCCTTTTAGAAATACTTTTAATAATCTCATTATTAGGGATTCTATATACTGCTTTTATTCCTAAATCACAAATTAATAAAATTGATGAATTAACAAATAGATTGATTCTATATTTAAAACAAACAAGATATCAAGCTTTGATAAATGATAAACATGATCAAGATGATAGCTATTGGCATAAAAAAAGATGGACATTAAAGTTCTTTAGATGTAGAAAAGATGTAGGAGGTATTTACTATTCAATTTATAGTGACAATAATTCATCTGGACATCCTAGTATTGAAGATAGTTTAAAAGATAGTCTAACTTTAAAAAATATTTATAGTACAAATTATTGTAAAGAGAATATTAATAACAGTAAATATGTATTAATAAGTCAAAACTTTAATATTGAAGATGTAGTTATCTCTTGTAATGAAACAAGTTCCTTGGGACAACTATCTTTTGGAGCAGATGGAAAAATATACTCAAAATTAAGTAATAATGTAAATGACAATACTTCACATGAAATAAAGAACAAGTGTAAAATAAAACTATCAGACCATTTAGGTGAAGAACGAACTATTGTATTAGAAAGTAATACTGGATATATCTATAAAGAATAGAATAAAAACTATAAATTTAATAAAAACAACAAAAACCCAAGAAAAACATAGTAAAACTCCGAAAAGACAAGAATTTTAAAAATTTAAGCTTCTT
>NZ_WFKJ01000023.1 GCF_009208075.1 Poseidonibacter ostreae | reverse complement strand
ATGGATTTTTATTTTACTCGACATTATTATATGAAATCTCTACGAATGAGTAAACAAGATATTAAAGATGAATTTAAAAATATGGATGGAGATCCACAAGTAAAAGGTCGAATTAGAAGAATTCAGATGGAAATGTCAAGAAAAAGAATGATGGCAAATGTTCCTGATGCTGATGTTGTTATTACAAACCCGACACATTACGCAATAGCTTTAAAATATGACAAAGAAGTTGATTCTGCACCTAAAATGATTGCAAAAGGAATTGATTTTATTGCAGTAAAGATAAAAAATGTAGCAAAAGAGAATGATATTCCAATTATTGAAAATCCTGCATTAGCAAGAGCTTTGCATGACCAAATTGAATTAGAACAGCAAATTCCAAGTGAATTTTATAAAGCATTAGCAGAGATATTTTCTTATGTATATGAATTAAAAAAGAAAAGGTAAAGTTTGAAAATTATAATACTTTTATTTATTTTATTAAATCTTGTTTATGCAAAAAAAGATTTTTATTATAGTTTTATAAACTCTAGTGGAGCGCAGATTTCAGAAAAGAGAAAACAGACTATTCGAGATGGATTTGATATAATAGAAAATGCAAAACTTCTTGCACGTGATGGTAAAATTGATGAAGCTTATAGTTTAATCAAAGATTACAAAGAAAAAAATAAAATTAATGTATTGGATTCAGATTTAACTATTTTATACTCTGAATTATCTTTAAAAAAGAAATCAAAAAGGTATTCATTAGAAGCTGCTACTTTACTAGAAAATGCTATTAATTCGTCTTCAATTAATCAATTTGATTTAGCAAAAGCATATATGTTATTGGTTGAATTAAAATTAAAAGTTAATAAAACTAAAGATGCAAAGTATTTTGCACAAATTATTATAAATAATTTTGATGATGAACTTACTAAAACATATGGAAAAATTCAACTTGCAAAAGTTTATAAATATCAAAGATCTTATCCTAAAGCTATTAAAATTTTATATTCAATTTTAGCAAAAACAAATGACCAACTTGTCGCAACAGTAGTAGCTAATGAACTTTTTGATGTATATATAGCAAATGATAATTTTGAAAAAGCAAATAAGTTGATATCAAATGTTTTAAAAAATAATATAGAATATTATGCAAATGATTCTTATTTAGCAAATGAAAAAGTAACTAAATTAATTAAATCAAATATGCCTGAACATGCAGCTGAAATATTAAAAGAGTTATTAAATAAAACTACAAAAGAAGAATCAATTGAAGATTTTAAATACAAATTAGCAAATACATATATGCTTATGTATGATAGAACTAACTTTTACTTAGAAAAAGCAAAAGAGTTATATAAAGATATTATTAATGATTATGCACAAGGTTCGTATGCTACAAAATCTAAAATGTTTATTGATGAAATTTTAATGAGACAAGGAAGAATTAAACCAGCTGTTATTGCAGCTAAATACCAATCTTCTGAAGCAATGCAGCAAAAAGCTTTATTACAAGAGTTAATAAATGATAAGCAAGATAAGAAATACAAACTTATTTTGAAATCTAAAAAAATCTATAAAAAGATATCAAATCAAATAGCAAAGAGATTTGGATATGATACAATCGATTCAATATTTGATGAAGTTAATATTGAGATGATAAAAGAGTTTTTAAGTTCTGAAAAATGTTTTGAATTAAATAAAGCATTAAAAAGTTCAAGAAGTGAAACTTTAGAAAAGTTGATTGAAGATGAAACGATAAAGTTTCAATTTTTTGAATGTTTAATTGAAGTGCCTTATGAGAAAGCATATTTACAAGTGAAAAATATTTTTAATACAAGTAGGGATCCTAACATATATTTATACTTAGAGCGAATGGCATACTCTTTAAATCTAATTGAGGACTCTTTAGATTATTCAGCAAAAGTAGAAATGGTAGATAATAGAGATGTTTTAATTAAAGAGTTTTTATATAGGTATCAAATACTTAAATCAAAAGGTGATAGTTTATCTTTAGACAAGTTCTTTTCTTATACTAATAAAAATTTAGATTTTATTGAATTAAATAAAAATAATCCAGTAATTGTAGACTTTTTTTACGATTATTATTTGTATTTGCTTAAAAAAGATGACATGAAAAGAGCAAATGAGATTTTAAATAGATTGTATTTGAAGCAAAAAGAATTAAAAGCAAATATTTATTCTCCTTTTGTTGAAATGGAATTATCTAAATTATCAAAAGATGGAAATAATTTACAAGAATCTATAGATTATTTATTAGAAGCAAAAGAGAATACTAGAAGATTAAAGCCAAATGATGAAGCTAAAATTTATTATGATATTTTAAAACTTTATGATACAACAGGAAATAATATAAAAAAAGATGAATACTTACTAAAATGTAAAGAAGTAAAAGATACAAAAGATAGTTTATATAAAAAAATGTGCGATGAGATGTAATGGATATTGAAAACTTTATCAATAATATCGACTCTACAAATCTCTCAATTGCATTTGGAAGAATTAAAAATATTTCAACAACTACAATAACAGCAACTGGTTTAGAAGTTGCTGTTGGTGATATAGTTAAAATAGAATCTGTTCAACATTCATCAACTGTTTTAGGTATGGTTGCATCAATTTCAAATGAGACTTTTACTATTGTTCCTTTCTCTTTTATTGAAGGGTTCAGAATTTATGATAAGGTTTATTTACAAAAAGAAGGCTTGTCTGTAAAGTGTGGATATGGTCTTTTAGGACGGGTTGTAAATGCATTAGGTGAACCAATTGATGATGCCGGAAAGATTCGAGATTTAGAAGAGAGTTCAGCAATTAATAAACTTTCAATGCCTCCTTTAGAACGTGGAATAATTGAAGAGAGATTTTCTACTGGTGTTAAATCAATTGACTCAATGTTAACATCTGGAAAAGGTCAAAAAGTAGGAATATTTGCAGGTTCTGGTGTTGGGAAATCAACACTTATGGGAATGATTGTAAAAGGTTGTGAAGCTCAGATTAAAGTTGTTGCTTTAATTGGGGAAAGAGGAAGAGAAATTCCTGAATTCATTCATTATAATCTAGATAATAATTTAGAGAATACTGTAATAATTGCAGCAACTTCTGATGAATCAGCATTGATGAGAAAATATGGTGCTTTTACCGCTATGGCTGTTGCTGAATTTTTTAGGGATAAAGGTCATGATGTTTTACTTATGATGGATTCAGTTACAAGATTCGCAATGGCTCAAAGAGAGATTGGCTTAAGTACAGGAGAACCTCCTGTTAGCCGTGGTTATCCACCTTCTGTATTTTCATTACTTCCTCAATTAATGGAAAGAGCTGGAAATAATAAAAAAGGTTCAATTACAGCATTTTTTACTGTATTAGTTGATGGTGATGATATGAATGACCCAATAGCAGATCAAAGTAGATCTATTTTAGACGGGCATATTGTTTTAACAAGAGAATTAACAGAACAAGGTTTTTATCCTCCAATTAACTTACTTAAATCTGCTTCAAGGGTAATGGATAAAGTAGTTGATAAACAGCATTATAATGACTTTTTAAAGTTAAAAAGAGTATTATCTTTAATAAAAGAGAATGAAGTTTTAGTTCGTGTTGGTGCATATAAACAAGGTATGGATCCAGAACTAGACAATGCAATGGCGAAAAAAGAACTAATACGAGAGTTTTTAGTTCAAGGAACTGATAAAAAATACA
This sequence comes from Poseidonibacter ostreae, assembly GCF_009208075.1. Lineage (GTDB taxonomy): Bacteria > Campylobacterota > Campylobacteria > Campylobacterales > Arcobacteraceae > Poseidonibacter > Poseidonibacter ostreae. The sequence continues at coordinate 41,346 of NZ_WFKJ01000023.1, read as the reverse complement.
ATTTCAATGAAATTGTATCAATGTTTAGAAAGGTTTTACAATGATTAATCAAACAGAACAAACATTATTTAGATTATCTAATTTAAACGCAGAACAAACAAGAATATCGTATCAAATGGCTACAGGAAAAAAGATTGATAATGGAAGTGAAGATGCTTCAACTTATTCAAGAGAAATATTTGTTGATGATAGAATAAGAACTTATGAAGGTCTAAAAACTCAAATTGAGAGAACTACTGCACAAAATAATGTTTCAGATTCTACAGTTGGAGAGATGAAGAAATTATTTGAATTAGCTAAAACAGAATTAATAAAAGCAAGTACAGATACAACAAGTGATGAGGGTAGAAAATCAATTGCACTTAATATTGCAGGTATTAAAGAAAATCTTTTAGATTTAGCTAATACACAGGTTGAAGGAGAATATCTATTTTCAGGTTCAGATTCTTCAATAAAACCATTTACTGAAGATAGCTCGGGAAAAATATCATATCAAGGTGATAATATTTCAAGAAAAATTGCTGTAGATGATGGTTCTTATAGAGAACGTGGTATTAATGGTTATGATGTGATGACTTATCCTTCAAGTACTGCATATGTAGGAGAAACTTTTAATTTCAAAGAAAGTGATACTATAATTGATGAAGATGGCTCAATCTGGGAATTTGTTCCTGGTTCTGAGGCAATTCCTGAAATTCCTGCTAGTGGTGGGAATCCTGCTGTGCCTGCTGTGCCAGAAGTTTTAGATAGTATTCAGAAATTTGACGAGTCTGGAAATACAATCGATACAAAATTTATTTCATCTAATGATGAATTAACTCCTCCAACTTATCAAATTGATGATATTGGAACAGATGATGGAACTAAGTTTGAAGCAAGATCTAGTATTTTTGATTTACTAGATACTTTAACTAATACATTAAATAAAGTTGATAGTACAGGGAATAGTTTAACAGATGAAGAAGCTAGTGCTTTATTAGCAGAAAATCAAGGAAACTTTTCTGAAGCTTATGATGCTTTAAATGTATCGCATTCTGAATTGGGAGCTAAAAATAAAATGTTTGAACTTTCACTAGAAAGAGTAAGTGCAAAATTAACGCAGTATAATATTTTATCTCAAGAAATTGGTGCAGTAGATTTAGCAGAAGTTGCTATTGAATCTAAAAATTTAGAGTTAACTTATACTGCATTATATTCAACAATTCAAAAAACAAATGAATTATCATTAGTAAATTTTTTAAAATAGTTAAATAAAAATAGTATATGAACATAAGAAAGATATTTAGTAAAGATTTATTTGTTGTTGCATTATTTGTAGCAATATTAACAATTATTATTGTTCCTTTATCTAAAGGGGTTTTAGATTTTTTTCTAATAATCTCTTTATCTTTATCATTACTTATATTACTTATCTCTTTATATATACAAAAGCCTGCGGATCTTACTACTTTTCCTACTATTATATTAATCTTAGCACTTTTTAGGCTTTCTTTAAATATTGCAACTACCAGGTCTATTTTAAGTGAAGGTCATAATGGTCCTGATGCTGTAAGTTCCATAATTTCAGCCTTTGGAGATTTTGTTGTTGGCGGAAATATGGTTATTGGTGTAATCATATTTATTATTCTTGTACTTATTAACTTTATGGTTGTAACAAAAGGTGCTACAAGAGTTGCAGAGGTAACTGCTAGATTTACATTAGATTCAATGCCTGGTAAGCAAATGGCAATTGATGCTGATTTAAATGCTGGGTTTATAGATGATAAACAAGCTCAAATAAGAAGAAAAGAATTAATTTCTGAAGCAAACTTTTATGGAGCTATGGATGGGTCATCTAAGTTTGTAAAAGGTGATGCTGTTGCTGGTATCATTATTACTTTAGTAAACTTAGTTGGTGGTTTACTAATTGGATTATTTCAACATGATATGACAGTAGCTCAAAGTGGTGAGATATATACAATTTTAACAATTGGTGATGGATTAGTAGCTCAAATTCCTGCACTTATTTTATCAACTGCAACAGCTATTATTATTACTCGTTCGAATATGGATGAAGAAAAATTTGCAAATCAATCTATTAATCAATTAATTAAAGATAGTAAATCTCTTATCTTAGTTGGTATTGGGATGGTTTTATTTTCATTAATTCCAGGCTTCCCAACTGGTATATTAGTAGTAATGGGATTACTATTAGTATTTATTGGTTATACAATTGGAATGATTAATGATGAAAAAGACAATACAATTACTAGGTTTTTCAAACCAGAATCTGCCAAACCAAAAGTTGATGAAAATGTTGATACATTAAAAGATAGAAAAAAACAAGCAGCTGTTCCTAATGAAGAACAGTCACTAGAAACTATTATGAAGCTTGAAGTATTAGAGTTAAAACTAGGTATTAGACTTTTACAATTAGTTCAAGGTAATTCTGAATTACTTGATAAAATTAAAGCAATTAGAAAGACAATTGCAACGGAATTAGGTTTTGTAATTCCACAAATCAGAATTTCAGATGATGCAACATTAGCACCTAATGAATATAGATTATTTTTAAAACGAATACCATTAGTTAGTGGAAAAGTTGAGATTGAAAAACTACTTGCTATGGGTGGATTAGGAAATGAGAAACTTCAAGGACTAAAAGTAAAAGAGCCTGTGTTTAATTTAGAAGCTACATGGATAAAACCTGAATTAAAAGAAGAAGCATTAATGAAAGGCTTTACTGTTGTTGACGCTCCTACAATTATCTCAACACATATTTCTGAAATAATTAAAAAGCATGCAGAAGATATTATTACAAGACAAGATATTGTAGATATTATTGATAGACTTAAAAAAGATTTTCCTATTGTAATTGAAGAGGCTATGAAGGTTACTTCTTATGGAGCTTTATTAAAAGTATCAAAAGACTTATTACATGAAAAAATACCTATTGTTGATATGCTTACAATAATTGAAGCAATTGCTGATATTGCTGAATTTACAAAAGCACCTGATATTTTACTTGAGCATGTTAGGTCTAAATTATTTAGGTTAATTACTGAAAAGTTCAAAGATAACGATGGTGTTTTACATATTATTACAATAAAGCCTGAATTAGAACAACAGTTTATTGGGAAGTTACAAGAACAACATGGTGTTTCTCAATTAATGTTATCAATTGCAGAGATTAATAACCTAGTTACAAAAACAAAAGAGTTATTAGATGAAATTGAAGTAAAAGGTTTCTCAAAAGTTACTATGGTTGTAGATCCTGTTTTAAGAAAACGAGTATCAGAAATTTATGAAAAGTTTGGTTTACAAGTTGCTGTATTATCTCATGCTGAACTTGATTCAAAAGCAAACTTTGCAATTGAGGGAACTTTAAACTTTTAGCCATGTTTTTAATTAAATACTTTATTCTATCAAGCATTTTTTTAGTTTCATTATTTTCAAATGTGCAGCTTAGTATTCCAAAAGATGTTGTACGAGGTGAAGCATTATTCTTTACAATTGAAATCACAGGAAAAGATGTATCTTTTCCTGATTTTAAAAATACTTCTTTATCTTCTATTCAAGAAGTATCTAGTTCAACTTCAACAAATATTATAAATAATCAAATTACAAAAAAAGTAAAAAAAATTTATTCTATGTACCCTACAAAAGATTTTATATTTCCTGCTTTAAAATTTATTGTTGATAAAAAAGAGTATTTTTCAAAACAGAGAAGTATAAGCTTAAAAAATGCAGAAAAAACGATTTCATCAGATTTTGATTTATCATTAAAAGCGGATGTCAAAGAGTTATATGTAAATGAAAACTTTATTTTAACTTTGATTTTTAAATATAAAAAAAATGCAAATATAGTAGATTTATCTTTTGAAAAACCTAACTTTGAAAATTTTTGGTATAAGCAATTGGATAGTTCAAAACAGTACGAAGAGGGTGAGTTTGTTATCCAAGAATTAAAATTTTTATTATTCCCATTAAAAAGTGGTATTATTAAAATAAACCCTTTAAAAATCAATGCTCAGATAATAGAAGCAAATAACTCTTTTTCTTTCTTTTCAAATGCAACATCAAGTGTAAAAATTTATTCAAATGACTTAGAATTTAATGTAAAAGAGTTACCTTCGAATATAAACTTAATTGGTAAGTTTGATATAAAAGCTAAAAGTGATAAAAGGCAAATCAATCAAGGTGAGGCAATATCTTTTAAACTAGAAATTAGAGGATATGGAAATATTGACGATATAGGTGATATAAAACTTGATTTAAAAAATGCTACAGTTTATGAAAATAAACCTATCGTAAAAGCTGAATACAAAGAGAATAAGTATCAAGGTATATATACAAAAGTATTTTCTATTATTCCAAATAAATCTATGACAATTCCTAAAATAAATTTAGAATACTTTGATAAAGAATTAGGTGAGGTAGTTTTAAAACAAAGCGATGCAATAGATATTAAACTTTTAAATACAAGTATTGTAAAAAAGCCTGAATTAATACAAAAGCTTAATATCGAAATTAAAGAAAAAGAAGTAGTAAAAGTAATAGAAAAAGTTTCTACTAAAGATAGAATAATATTTTTCTTCTTAGGTCTTTTTGTCGGATTATTAATATTGGGTTTATATTTATATGCTATAAAATACAAGAATAAAAATAAACTTGATGAAACATCTTTATTAAAGAAAATCAAAAAGTCAAAAAATAAAGATGAATTATTAAAACTTTTAGTAGTTTACATAAAAATTGATTCTTCTTTGGATGAATTAATTTTTAAAATAGAAAAAAATGATGATATTAAATTACTAAAAAAAGATATTATTATAAAAATAAAAGAATTGAAATTATAAGGATAAATTAGATGAAAATAGTTATATTTTGTTTTATATTAATTAACAGCTTATTTGCAGCAGAATATTATGCAAAATTAGAGCCAGTAGAAAGTTATAAAGTTAAAGCAGCAGTTGCTGGAAAAGTTGTTTTTTCAAATAGCAAAATGGAAGGGTTAAAAGCAAATAACTCAACAATAATTCAATTAGATTCAAAAGTTAACCAAATGGAGTTACAACAATCAAGAAGTAAATTAAAATTTATTAATGAAATGATTAAAATTGAAACTAATAATTATAATAGGTTAAAAAAAGTTTCTTCAAAATCAGCTTTTGAAAAAGATACACAAAAACTAAAAATAATCAATTTACAATCTTCAAAAGCTGATATGATTATTAAAATTGAGAATCTAAAAGATACTATTAAAAATAAAAAATTAATTGAAAAATCAAATTATATCTCTATGATTTCTGTAAAAGAGGGGGATTATGTAAATCCTGGTACTTTACTTTATGAATCAAAAGATTTATCAAAAGCTAAATTAGAGATATTTGTACCTATACAAGAAGTTACAGGCTTAAAAGAAAAAGCTGTTTATCTTGATGGTAAAAAAAGTGATGTAAAAATTAATAAAATTTACAATATTGCAGATACTCAACATATCTCTTCATATAAAGTACAACTTTTAGTACCAAATGTGAAAGTATTTTCTAGATTGGTGAAAATTGAATTCAAATAAAAAAGTAGCATGTCCTATGGACTGTTACGATGCTTGTCAAGCTGAAGTTGTTGATAATAACATTAAAGGTTCAAAAGATAATATAGTAACTAGTGGGAAACTATGTGTAAACTTCGCACAGTTATTAAAAGAAGATAATCTAAAAAATCCGATTTTTGATAATAAAGAAATTTCTCTAGATGAGTCTTTAGAAATATTGAGTGAAAAATTAAAAGAAGCAGATTCTTCAAATACTTTGTTTTATACAGGTAGTGGAAACTTAGGAGTTTTACAAAACTCAACAAAAAACTTTTTTACTCAATATGGTTCTGTATTAACTAAAGGAAGTTTATGTGATGGTGGGGGTGGACTTGGAATTGAACAGGGAAGAACTGCTGTAGTTAACCCTCCTATTGAAAAGCTTATTGACTCAGATATTATTATTGTTTGGGGTAGAAACTTTTCTGTAACTTCTTCACATATGTATAATCTTGTAAAAGATAAAACATTTATTACAATAGATCCTATAAAAACTGATATTGCTAAAAAATCTAAAATACATATGCAGATTAATCCTAAAACTGATTATGAATTGGCATTATTACTTACAAGATTTACACACATGCAAGATATGGAAGATGAAGAGTTTTTAGAAGAGTATACTGAGGGTTCTGAGTGGTTTTTTGATATTACTAGAAATCGTCCAGTTGTTTCTTATGAAGCAACTACAGGAATACCTTTATCTCAAGTAAATGAGCTTTTAGAATTAGTTGAGAATAAAAAAGTATCAATTGTTGTAGGCCTTGGAGTACAAAAGTATTTTGAGGGAGCTCAAATTTTGAGATGTATTGATTCCTTTGCTGCATATCTTGGCGTTCATAAAAAAGATTCAGGTGGTGTTTGGTACTTAAGTGACTCTGGCTATGGATATGAAAACCAAGTGAAAATTGCAGGGAAAAATAAAAAAGTCTCAGTGGCTGAAGTTGATTTTTCTTCTTATGATTTAGTATTTATTCAAGGTGGAAATCCTGTAGTTTCAGCTCCAAATACTAAAAGTGTAATTGAGGGTTTAAAAAATAGCTTTGTGGTTTGTTTTACAACAACATATAATGACACTTGTGAATATGCAGATTTAGTTATTCCTTCTTCTTCTTTTCTCTCTAAAAGAGATGTAAGACTATCTTATGGACATGAATATAAAGCATTTTCTGAAATAGTTGAGCCAGCACTTGAAAATACAATAAGTGAATATAAACTAGCTACATATTTAATAGAAAAGTTTGGATTTAAAAGTTTAAAATCAGAAAATGAAATAATAGATTATTATAAAAATACAAATGTAGTTCACGAAGAGTTTGAAACATTTGAGTTTATTGAAGAGTTAGATATTGAACCTTTATATAAAAATAAAACTTCTTCAAATTTTTATCTGATTACAGGAAAGAGTAAAAACTCTTTAAATTCTCAATTTACAATTGATAATCATGTATATTTACATCCATCAAGTGGCTTTAAAAATGAAGATAATGTAAAAATTACTTCACCTTATGGAGAGGCTGTTTTTACTGTAATGATAAGCGAAGATATAAAAGAGCAGTGTGCATTTTTTTATACTGGAAATAAAAAAACAAACTATTTAACACCAAATAAAGCTGATGAAGAATCTTTTTCTGCAATGTTCCAAGAGGTTTTATTAGAAATTGAATTATCGTAAGTTATTTACTGAACATAAAATAATTCGTGATTTATCACTAGTTCAATTTATCGCATATTTTGGAGCATGGTTTTCAAATGTTGCGATTTATACAATGCTTGTAGATTTTGGTTCTTCTGAATTAGCAATAGCAACAGTTACAGCTATGCACTTTTTACCTGCTGTTTTAATAGCTCCTTTTTCAGGAGCTATTATAGATAGATTTAAAATCAAACCTTTAATGCTTTCTTTATTAGTTGTAGAATTTATAATGACTTTACTTTTTTTAACAATTGAAAACCAAAGTCAAGTATGGCTTTTAATGATATTTATATTTATTAGAATGAGTGCTGCTTCTATATTTTTCTCAACGGAAATGTCACTTTTAGCAAAACTTTTAAAAGGTGAGGCCTTACAAAAAGCTAATGAAATACACTCTATTATTTGGTCATTTTGTTATGCTGCAGGAATGGCTGTAAGTGCACTAATAGTAAATTATATAGGAATAAAAGCTGCATTTATAGTGGATTCTTTATTCTTTCTTTTAGCATTTATAGCCTTTTATAGAATTGATTTTGTTGTAAGACCAAGTATTGTTAAGGATAAAATATTTACTTTAATTAAAGATGGCTTTTTATATATAAAAGAGAATAAAATAATCATGCATTTGATAATTCTACATGCTAGTGTTGGATTAACTTCTTTCGATACTTTGATTACGCTTTTAGCTAAAAGTGAATATAAGTATGTAATCTCAGTACCACTTGCAATTGGAATATCAAATGCTACAAGAGCAATAGCTTTAATGATAGGACCATTTTTTATCTCAAAATATGTTAATAAGAATAACTTACATTATTTATTAGTTCTTCAAGGAATTATGATAATGATATGGGGATTAACTCAATTTAATTTTTATATTTCACTTATTTCTTTATTTTTTGTAGGACTTTTTACAACTGTACTTTGGTCTTTTACATATGCCTTACTTCAAGATAAATGTGAAGAGAAATATTTAGGTCGAGTTATATCTTATAATGATATGTTTTTTATGATTTCTTGTATTGTAACTACCTTATTTATAGGATTAATGGCAAGTTTAACTTCCCTTGCTATAATTACTATTCTATTAGGCGTAGGATTCATTATTTTTGCCTATTATTATACTAGGATATTAAAATGGATATAAACGAAAAAATATTATTACTTGCAATATTAAAGAAAAAAGATGATGAAACATTAATGGATGTTGTTTCAACTTTAGAAAATACTCAACTTTTTACATTAAAAGAGGGTAAAAAACTACTTAAAAAATTAAAAAGTGAAGAGTTTCTTACTGATGGAATTTTGACATTAAAAGGTGAACTTATTGCAAAAGAAGTAGAGCAAGAATTTAAAATATAGCACTTTAAAATAAATACAAGGGAAATAAATGATTTTAGACTACAAAGATATTAATGATTTAAACAGATACAAAATAATGTCAGATACTGTTATTCCAAGACCTATTGCTTGGATTGTTACTGAAGATGAGGGTGTTTTAAATGCAGCTCCTTTTTCATATTTCATTCCAATTTCTACAAATCCTGCTTTGATTATTGTGGCAATTGGTGAAAAAGAAGAGGGTGTTCCAAAAGATACTTTAGCAAATATTCTAAAAAATAAGAAAGCTACTATTTGTTTTGTAAATAAAGATAATGCTGAGCAAGTAAAAAAGTGTGCAATACCTTTAGGAAAAGAAATCAGCGAAATTGAAAAGTTTGAAATTGATGTAAATGAAATCATGGAAGAATATCCACCAATGATTAGTTCATCTCAAAGTGCATTATTATGTGAATACTATAGTACTGTAGATATTCCAGGTGTTACAACTCCAATTATTTTAGAAATTAAACATCAATATTTAGAAGATGGAAGATTAGATGAAAAGTCACATGTAAATGTTGAAAATATTGGAAGATGTGGAGCTACATTTAAAGCTTTAGTAGATTTATAATATTAAAAAAAGAAAAATTAAAAGGCACAAAGCCTTTTAATTAATTTTTATACTTCTGTGTTCCCACAGTGAGCACATTTTTTAGCAGCAATTGGAATTTCCATTGCACAATCACCACAAACTTTTGTAGTTGGCTCTGCTGGAACTTCTTCTTCCTTCTTTTGCATTTTATTGTAAGATTTAATAAACATAAACATTACAAACCCTAAAATCACAAATGAAATTGTATCGTTCATAAATAAACCAAGTTTAATAGCTGGAGCTCCAGCTTCAGTTAATTTAGCCATTGTTTCATATGTTTTACCATCAAGTGCAATAAATAGTTGAGAGAAATCAACATTACCTAATAATAGACCAACTGGTGGCATAATCACATTTGCAACAAGTGATTTAATTAATGTAGCAAAAGCTGCTCCAAAAATAAATCCTACTGCCATATCTACCATATTCCCTTTAATAAGGAATTCTTTAAACTCTTTTAACATATATGTCCTTTAATAATTTTTGAGATTATATTTAAAAATTCTTATTATAATATTAAATAAATAAATAATGTATAAATAACTCGTAAGTTACAGTCAGGTTACAAGAAAATAATTCTTATTTTAATTTAAAACTTTTTCATTAATATTGTAAAAAAGATTCTGGAGTAGATGTGAATAATATAAAATTAAGAAATAAAATCCTTTTAATACTAGTTCTTCCAATTTTAAGTATTATATTTTTGTCACTTTCAATATTTGTTGATAAATATTATGAACAAGAAAAAATGAATAAAACTAATGATTTTATTCAATTGTCATTTCAAGCAAGTAATCTTATTTCAAGCTTACAAGAAGAACGATATTTTGCACTTAAATATATTAGCAGTTATGGCAATAAATATATTAATGAGCTAAATTCCCAAAATAATAAAACTAATATTAGTATAGAAAAATTTGAAAATTTTTTACTCAATTTCAATTCAGATTTATTAAGTGAACGATTGAATAAAAGTATTAATATGCACAAAAAGAATATGAAAGAATTAGCTGATTTTAGAATTAAAATACATAAACAATCTACAAGTAAAGATGAAATTACAAGATTTTATTCAAATGAAGTTGAACTATTAAATTCTTTTTTAGAAAATCTTATTTTAGTTTCAAATGATGGAATTATTTCAAACTATGCGGAAGTATATATCTTTTTATCCAAAATAATAGAAAGTTCATTTCATGAAAAATTACTATTAGAAGAGATTTTAGAAAAAGGGAAAATCTCAAATTCGGAATCTTTGTTATTAAGTTCTTTTGTAATTGAACAAAAAACTTATCAAAAAATTTTAAAGAATAATAGTATGAATAATTTCTTACAACTTAAAAAATGTACTACTTGTAATGGCGTAAAAGAAATAAGAAAATTGATATTCCAAAAAGATGAAAAAAACTCTTTATTATCAACAATAAAAGAGCTTTCTGGATATGGAGGCTTAATACATGACTTTAAGAATTATCTACTAAAGAATGATCAAAAATATTTAAAAAGATTTGAACAACAACATACAAATCTTTTAAGAGTACTTAAAAAATATAAAAGAATTAAAGGAATTACAAAAGAAGAAAAAAAACTTTTAAAGAAAATACAAAGAGTTTTTGATAGTTACTTATTTGAAATTAGCGAAATAGAAGAATATAGAAAAACTAAAAGTGTACTTGAAATTGATTCACTCATTAAAATTGATGACAATATTGCAATAAATGCAATTTCTAAATTAGAAAATGAAATCTATGGAGTTAGTTTAATTAATTGGACAAATCTATCATCTAAACGAATTACTATTTTAAAAAAAGAAAAGAAGAATGTTCATTTAAAACTATTAGATATTATTGATAATAATATTAGTAAAATCCAAAGTGTTTATTTACAATATATTATTATAATTATTACAATTTTTATTTTTGTATTCGCTTCTGCGTTGTTTATGACAAAGAGGATTTCAAATATTATGGATATCTTCCAGAAAAACTTAAATGAGTTCTTTGCTTATGCTTTAAGAGAAAAAGAGAGTATTAAACTTAAAGAAGTAAAAGGTAAAGATGAATTTGCTGTTATGAATTTAAATATGAAAAAAAGAGTTGATGAAATAGAACAAATAATAGAACAAGATAAAAAAGTTGTAAATGAAATTTCAGATGTAATGGAAAAAGTATCAAATGGCTTTTTTTCGTATTCTATTCATAAGATAGGTGCTACTAATGAAGTTGAATCATTACGAGTAATTATAAATAAAATGTTAAATAGAACTAAACTAAAAATTGATAATATAAATTTAGTTTTATCTAATTATACAAGAAGTAAGTATACTTTTTCGCTTGATGATAAGCAGTTAAAAGGTATGTATGGGGATATTGGTACTTTATATACATCCACAACATTATTAGGACAATCCTCTTCTGAATTAATTGCAATGATTACAAATGCAGGTAGTTTGTTAAATAAAAGTACTCAAACTTTAACTTTTTCTTCAAAGAAGTTATCAAAATCAGCTCAAGAACAAGCTTCATCTTTGGAAGAAACAGCTGCTTCTTTAGAAGAAATTACTTCAAATATTAAAAATAATAATGAAAATATAAATAGAATGTCAATAATTGTCGATGAACTAAATACCGCATCAAAAGATGGTAATAATTTTGCTATTCAAACGGTAACATCTATGGATAATATTAATGATAAAGTATCCCTTATTAATGAAGCTATTTCAGTAATTGATAAAATTGCCTTTCAAACAAATATTCTTTCACTAAATGCAGCTGTTGAAGCAGCAACTGCAGGTGAAGCTGGAAAAGGTTTTGCAGTTGTTGCTGCAGAAGTTAGGAATTTAGCAAATAGAAGTTCAGATGCTGCAAAGGAAATAAAAGATTTAGTTCAAAGTGCAAAAATTGAATCAAATGAAGGTAAATTAATTGTTGATAATATGATTAATGGTTATGGAGTATTAACTAATAAAGTTAACGAAACAAAAGATATCATTGCTAATGTAATAAGTTTTTCAAAAGAACAAGAACTTGGAATTATACAGATTAATAACAGTATTAATTTATTGGATCAAAAAACACAAGAAAATGCATCAACAGCTCTTAATATTGATATCTTATCTAAAGAAGCTTCTCTTTTATCTGATAAGTTATTAGATTTAACTTCTCAATCAGAGATTGAAGATATTTATATAAATATGGTTCAAGATATGGATTTACGAAATGAAGTATCTACTTATAAAAATGATCATATTAATTTTAAAGTAAAATATTTTGATACTTTAGATAGCTTTAAAACTTGTAATGTGACAGATTGTAAATCTTGTAATATGGGAAAATGGATAATTGAATGTGAGAATAAAAAAAGAAACTTTGTAAACACTAATCAATGGCAAGAACTAAAAAATGTTCATGAGTTAGTACATAATAATATTCAGAAATATTTAGATGAAAATGCAGCTGGAACTACTAATGCTATTTTAAGAGAAACAGCATTTGAAATAGAAAAGTCAACAATTAAAGTGTTTAATTCTTTAAATAAAGTATTAGAAGTTAATTCAAAAAATAAAAGTGTATAAAAGGCTAATTAAGCCTTTTATACGAAGTTTTTATTTTACAACTTGATGTAGTTTTGAGCATTTACTTAAGAATGTATCCATTCCACACATGTCATTATACATATCATCAAATGAGTGAAAATGTGCATCATAAACATAAACAAAGATTTCATCACCTTTTTGTAAATAGTTAGTTTTTCCAAACTCTGCATATGCTGTTGCGCCTGCTGCTATTAAAATACCTTTTGCGTCTTTTGCATTTTTTGTAAATTGTGTTAACTCTTCTAATGGTCCACAATCTTCTTGTGAATTTAATTTATTTATCATCCACTCTTTTAATTGATTAAAAAAGTAAGAATATGATTTAACAGATGATGTCATTCCATAATCATGAACAATTCCATCTCTTTTAATAAATGAAGCAATATGATATTTACTTAAAATTCCATCTTCTGTAAAATTATCAATTTCTATTAGTTCTTGAGAAATACCTTTTGTATTATTCCCCCAGTTTTTCTTTGTACTTAGCTTATTTCCATCTTGAATTCTAATTGAACAATCATTGAAAGCTGAAAAATATTTAGGAATAATATCTTTGAATTTTCCATCTTCATATACAAAGTCACAAATTAAAGCAACTTCTGCTTCTACTTGTAAGTTTTCAGCCTCTCTACCGTGAGTTATAATAGTTTCATCACATATAGGGTAAGTTCCTAAAAAACTTTCATGACCTTTTATATAAAAAGGAAACATTCCTTTTGGTGCATTTTTTTCTTCAGTTTTAATTACATCAAATTCATCTGCTTCTCCAGCTTCACCTAAGTGATTTGCAAAGTTTCCTGCAACTGCGAAACCTAAATAATCTTTTAAATCTTCTAATAACATTTATAATTTTCCTGTATTATTATTTATAATGAAATATAACATTAATCATTTTTTCTTAACGTCAAAAATGAAACATAGTTTTTTACTCTAAGGATAGTTTTATAGTAAGTAGTTTTGTAAGGATTAAGTAGTAATTATAAAGGCATAAGCCTTTATAATTAAATTGATCTCCATTTAGCAGGACCAGTAGTATGAATTGAAACACCCTCTGTATCAACTGCAACAGTAACAGGCATATCAACTACATCAAACTCATAAATAGCTTCCATTCCCATTTCTTCAAATGCAAGAACTTTAGCATCTTTAATTGATTGAGAAATTAAATACGCTGCACCTCCTGTTGCAATTAAGTACATAGATTTGTACTCTTTAATTAAATCAATAGTTGGTTGCTTTCTCTCAGCCTTACCAATCATACCCATGATTCCAATTTCCATCATATCTTTAGTAAATTTATCCATTCTAGTTGATGTAGTTGGTCCCGCAGGTCCTACTTTTTCATCTCTAACAGGATCAACTGGTCCAACGTAGTAAATAAATCTATCTTTTAAATCTACACCATTTGGAAGTGGCTTACCAGCATTTTTGTACTCAACAATTTTCTTATGAGCAGCATCACGTGCTGTTAAAATTTTCCCAGTTAATAATAAAGTATCACCTGATTTAAATTGAGATAAGTTCTCTTTTGTTAAATCTTCGATATTTACTTTTTTAATAGAATCTAATGGTAATTCAATATCTGGCCAAATATCTAAATCTGGCTTAGCAAATGTAGCAGCTCCCTCACCACCTTTTAATTTAAAGTGAATATGCCTTGTAGCTGCACAGTTAGGAATCATAGCAACAGGTAAAGATGCAGCATGACATGGGTAATCTAAAATCTTAACATCAACAACAGTAGTTAAACCACCAAGTCCTTGTGCTCCAATACCAATTTTATTAATATCTGTGTAAAGTCTTAATCTTAATTCTTCTAATGCATTTTGAGGACCTCTTGCTTGTAGTTCATGAATATCAACATGACCCATTAAAGATTCTTTTGCAAGAAGCATTGCTTTTTCAGGGTTTCCACCAATACCAATACCTAAAATTCCAGGAGGACACCAACCAGCACCCATTTCTCTTACATTTGCCATAACCCAGTCATAAACTGAATCTGATGGATTTAATACTGCAAATTTAGATTTGTTTTCACTCCCACCACCTTTAGCAGCAACCGTAATATCTATTTCATCAGAATTATCAACAGTTACATGAATAACAGCTGGAGTATTATCTTTAGTATTTGTTCTTGCACCTGCAGGATCAGAAACAACTGAGTATCTTAATGTATTATCTGGATTAGTATAACCTTTAGCAACTCCAGCGTTTAATACATCTACTAATTCTCTTGTAATTTCTAAATCAGCTTTTAAACCAACTCTTACAAAAATATTAACACTTCCTGTATCTTGACATAATGGTCTATGTCCTAAAGCACACATTTTTGAGTTAATTAAAATTTGTCCTAATGCATTTTTTGCAGCTTCAGATTGTTCATTTTCATAAGCTTCCACTATTGATTTTACGAAATCTTCTGGGTGAAAATATGAAATATATTGACATGCGTCAGCAATACTATCTATTATATCTTGTTCTTTTATTACGCTCATTTGTTTCCCTTTTTGCTTAGAAATTTTAATATTATACCAATGCACTCATGAAAGTGCTCTTTCTTTGATAGAATATTTTATGTTTTTAATATCTTATGTTTAGTTTTGTTATATTTTTAGTTTTTTATTACAATATCTGCTTTTAAAGAATTTTCTATTATCTCTTTAGAATTTAATATATCATTGCTTTTTATTTTCTTTAAAGCTTCATCTTTTGTATAACCATAATAAAGCCAACGCTTTAAAAGTCTTTTTTCTATCTCTTTTATATCTACATCAAGCATAATACTTAAATCCCAATACTCTTTTAATTTACACCAAGTAGGTCTATTTAAAAGTAAATAATTACCTTCAATAATTATAAAATCAAGATCATTTTTAATCTCTACAGCTGCTGCAATTGAAATATCTTGTTCTCTATTAAATAAAGGAGCTAGAATGTTTCCTTCTTTTTGTAAGCGTTTAATTAAAGATAAAAAACCATTAATATCAAAAGTTTCATAAGAACCTTTTCTTGAAAGTAAATTCTTAGACTCAAGGATTCTATTATCTAAGTGAAATCCATCCATAGCTATAACTTCACATTTATAATCTTTTTTAGCAAGGTATTTTAAAAGTTCATTTGAAAATGTTGATTTACCAGAACCAGGAGTTCCTACTATTGAGATAAGATGTCTTTTTTTGTTTTTTGGAAGTTTTTGTAGATGCTTAAAAATAAGATTAAAATTGTTTTCATTTTGATACATATAAAACCTTATTTGTAAAATAGAAAAAACAAAAGGCAAAGCCTTTTGTTTAAAAGATTAAGAGAAGAATCTGTCTTGAACTCTATCTTGTAATTTTGTTCCAGAGAAGTTTGCTCTTTGAACTAATTCCCAGAAATATCTGTAAGTTGCTCTATCGTGTAACTCACCATCATACTGGATTGGTCCCCACTCAGCATCTTGTGCAGCAATTAAAATATTTTGCGCAGCTTCTAATTCTGTAAAGTCTGGTTTCATTGCATCAACAATAGCTTGCACTTGTGTTGGATAAATTGACCACATTCTTAAGAATCCGAACTCATTTCTTGCTTTTTCAGCATCTTTATAAGTTTGGTATGGGTTTTTTAAATCAAGTGTAACATTGTGACACGGAATAATATGGTTTTGTAAAGCAGCTTGAACAACTTTTGCTTTAGCAGCACCAATTAATCTGTGATCAAATTGACCTGGAGATCTCATGTTTGAAGCTGGAATTGCTCCTTGGTAACCAGAAACAAAGTCCATTAAACCAAAGTCAAGAACTTGTACCCATGGTAAAGTTGCAGTTTTTTCAACATCCATTAAAGCACCATGTGTTTCAATTAAAACGTGAATTGGAATTTCTCTTGAAATTCCAGCTTTTTTAGCTGCTTCTTGAATATATTCAACTTGAGTTTTAGCATCTTCATAAGAAGTTGATTTAGGAATAGTAATATATGCTAATTTTTCACCAGCACCTGGTACTAAAATATCAATATCTTGTCTCCAATCTGGATGATCAAAATCATGGATTCTTGTTCCTGCCATTGCATATTTATTAGCATCAGAGTTAACAACTCTTACAATCATTTCAGCATGCTCAACTTCTTTACCAGTTTCAGCTCCATCTTCACAATCACAAGTAATATCAAATACAGGTCCTAATTTTTCTTGCATAGAAAAACCTTTTAGGATTAGCTTTTCGCTACCTGCAAAGTGCTCACAAGATGGGATAATTGGTAAGTTGTCTCCAGAACCAAATAGGGCTTCGTTAGGGTGTGTCATAATATTTTCCTTTTATTAAATTTAATTTTTTTATTCTTTGTTTATTTAGCTGTTTTTCTTTTAGGAATAACAACAGTGTAATCTAAATCAAGTACTACATTCTTTAAGTACTTTCCATCTTCACCTTTAGGATTAGATATTTCATCAGATTTTTGATTAGTAACAGCAACTGTTCTTAATCTTAATAATCCAATATCTTCTCTTTTATGGTCAATAGTTTCAATAACTTCAGTATATGCATAAATTGTATCACCTGCATAAGTAGGGTTTGCATGTGCTCCACTATTTATTGCATAGATCCATTGTGCATTTTGAAAACCATTAAATGATAATGCTCTTGCCATTGAAATAACAATACCACCATACATAAGTCTTTGACCCATAGGTGAGCTTTTCATCATATGGTCATTGAAGTGTACTTTTGCATTGTTTTGGTATAACTTAGTTGCAAGTGTATGATCACTATTATCAACTGTAATACCTTCTGGATGATTTAATCTCTCACCAGCTTCATAATCTTCAAAGAAGTATTTTCCACCAGTTGAATCAGTATTTACACACTTGATTTCTGGAAGGTTAATCACATCAGCAATAGGTGTAGTTTTTTCAAAAGTTGGAACTTCATTAATACCTGTAGAAGTTCCTTTATCTTTTTTATGAACCATAACCCATCTTTTGAAGTTTAATACTTCTTCATTATTCTGGTTATATCCAATAGAGTGAACATAAACAACTCCACTTTTACCATTTGAATTTTCTTTTAATCCAATTACAGTAGATGTCATAGATACCGTATCTCCAACATATGTTGGATTAGGGAATGAAATCTCTGCATAACCTAAGTTAGCAATTGCATTTAAAGATACATCTTGAACAGATTTACCAAATGTTAAGTGGAACATTAATGTATCATCAACTGGTCTTTTTTCATATCCCATTTCTTTTGCAACTAAATCAGATGAGTTTAGTGCAAATCTAGAACCAGTGAAAGCGATGTATAAAGATACATCACCTTCACTAATTGTTCTAGGTAGTGGGTGTACTATTTTTTGACCAATTGAAAAATCTTCGAAAAAGTTTCCAACGTTAATTTTAGACAATATAATCTCCTTATTTATTAAATAGGTTTTGACCTAATGATTTATATGTTTCATATAATGTAATCATTTTCTTAGCCCATTTAATTCTTGAACCATCAACTAATCTATCATTATGATAAATTACTTCCTTACCATCTTTTTTAGCAGCTTCATATTTGTTAATCATAACTTCATAATCTTCAACTTCAACTTGTTTAGGAGTAAAGATATCATTAATATATTCAATTTGAATTGGGTGAACTAATGACTTACCATCAAATCCTAAGTTAAATGCATCTTTAGTTGAATCTTCACAAGCAAACTCATCATGGATATCAAAGTGAGGACCATCAATAACTGTTTGACCATACGCTTTTGCAGCAAGTGCAATTTGCGAAAGGTAATTAAACATTGCTTTTGAACCTTTTTTAATATCAATTTGAAGTCTATTTGCAAGTTTATTAGAACCTACAACAATAACTTCAACTTTTGGACTTGCTGAACAAATTTCTTGAATATTTAGAACTGATAATGGTGTTTCAATCATAATCATTAAAGATAATTCAGGATTTACTTCTTCAATTAATTTAACTGCTTCAAGTACTTGAGCTCCAGTTTCAATCTTTGAGAATAATAAACCATCGATTTCAATCTCACCTGCTAGTTCTAAATCTTTTGCAATATCTTCGCTTCCTAAGTTATTAATTCTTAGAATTCTTTCTGAATCACCAAATTTTGAACCACTCTCTTTATAAACATCTCTAATTGTATTTCTAGCAACATCTCTTTGCTCAGAAAGAATAGCTTCTAAATCAAAGATAACAGAATCTGCTAAAACAGTTTTTGCTTTTTCAACATTGTGTCTATTATAAGATGGTACAAATAACATAGATCTTCTAGCTTTGTACTCTTTAATCTCTTCACCAGTCTCTTTTGAATGGTAAATATCATGTAAGTTTTTAACTAATTGTTTTCTTAAAACTTTACCATTTTTAGTTCTTGGATAATCGCTCATTCCAAAAATAGTTTTAGGTGCTTTATATTTAGCTAGATTTGCTTGAGAAAATGCTAATACCTCAGCTTCTTGTTCAGCGCTTAATTCTTCATGTCCAATTACAGCAATTGCAACAATTACCTTATCTTTTCCAATTTCTAAACCAAAAGCAACACAATCTGCAACTAGATCATGAGTTTTTACAACTCTTTCAATTTCGTGTGGAGATACTCTAAATCCGAATGTATTAATAATATCATCTTTTCTACCAATGAACCAGATATAACCATCTTCATCTCTTTTAGCGTAATCACCTGTAAAGAAGTAACCATTATGCTTAGCTTTTCTAGTCTCTTCTTCTAATTGCCAGTACTCTAAGAATAAACCTGGATCATCTTCACCAATAGAAATCATACCTTCTTCACCATCTGCTACTTCTTCTAAAGTATCAGGGTCAAGTAATTTTACAGTATGTCCTGGTTGAACAAAACCTGCACTTCCAGGTCTAATTGGATTATTTTTTGAATGTGAAATATAGTAAGAACACTCACTCATTCCAATTGCTTCAAAAATATCTTGCTTAAATCTATCTCTCCATAATCCAATCATTTCATCAGATAAGTGCTCACCAGCAGACATACAATATCTTAATGATGGACAATCAGCAGCTGTAAATTCAGTTTTTTGAATAATTTGTCTATAAATAGTTGGAACGCCTATAAAGATAGTACATTTATGTTTTTTAATTAATTCAATCCATGTTCCAGCATCATTACCACCTTCGTAAGCAATAACAGTATGACCATTAAATAATGGGTCCATTAATGCAGAACCTAATACATAAGTCCAGTTAAATTTACCAGAGTGCATGATTCTATCATTCTCTTTAAAATCAAACCAATACTCAGTTGCAGGAGTTCTTCCTACTAATGATCTATGTGAATGTAATACACCTTTTGGATAACCAGTAGTCCCTGAAGTATATACTAAATATGCAGGTTCACCTGATTTTGATTTATAATGATTTGGTGTTTTATCTGTTGTTTCTAAAATTTCACTAAATGAGTAAACTTTCATTCCTTTTGGAATATTTAACCCTTCCGTTGAATCAATTCCAGCAACAATAATTGTTTTTAAATTATCAAGGTTTTCTAAATATGGTACTAAGTTATCATACATAGAAGCTGATAATACAATTGCACTTGCTTGTGAATCTTCTGCTAAGTATTTAACTTCAGAACCTGATAATAAAGTTGAAGTAGGTACTGCAATAATTCCAGCTTTAATCGCTCCAAAAAATGAAATAGGGTAAGCAAGTGAGTTTTTTAAACATACTAAAACTCTATCTCTTGCTTCAAATCCTAAACCAGTTAAGAAGTTACAAATTTGATCAGATTTCTCTGCTAATTCTTTATAAGAAATTTCATCAGTACCTAAATTATCATCTTCAATAATCATAGCAGTGCTGTTTTCTTTAGCTGTTCCTACATGTTTAGATGTACAAGCAACACCAATGTTTAAGTATTCTGGTACTTCAATTGTTATATTTGAACTCATTGTTATAACTCCTTATTAAATTTGACCGTAAGGCCAGTTTTCTTTAAATGTATGTATTGGCATTTTATTAAGAACTGATAATGCAAAAATTTCATCTTCTTTTTCTAAACTTCTAAGTGCATAAGCTCTTAAAATATTTTGTAAAGATTTACCAAACATTGGTGGATCTAACATTTCACCTTTATATCTAATAGCACCAGATAATAATGCATCAGCTTTAATAGCTTCTTTTAAGATTTCTACATCTTTTGCGATCTCTTTAGGAGATGGTGTAAATGCAACCTTACATACATTAATATGATTTGGAGTAATAACTTGTTTACCAGTTAATCCCATTGCATATTCTCTTTGTGCATGAGCATAAACATGTCTTGATGCTTCATCACCATGAAGATCTAACCATCTTCTAATATCTTTCTTTTCAACACAGTGATCTGGTAATGAGTGTGGTGTTAATAAAACTTCAACTCCACCAATAACACCTTTACCTTTAACTCTTGCTTCCATAGTAAGAATGTTAAAGAATGTTTCTAACTCATCAATCCAACCTTGTGGTGTGATTTTATAAGCCATTGCTTTAGAGAAATCATGGATACCAAATACAACATGTTTAACAGTTGAATGTTCCATTAATCTATCAGCAATTTGAAGAGACTTTGGATGCTCAATAATTGGTTGAATAGTTAAATTACTTCCAATTGAAACTAACCAAGAAGATAAATCTCTAATCTCAGCAGAACCATAAACTTCTCCAGCTTTTGCTAAAACAATAGAATCCACATATTGGTGAATTTGTTTTAACATTTTTAAATCTTCTTCATACTCATCTGTTCTAAATGGATTTATTCTCACAGCTATTTGGAAATTTCTTTCAGGAAACTTTGGAAGTTCTTGAATTAATAACTCTCTTGACATAGCTTTTTGTCTACAACCATCTTCTAAATCAAATAATACAGTATGTGCTTTTGTTTTATAAGCATGTTTTTGTAATCTTAATTTAGCTTGCTCCATACTTTCGTATGTACCATCAAGTGGATTGAATTTAATTGGTGGGTAATAAATTTGAATACCAGGCCAGTATCCACCAAGAACCGGTGTTAAATCATCGTTTGCTGTTAATTTAGATAAATCTATTGCAGAAGTCATTTTTTATCTACCTTTCTTTTTGTTGATTTTGTGCTTTTTTAATCACTGTTTGTAACTCTATAAGTATATAGAATAAAACTGATGTGAAAGTTATACATTATTTAAAATGAATTGTTTTTATGTAAAAAAAAATAGTGTTTTAACTTAAGTTTAAATTCAAAAAACTCTAGTAAATACCTTTAATTGGGGAAAGTAAACTTAAATGAGAGGGTAAATATAGTTAAAATGATATGAAAAGCCATGTAAAATTAAGGATAAAAAATAATAAAAATTTGTAAATTTGCAAATTCTTTTGTAAATTTAGCTAAATTCTCTAAATTTAGTAAAATTTAAAGAATTTAAAATTAACTATATTTCCTGTAAAAATGAAAGCTTTTTAAAATACTTTTGTAAAAATGGTTTTGATACTTTTTCAAAATCATTTTTATCTTTATATAGATTAATATAAAACTCAAAATCTATATCTCTATTTTTTAAAGCTTCTATTGAAAGTAGGGTGTCATTTATGCATCCTAGTTTTGATGGGGTAATTAAAATACATTCACTTTCAAACTCTTTTATTAAATCTATAATAAATAAGTCCTCTTCTAAAGGTACAAGAAGTCCTCCTGCTCCTTCAATTATTAAAATATCACATAAAGAAGATAAATACTCTTTTTTCTTTTTTAAAAAATCTAAAGAGATTGTAGTTTTTTCTTTTGCAACATAAGGAGCAGCAGGAAGTTTAAATTGATAAGGAACGACATCTTCTATAGATACATTAAATTGTGGATTTAGCTCTTTTGTTAATTTTAACATTTTAGAACCATCAATAGGTTCATTTACAACACCAGTTTCACAAGGCTTAAAATATCCTACCTTAAAGCCTTTACTTGCAAAATATCTTAAAAATTTTTCACAAGCATAAGTTTTTCCAACATCGGTATTTGTAGCACTAATAAAAATTGATTTATTTTTGTAGTAGTTTATCTCTTTATTCATATAATTTCTTTTTTGGTATAATATTTTCTATATTAAAAATTAGAATGATATTTTATCATAAAAAAGGTTTTAAGTGAGTAATGAGATTGAAATAGAATTAGATGATGATTTAGATTTACAAGAGCCAAAAAAATATAAAGTTTTTTTATTAAATGACGATTATTCAACAATGGATTTTGTTATTGATGTATTAGTTAAGGTATTTAGAAAAAGTGTAGATGAATCAGCAAATATTATGTTAAACATACATAATAATGGAAGAGAAGTATGTGGTGTTTATACACACGAAATAGCAGCAACTAAAGTTGGACAAGTTAAAACTCTAGCTCGTGAAAAGGGTTTTCCTTTAAAAGCTGTAATGGAAGAAGAATAAAATGATAAGTAAAGAATTAAGAAGTATTTTCTCACAAGCTGTGGGTTATGCAAAAAGTAGTAAACATGAGTATTTAACATTAGAACATATTTTTTTAATGTTATTACATGATGAATCTATAGAAAATTTATTTATAGATTTAGGGGTAGATTCAAATAAACTATTTGATGATACAAAAAAATATATTGATGAGAATACACCAAAATTACCAGAAGATATTGAAGATGAACCTTTAGAAACTATTTCACTAACTTCTACAATTGAGTATATGGTAGCACATACTCAAACAAGTGGAAGAGGAAATGCAACAGTTGAAGATATGTTTGTAGCAATTTTAAAAGATGAGAAGTCTTATGCTCTTTATCTTTTAAAAACTTTAGGTATTGAAAGAATTGATATATTAGAAGAGATTTCACATAAAGAAGAAGATGAAGTAGTTGAAGAAGTAGAAGATAAGAGTAATAAAGTATTAGATAAAAACTCTACAGAATTAGTATCTGTTGCACAAAAAGGTGAGATAGACCCAGTTATTGGAAGAGAAAAAGAGATTTCAAGAGTAATTGAAATTTTAAGTAGAAGAAAGAAAAATAATCCAATATTAGTAGGTGAACCAGGTGTTGGTAAAACTGCTATTGCTGAGGGACTTGCTTTACAAATTGCACAAGAGCAAGTACCTGAATTTTTACATGATGCAAAAGTATTCTCTTTAGATATGGGTTCTATGATTGCAGGAACTAAATATAGAGGAGATTTTGAAAAAAAATTAAAATCTTTACTTCAAGAAGTTGTAAAAGTTCCTAATGCAATTTTATTTATTGATGAGATTCATACAATAGTTGGAGCTGGAAGTGTAGGTGGTTCTGCAATGGATGCTTCAAATATTTTAAAACCAATGCTTTCAAATGGAAAATTAAGATGTATTGGTGCTACAACCTTTGCTGAGTATAGAAATGACTTTTCAAAAGATAAAGCACTTTCTAGAAGATTTGCTAAAGTAGATGTAGAAGAACCATCAATTGAGGATTCAATCTTAATCTTAGATGGATTAAAATCAAAATATGAAGAATTCCATGGTATTAAGTATTCAAAAACAGCAATTAGAAGTGCAGTTGAATTAAGTAAAAAGTATATTACTGATAGATTTTTACCTGATTGTGCAATTGATGTAATTGATGAGGTTGGAGCTTCAAAGAAAATCTCTTTAGTTGCAACTTTAAAAACAAAATCTAAGAAAAATATAACAGTTTCTCAAGAAGATATTGAAAATACAGTTGCAAAAATGGCTCATATTCCAGCTAAAAGTGCAACTAAATCTGATTTATCTTTATTAAAATCTTTAGAAAAAAATATGCAAAAAAGAGTTTATGGACAAGATGATGCAATTACAACTATTGTACAGTCTATTAAGAGAAATAAAGCAGGACTTGGTTTAGATAAAAAGCCAATAGGAAGTTTCTTATTTACAGGACCTACTGGTGTTGGTAAAACAGAAGTTGCAAAAGAGTTATCTTTACAATTAGGTGTTCATTTTGAAAGATTTGATATGAGTGAATATATGGAGGCTCATACAATTTCAAGACTTATTGGAGCACCTGCTGGATATGTTGGATTTGAACAAGGTGGATTATTAACTGAAGCCATTAGAAAGCATCCTCATACAGTACTTTTACTTGATGAAATTGAAAAAGCACATCCTGATTTAATGTCAGTTTTATTACAAGTTATGGATAATGCAGAGTTAACTGATAATGCAGGAAATAAAGCTGATTTCCAAAATGTAATACTTGTAATGACATCAAATTTAGGAGCTACTGAAGCAAATGTTATGGGATTTGCAAAAGATGATAATCTAAATGAAAATAAAGCAATAGCAAAATTCTTTGCACCAGAGTTTAGAAATAGACTTGATAGTGTTGTTTCTTTTGAAAGTTTATCAATTGACGTTGTAACAAAAGTTGTTGCTAAATTTATTAGTGATTTAGAAGAGCAATTAAGTGATAAAAATATTAAAATTAAAATAACAGTAAGAGCTAAAAAAGAGCTTGCAAGTATTGGTTATGATAAAACAATGGGGGCACGACCACTTAATAGAGTGATTTCTGATAAAATTAAAAATGTATTAACAGATGAAATTTTATTTGGAAAACTTAAAAAAGGTGGACTTGTAAATATCGACTTTAAAGAAGAATTTATATTTGAATATATCGTTTAATAACACGATTTATATACAATTGTAAATTAAGATAATTAAAGTTTAATTACTTTCTTAAGATAAAGAAAGTAAAATTCGAAATTATTTTATAAAAGGATCAAAACAAATGACAAAGATTTTAATAAGTTCTGCAGTTGCAGTTTTACTATTAACAGGATGTGGTGAAGATAAAAAAGTTACAACTGAAGTAGCTAAAGCAGTTGAACCTGTAAAAACTGAAGTAGTAAAAGTTACTGAAGATACAACTACTGTTGTAAAAGAAGCTACAGCAGAAGTTAAAGAGACTGTAATGAAAGCAGCAACTGAATTAAAAACTACTGTAAATGAAGCAGCTACAAAAGTTGTTGAAAATACAACTGCAGCAGTTAAAGAAACTACTGCAAATGTAGTTGAAACTGCAAAAACAGCAATTGCAACAGGATCTATGGATTCAAAAGAAATTGCAAATGCATCAGTTGCTGCAGTTACAGCTAAAGCTGTTGAAGTAAAAGACTCAGCAAAAGAAGTAGTTACTTCAACAGTTGAAAAAGCAAAAGAAACTACAACAGCAGCTGTTTCACAAACAGTTGAAAAAGCAAAAATGGCAGTATCAGATGC
Organism: Poseidonibacter ostreae; assembly: GCF_009208075.1. GTDB lineage: Bacteria > Campylobacterota > Campylobacteria > Campylobacterales > Arcobacteraceae > Poseidonibacter > Poseidonibacter ostreae. The sequence goes on along the minus strand of NZ_WFKJ01000023.1, from coordinate 15,284 downwards.
TACAGAAAGTGCTAGTGCAAAAGTTACAGATACAGTTGCAGCAGTTACTGCTACAAAAGAAGCAACAAGTGAAAAAGCAGAAGCAGTTAAAACTGAAGCAGTTGCAAAAGTAGCAGCTGCAGCACCTTCAATTAATGCACAAGCATTATTTGGTGCGTGTGCTGGTTGTCATGGTCAAAATGGTGAAAAACCTGCATTAGGAAAATCACAAGTTATTCAAGGTTGGGATAAAGCAAAAGTTATTGAAGCTTTAAATGGTTATAAGGATGGCTCTTATGGTGGAGTAATGAAAGGTGTTATGAAAGGTCAAGTTGCGACTAAATCAGATGCTGAAATTGATGCATTAGCAGAATTTATTTCTAACTTATAATATATAAAGAAGGAACTCCTTCTTTATATAAACTTCTTTTTAGATATAATCTTTATAAAAATAAGGTTTATATTTGAATATCTACCCTTTAGATAAAAACTCATATATTTTTCCAAACCCAATTTATGCTGATGATAAAGGCCTTTTAGCTTATGGTGGTGATTTAAATCCTTCTCGTATTATGACTGCATATTTAAATGGAATATTCCCATGGTATAACGAATCTGATCCAATTTTGTGGTGGAGTCCAAATCCTAGATGTATATTAGATTTTGAAGATTTTAAAATATCAAAAAGTCTTAGGAAAGTTATAGATAAAAACATATTTGAAATTAAGTTTGATACAAATTTTACTCAAGTTATGAAAGAGTGTAAAAATATAAATAGAGAGAATCAAAAAGGTACATGGATTCAAGATGAATTAATTGAGGCATATACTAAACTACATGAAATGGGCTTTGCACACTCTTTTGAAGCTTATTTCAATGGTGAATTAGTTGGTGGTGGATATGGTATTAATATAGGAAATATTTTTTGTGGGGAATCTATGTTTGCTAAAAAAACTGATGCTTCAAAAGTTGCATTATATTTTTTAGTACAAAGATTAAAAGAAAAAGGTTTTTCTTTTATAGATTGTCAAATACCAACTCCACATTTATTATCTTTGGGTGCAAAAACAATAGATAGAAATGAGTTTATTTTAAGTGTGAAAAAATCATCTGAGAATTTAAAAGAATTCTAAATAATAAAGGAAAATTATGGCTGGTAATAATGAAAATAATCCCTTACATGGAATAAAACTAGAAATGATTCTAAATGAATTAGTTGATGAGTTTGGATGGGAAGAGTTAGATAAAAGAATAAAGATAAACTGTTTTTATAATAACCCATCTATAAAGTCATCTTTGAAGTTTTTACGAAAGACTCCTTGGGCTAGAACTAAAGTTGAAAATTTATATATTAGAACTTTTAAAAAATCATAATATATAAAAACTAATGAAGATTATACTAATATACATATTCAAAAATTTATAGGATATTTAAAATGATAAAAAAAATAGATACAAATAGTGAAGAGTTTCAAACTGAATTTGAATTAACAAAACAATTTACAGATAAAGTTGTTAAAAATTTTAACTTTGCATATAATCCAAATGATGAAGTAAATGAATCAATTCAAATGGGACTTGCTAGAAATAAAATGATATATGGAAAAAGGTATTGTCCATGTTTTATGGTTATTGGTGAGATTAAAGAGGAACAAAAAGCAGCTGATAATAGGTTATGTCCATGTAAACCAGCTCTTGAAAAAGAGATTCCAGAAACTGGAAATTGTCACTGTGGAATTTTCTGTACACCTGAATTTGCAGATAAAAGTGCAAAAGAAGAAGATTTACATGATGCAATCGCAACTCATTCAAGAGGAATTACTAAAGAAGAGTGTGAGCAGTTATTATTAAAACAAGAAGTAAATTCTCAAGAACTAGAATCATTATTAGAAGCACGAGACTTAGGTTTTGTAAAGTTCAATCTTATTGATACAAGAGAGTGGATGGAATGGGTAGGTACAAGAATTAAAGGAACAGATTATTTAGTTCCTACAACATCATTTTACCAAGCACTTGAGAGAGTTGATGACCAAAAAGATACACCTGTTATTGTTTACTGTTTAAGTGGTAGTAGATCTGCTTATTGTCAAAGAATTATGCTTGACTTAGGATATAAATCTGTTGCAAACTTAGATTATGGAATTTCAACGTTCCAAGGTGAAAGAGAAAGTGGAGAAGAATAAAATAGTTTAATTACTAAAACTTTTATTACTCTTTGGATGAATCTTTTTAGGATTCATCCTTTTTATAGTAAGATAAATTTTCTTTATTATCTTCAGTATATTTTTTTAATAAATGCATAATTGATATGAAAAATGTCACCATCGCAGGTCCAATAATCATCCCCCAAAATCCAAATGTTGAAAGTCCAGCTACAATTGAAAAGAATATTAAAATCTCATTTACCTTTGTAGGAGTTTTTACAACTTTTTGATTTATATATTTTATGATAATTGGTTTAGCAAAAGTATCAGCAAAAACTGAAATCATTAGTATTGAATAAACTGCTATTACAATAGCATTAGTAATTGAACCTGTCATTGCTTCATAAATTACTACAGGTAACCACATAATAATTCCTCCAATAACAGGAATTAATGATGCAAAACCATATAAAACACCAAGTAATAATCCATCATATCTATAAAATGTTAGAAAGAATCCAAATAAAAAGCCTTGAAAAATCGCTGTAATTAATATAGAGTATAAAACTACTGTCATTACATTTGATGATTCATAAAAAAGAGTAATGGAATCATCTTTTTTTATTGGTAATAATCCTTTTACAAACGTAGATAAACCTGTTGCATAAAGTGTAAAGAAAAAGAAAAATATTAAAATCATAACCATATCAATCATAAATCTAGCAGAGTTTTTACCTAAGTAAGCACCAACTGATAGTATGTTTTGAACAACTTCTCTTACATCTATTTTTGCTAAGATTTGAGTTAATTGTTCTTTTAAAAATAAGAAATCATCTGAAATATTTTCAACCCAGAATTTAATATTATCAAAAAGTCCAAATAAAGCTTGCTTATCTACATGATTAAAGAAGTTAGCAAAGGCAAAAATACAATACATTACTGGAATAAAAAATATTCCTGCAAGTGTAACTGTCATAATAACTGAAGATAAAGTTCTACTTTTTAATCTATTCTCTAGAAACAGTGTTAAAGAGTTTGTAGCAACTGCTAAAAGTAGGGCAACAAACATTGCTTTTAAAAATGGACTAAATAGCTCCACCATAAAAAATATTGTAATAGCTGCTATGAAGATTAAAAAGTAAACTGGTTTCAAAATAAACTACCTTCCTGATCTAATTTTTCGCTTGCTGGATATGAAAGTCTAAACATTTCATAAGTTTTTATTGAAGCAACTCTTCCTCTTGCAGTTCTTTCTATAAAACCATTTGCAAGTAAGTATGGTTCAATTGCATCTTCAATTGTACCCTCATCTTCACTAAGTGCGGCAGCCATAGTTGAAAGTCCCATAGGTTTGCCTTTATTTGAAACTAGAAGTTCAAGAAGGTTTATGTCCATTTCATCAAAACCACTTTCATTTACTCCTAGTTCATCTAGTGCAAATTTACATCTTGCTAAATTTATACTCTCTTCATTTTCTACTTCAGCAAAATCTCTTACACGTCTTAGAAGTCTTAATGCAACCCTTGGAGTTCCTCTACTTCTTCTTGAAATTTCATCTGCTGCATCATCTTGACAATATTTATTTAGTTTTTCTGATGCAATTTGTATGATCTTTGCTAATTCTTGATGATTATAAAATTGCATTCTAAAGTGCATTCCAAACCGTTCACGTAAAGGATTTGAAAGCATTCCTGCTCTTGTTGTTGCTCCAATTAGTGTAAATCTTGGTAAATCAATTTTAACAGTTTGTGCAGCAGGTCCTGAACCAATTATGATATCTAATCTATAATCTTCCATTGCAGGATAAAGTATCTCTTCAACAGCAGGTGATAATCTATGTATTTCATCAATAAATAAAATATCACCTTCTTCTAAGTTTGTTAAAATTGCAGCTAAATCTCCTGATTTTTCAATCATAGGTCCTGCTGTAATTTTAATATTTGTATTCATTTCATTTGATATTAAATACGAAATAGTTGTTTTTCCAAGTCCAGGAGGTCCATAGAATAATATATGGTCTAAAGCTTCATTTCTTTTTTTAGAAGCTTCAATAAAAACTTTTAAATTTCTTTTTATCTTTTCTTGACCAATGTAATCATCCCAAGAAGAGGGTCTTAAACTTATCTCATTATTATCTTCTTCAAAAGATACAGATTCAACTTCTACTATTCTTTCCATACTCTAGTATTCTTCGTCTTTTGAAGGGAATGATGAGTCTTGAACATCACTTCTATATTGATTTACAGACTCTTTTACTAATTGAGCACCATTTAAATAGTGTCTTACAAATTTTGGTTTAAAATCTTCAAAGAAACCTAACATATCTGACCAAACTAATACTTGACCATCTGTTACATTTCCTGCACCAATTCCAATAATAGGTATATTAACAGCTTCCGTAATTTTTAAAGCAGCATCACTCATAACACCTTCAACAACAATAGCAAAAGCACCTGCTTTTTCAACAGCAATTGCATCACGAATTAATTGTTCTGTATCTTCTTGTGTTTTCCCTCTAACTTTATATCCACCCTCACTTCTTACATATTGTGGCATAAGACCAATATGTCCCATAACAGCAACTGAGTTAGATGTAAGATGTTTTATAATATCTGCTCTATCTTCTCCACCTTCAATTTTAACAGCAGCAGCATTTGTTTCTTGATAAACTTTTACTGCATTTTCTAAGGCTTGATTTTCGTTTATATATGTACCAAATGGCATATCTAAAATAACAAAAGCTTTAGGAGCACCTTTACATACAGCTTTTGTATGATAAATCATTTGATCAAGTGTAGCTGAAAGAGTATCTGGCATACCTGCAAAACTCATATTTAAACTGTCACCTACTAAAATCATATCTGCAACTTCTTCAAAAAGTTTTGCAAAAAGTGCATCGTAAGCTGTTATCATTGTAAGTTTTTTATTGTTTTTAGAATTCTTAATTTTTGTTACATTCATTTTTTCAAAATCATTTTTTATAATACTCATTTTATATTTATCCCATTATTTAACTTAAGAGATATTTTATCACAAAAATCTTTTTTATAAATAAATAGCAGTATAAAGAACCTTTATAAAGTCAGATTAAACATGAGTTTAGATAATATACAAGCTATTAATTAATTAGGATATATTTTAATGAGTGAAAATATTGATAAAAAACTTGTAGGTTATATTACAGCCTCATACCCAGATAATAACTTTACAGTGGATTTAGCCTTAAGTATGAAAGAAGCAGGAGTTGATACTTTAGAATTAGGAATTCCTTTCTCTGATCCAGTTGCTGATGGTCCAGTTATTGAAAAAGCTAATTTAATTGCATTAAATAAAGGCTTTAAGTTAAAAGATCTTTTTGAAGTATCTTCAAAAACAGCACCACATATGGATACATTGTGGATGGGATATACTAATCCTTTTTATAGATATGGAATTGAAAAGTTTTTACAAAAAGCAGATGAATTTGGAATAAAAGGAACTATTATTCCTGATTTACCTTTTGAAATGGCAGAAAATCTTTTACCTTTATATAAAAAATATAATAAAGCAAATATTTCATTTGTAGCACCAACTGATAGCCAAGAGCGAATTAAAGAGATTATCACTGATAGTCAGAAATTTATTTATATGGTTGCTTATGCTGGAATAACAGGTAGTGGACAAAGTGAAGATTTATCAAAAATTATTGAAAATGTAAGAAAATATTCTAAAACACCTTTATATATTGGTTTTGGTGTTGATGAAAATACTTGTAAAGAAAAATCTAAAGGTGTTGATGGAGTAATTGTTGGAAGTGCTTTTGTTAAGCATATTATAGATGATTCTTTATCAAACAATGAAAAAATTTCAAAAATCACTGCAATAGCAAAAGAAATAAAAGAAAAAATAAACGAATAATTATGCATATTTTAAACAAAGATATTGAGTTTTTAGAAGAGCAAAGAGATTGCTCTTATTTTGAAGATAAAATATCTGATATTAGATATAAATATATGTTCTCATGTCCTCCTAGTTCTTATCAAGAGATGTTAGAGCGAGGTTGGAGACGTTTTGGGAAAATGCATTTTGTACCAGAATGTAGATCTTGTACAAAGTGTGTTTCAATGCGAATTGATGTTGCAAACTACAAGTTTTCAAAATCTGAAAATAGAGTTATAAATAAAAATAGAGATACAAAACTCTATATTAGACCTCCTTCTATGACAATGGAGCATTTAGAGTTATATGATAAGTATCATGAGTTTATGAATAGAAAAAAAGACTGGCCTTACTCTCCAATTGATGCAAATGAATATTCAAAATCTTATGTAGAATCTAAAGAAGAGTATGCAAAAGAGTTTTTATATATGAAAGATAATAAATTAGTTGGTGTTGCTTTAGTTGATATTCTACCTAATGCCATCTCTTCAATTTATTGTTATTATGATCATGATTATGCAGACTTATCATTAGGAAAATTTTCAATTTTAGCACAAATAAAAATTGCAAAAGAGATGAATGTTCCTTATATATATTTAGGTTATTGGATAAAAGATCATTTTTCTATGGGTTATAAAGAATCTTATACACCTTTTGAAATATTAGAGAATAGACCTAATTTAGATGAAGAAACTATATGGAAAAAATATGAATTATAATATTGTTGTGATTGTAAGTATTGTTATTTGTGCTATACTTTCTTTGTTATTAAGTTATTATGGAGTTCTTATAATTTTAGATGAAGATAGTTCTCTTTTTAAAATAACTCAATTAATCGTAGCTATAGTGTCAATGACAACATTTTATGCTCCTATAAAACATTTATTATTAAAGTATATGGATGTAGATGAGAGTGAAAGTGAGAATATAAATGATTAAATATTTATTTCCTTTTTTATTTATTTTAACAATTGTAAATGCAGAAAATATTAATACACAAGATGAAGAATTAGCTGATGAATACCCTATTGAAAATATAGATGAAACAAGAATTGATCCATCTGTTGATTGCTTGATTTTACAAGATGAAAACTCAATTATTTGTAAATTTGAAACAAATCGATCTACTAGTGATCAAGATATTGTAGTTCAATGGATTGATCCACAAGGTGATGTTTCAAGAAGTAGAAATATGATAGTTCCAGCAGGTCATGCTTCAATTTATGATTATAGATATATTAATGGTAGACTTTTAGGCTCTTGGACTTTTAAAGTTTTAGAAAATGATAAAGAGTATACAACTGATTTTGAATTAAAATAGTTAATTGTATAAGAAAATTCTTATACAATTAATCTTGTTATATTATAAGCAATAAATGAGAATATCCAGGCAGTTGCTGTCGTAAATACAAATAAATAAACTAAATACTTCCATCCCCCAGCTTCTTTTGCAAAAACCATTGATGCAGCTAAACAAGGTAAATATATCATTACAAATACTATAAATGATATGGCTGATGCAAATGGAATATTGTTTTTAATCTTTTCAAGTAAACCTTTAGAGTTCTCGTCATTATCCTCACCTAAACCATATAAAATACCTAAAGTAGAAACAACAATCTCTTTTGCTGCTAATCCTGTTTCAAGTGCAATTGACATTTTCCAATCAAAGCCTAATGGAGCAAAGAATGGCTCTGAAAACTTACCAATTTTTCCTAAGTATGAGTTTTCTAAGTTATATAATGCAAGTTTACCACTAAGATAACTTTGCTCTTCTTCACTCATTGCTTGCTCGATTTTAACTGAGTATTGTTCTTCAATAAGTGGATATTTTGGATAGTTTGATGCAAACCAGATTAAAATTGATGCCGCTAAAATATATGTTCCTGCTTTCTTTAAATACATATAAGCTTGATTTGAAACTGTATGTCTGATTAGTTTAAACGATGGCATTCTATATTTTGGCATTTCCATAACAAAAGGTTCATCTTCACTTTTAAATACTACAATTTTTAATACTTTTGCAGCAACTAAACCTAATAATGCACCTGAGATATAGATTATAAATATTACATTTCCTGCGTTTTCAGCTGAGAAAAAGGCACCAGTAAATAAAACATAAATAGGTAATCGTGCACCACAAGACATAAATCCTATAATAAATAGTGTAAGTAATCTATCTTTTTCATTTTTAAGTGTTCTTGCTGCCATATAAGCAGGAACTGAACACCCAAAACCTGTAACTAAAGGAATAAATGATTTCCCATGTAAACCAAATTTATGAAAGAATCCATCAAGTAAAAAAGCAACTCTACTCATATACCCAGTTGTCTCAAGTAAGGCAATTCCAAAGAATAAGATTACAATATTTGGTAAAAATAAAATAACAGCTCCAACACCTGCAATTGCTCCATCTGCGACAATAGAAGCAAATTCATTATCTCCTAATATTTCTTTTGTAGAATCAATTAAAGATGCAAAAAAACTATCAATCATATCCATTGGAATATTTCCAAGAACGAAAGTCAATTGGAATAATCCCCACATTAAAAATAGGAAAATTGGAATACCAAATATTTTATGAATTAAAAGTCCATCAATTTTTTCTGTAAGTGTTTTTTGCACTGAAACTTTTTGTTTAACAGTCTCAGTAACAGCACCTTTTGCAAAAGCAAACTTTTCATCATTAAAAATATCTTCAACATTTTTTGTATTATAATGGATATTTAAATGCTCAAATGCATTATTTAAAATAGGCTGTAATTTAACCCAAATTGGTTCATCATGAAATACTTTATAAGTTTGTTTATCTTCTTTTAAAAGTTTTAAAGCTAACTCTCTATATGTACAATGAGTTTTAAAACCAGTCTCTTTAAAAAGCTTTGAAATATTTTCTATTTCTTCTTCAATTACATCTGAGAAGATAAGTTTTGTAGGAAGTTTTTTATCTTCAAATTTTGTCACAATTGCTTCAATAACTTCATTAATACCGATATTTTTCGCAGCACTTGTTTTAAAACAAGGTTTTCCAAGAATTTTACTTAATTGTTTTTCATCAATTTGAATATCTTCTTTTTGTGCTTCATCTATCATATTTAAAGCAATAATCATTTTTTTGTCTAATGCTAATAATTCCGATGTTAAATATAAGTTTCTTTCTAAATTTGTTGAATCTAGAACATTTAGAATAATATCGTATGGCGAATTATCTAAAAACTCTTTTGTAACTTTTTCTTCAAGTGTATATTCATTTAGTGAATATGCTCCTGGTAAATCAGTAATTTCAATTTTATAATCTTTATACGTTAAAAAAACTTCTTCTTTAGCAACAGTAACTCCTGAAAAGTTACCAACTTTTAATCTCGCATTTGAGATTGAATTAATAAGCATTGATTTTCCAACATTAGGTTGTCCAACTAATGCAACTTTTATTGTTTTATTGTTCATCTTCTATCTCTATTTTCGCAGCTTCTGAAAATCTTATAGCTACTTTTGTATTTTTGATTTTAACTTCCATTGTACTTCTTGCAAGAGTTATCTCTTCAACTGTTACTTTAGAACCTTTTACCATACCAAATGAATAAAATCTATTTTTTAATTCACTTTCACAATTTACAGCCTTTATAACTGCAATATCTCCGATATTTAACTTATCTAGAGTCATTTTCTACCTTTTTAAAACTAATAATGATTATTATAACAAAATTTAACTTCTCATATCTTGATTAATATCAACTATCATTATGATGATTAATATTAAATGATAATAATTACTATTTGTTATTTTAAAAAACTTTAGATATACTACTTTAAATTAGATAATTATAAGAGGCATATTTACATGATTAATAGTGAAGAAGCGATTGAAGAGTTAAAAAAAATTGTTAAACAAAAAGGTCTTAAATATACTGAACAAAGAGAAATTGTACTTAGTATTTTAATTCATGCAGAAGATCACTTAAGTGCAGAAGAAGTTTATAATGAAATAAAAACAAAGCATACTGATTCAAATATCGGTATTGCTACAGTATATAGAGCACTTAGTTTTTTAGAAGAAGTAGATTTAATTACATCAATTACTTTTGGTAGTGATGGTAAAAAATATGAAAGCAATGCAAAATCACATCATGATCATTTGATTTGTACTGAATGTGGAAAAATAGTAGAGTTTTTAGATGATGAGATTGAAAAAAGACAAGAAAGAATTGCAAAGAAAAATAAGTTTAAAATTACAAATCATTCTATGCAATTATATGGAACATGCGAGGATTGTCAATAATATATTAAGAGTTTCCTCTTAATATATTTTAAATACTTTTATAAAATTTCTTCTTTTATATTTTCAACCCAATTTTTAATTCTTTCATCTGTTAAATCATCTTGATTATCTTCATCAATTACTAAACCTACAAATTTTCCATCTATTTCAGCTTTAGAATCATCAAACTCATAACCTTCAGTTGATGTAAATCCAACAATCTTTGCACCACTTGTACTTACTTGTTCATAAATAATTCCTAAGGCATTACAAAAATCATCTGGGTAACCATCTTGATCTCCTAAACCAAATAAAGCAAGGGTTTTATCAACTAAGTTAATTGTTTTAAATGAATCCCAAGCTTCATCCCAATCATCATTTAATTCTCCTTCACCCCAAGTAGAACCACCTAAAATAACTCTTTTATAATCATTTATTTTAGCTACATCAGTTTGGCTTAAATCAAATACCTCAATATCTCCTAATTCACTTGCAATTTTACTTGCGATTTCTTCTGAATTTCCTGTACTACTTCCATAAAATAATGCTGTTGACATTTTAACTCCTATATATTTTTTCTAATTATTGACCTTAAAGAATAAGGTATCGCTTTTATTTGATATGTTTTATATTTTAATTCATCTACAAAAACAGGTATATGTCTTGTAAAATCATTGTCTTTTGGATAAATCAAATATACTTGATTAAATTCACCTTTGTTTATCACTTTTATTGCATTATCTACTTCATTTTGTATATTTGGATTTTTTCTTTGGATATTTTTCCATGAAGTATATATTTTTAATGCGCAAACATCTTTTTGTTTTATTGATATTGAATCAGCTAAATCTTTTACTTCTTTGTCTTTATGTAATTTTCTTAATTTTTCTAAAACAAATTCATGAAAAAGTAAATTTTTATCTATTAATAGTTGCATTTTATTATTAATAAAACAGTGTGATATTAATTTTGCAGCTGGTAATAAGTTTTTACTATTTACAATAATTAACTTCTTTGTTTTTGAAGAAGTATAATTGTTTATAATATTCGTAGAATTTATACAAATATTAAACTCTTTATTTTTTGGTTTTATTCTTATATTGCATTGTGGTAATAGTACTTTTATCTTTGATTCAAATGCAATTTTTAAAGGTAAAACTGCTAAAGATTTTTGCTCATATTTACTAAATGTACATACAGAATTTAAAACAAAATTACTAAGATGTAAAAATAATTGTCTTAGTTTAAACTCAGAATCAAAAGTATCAAAATCTTTTGATAACAACTCTTTATTTCCATCAAATCCTACAAAATCATTGTAATTCATCCTACTTTCCTTTACAATTAGCGTAGCAATCGTTACAGTCTTTAATTCCCATAACTTTTACATACTCTTCATATACACAAGATACTGATCTTTTTGCACATACAAAAGGGATATTTTTCTTTTTGGCTTCATTTTTATATTTAAGCATAGTATTATGATTTAAAAAAGAAGTAAGCATTAAAATACAGTCTGTATCTATTGGAACTTTTTTTCTAGGAGCAGAGGATTTTTTTCTAGCATCCCAGTGATTTATTGTTTTTGCTCCAAGACTTTCTAACATGGTTGAAATGTGTGAGATTTTATCTCCACCTATAATTAATATACTCATAATTTATCCCTGCCTTAGCAAGTGCAACCAGTTGGTTTTACTAAGTCTTTTTTATTTGATATCTCTATTTGATACATATTTAATCCTTGTATTGATAATCATTATTGTAATGTTATCAGCGCGAAGCTTAAATATTAATTAATATTGATAATAAATATCATTAATGTTTTAAGATTAAAAAATAAATTGAATTTGTATTAAAAAAGTTTGTGAGAGTTTATAAAAGAAAATAGGTTATAAAACCTACTTCTTTTTTGTGCCTTGTGGAGAGTATTTAAAGAATACAAATAAAACTGCAAGCATTACTAATACTGTTAATACTGACATAAAACTAAGTTCTACTTCTGAACTTGTTCCATCTAATGTTCTTTGGTAATCTTTAGGCATAAATAAAAACAATGTTGATAAAAGCATAAAAGAAGCTGTTGTAACTGCTATTAAATGTGCAATAACCTTATGTAGTTTTGTAATATAGAAATCTTTTACCATTTTCCAAGTTAAAAAACCTGCAAGTAATACGATTCCAAGTACGATCATTTCTTCATATTGTGGTTCCAATATTAATATCCTTATTATAAGTTGTTGTATTCTATGTATAATCTACTTAAAAAATACTTATTTTTATTTATTAAAATCTTTTATAAAATCTCTTAAAATCTCTGCATGGTCAAAAACAAGTTTTTCAAAAGGTATATCTTCTAGTTTATAAATATAAACATCTTTTGCATCATCTGCAGCTTTTGGAATCCCATAAGCCTTACATACAAAAACGCAAGAGACACAATGAAATCTTTTATCTCTTAATGGATTTGAATAGACACCTAAAAGTTTTTCTATTTTAACATCAAGTGTAACCTCTTCCTTCATTTCTCTTATAACTGCATTTTCAACACTTTCTCCAATATCTACAAAACCACCTGGAATTGCTATGCCTTTTGGTTCATTTAGTCTTTGAATTAATACAATGCCTTGAAAAACATCTTTTTCATCATATAGTTTTATTATTCCATCACTTGCTAGATGTGGAGTTTTAAGTTCAAAATTAGCGATAATATATCCTTTGTAAAAAGAAATATTTTAGCATAATATAGATGATAAAACTACAATTAAATACAAGGTAATTAATTATATCAAAATTTAAAAAATTAAATTAAATATAAAATAAGATAAACAATTGTAATATATTGTAAACAATTATATTAAAAGGTATTTAAATGCAAATAATTATATATAATCAAAAAGGTGGTGTTGGTAAATCAATGATTGCAACACAGTTAGCACTTAGTTTTGATACAACTATTGTAGAACTAGATCCATATGGAATGCTAAGTGATACTTTAGGTAAGGACATAGTTTATAAAGTAGGATTAAATGAAAATGTTCCAAATATAAAAGAGGGCGATGTTATTTATGATTTTGGTGGTTTTGATGATTTAAGACTTGATGAAGTTTCAAAAAATGCTGATTTAATTATTATTCCTTTTAATCCAACAATAAATTCACTAGGAACAACACTAAAAAGTTATAAAAGAGTTAAAGAACAAAATGTACCAATATTATTTGTAGTAAATGCAGTTTTAAACGATAAAGATGTGGAAGAGTCTATAAATTTTATTAAAGAGAATACGCAAGATGATATTGAGTATTTTGTAATTCCTCATACAAGAGCATTACAAACAGTAGAAAATGAAGGAGTAAGTATTATAGAGTTTGCAAATACAAGTGGATTAAGAAAACATACTTATAGAAAAATTAGTGCTACAATGAAAGATTTAGTTAAAACAATTGAAGAATACTTATAGAAATTTTTAAAAAGGTATATTATGGCAAGAGCAAAATTTGAAAACTTGAAAAATATAGAAAATAAAGAGACTTTTACACATAAAGATTTACAACAAAAAAAAGCAGGACGTCCAAGTGGAAGTAGTGTAAAAAAAGAGCAGTCAAATGCTTCTTTAACAATTGCATTAACTCCAAGTCAAAAAGAAGAATTAGAAAAATATGCAAAAAAAGAGTATAGATCAGTTGGAAGTGTAATCAAAATGCTTCTAATTAAAAATGAAATTATAAGTATAAATGAATAAGGATTAAATATGGAAGAGATGAATATACAATGTCCATACTGTTTACAAGCTATAACCGTTTTAGTAGATACTGGAGTTTATGAATATACAACATTAATTGATGATTGTGAGGTCTGTTGTAGGCCAATTGAAATATCTTATAGTGTTGAAGATGGCAGAGTTTCCTCCCTTTCATATAATAGTATAGAGGGTAATGAATTTTAAAATATTTATTAATTAACAAAAAATACCTATGAAAAATATCTGAGTATTGTAAAGTATCAAAAATATTTACAAAAGAGGTATATAGTTTTGAAAAGAGCAGTTGTTTTAATGAATATGGGTGGACCAAATAATGTAGAGGAAGTAAAAGTTTTTTTAAGAAATATGTTTAATGATAAATATATTATTGGCGCACCACAACCAATTAGAGCAATGATTGGTGAATTAATTATCTTTAAAAGATTAAAAGAGTCTCAAGAAAACTATAATAAACTAGGTGGGATGTCTCCTATTGTAGGACATACTAAAAGATTAGTAAGAAGACTTAATAGAGAACTTGATGCAGATGTATTTCATGAAATGAGATATACACCTCCTTTTGCAAGTGAAGTAATGCAAAAACTTGTAGATTATGATGAAATCTACGCTATTCCTATGTATCCCCATTATTCAAGTACAACTACCAAATCTTCAATTGAAGATTTTATGAAAGTTGCTAAAAAGTATAATCTAGATAAAAAAGTAAAAACAATTGATAGTTATTATGAAAATAAGAATTATAATAAAGCAATAGTTGAGAGAATTAAACAAACACTAAAAGAGGGTGAAAATTCAGAAGATTTTGAGCTGATTTTTTCAGCTCATGGTTTAACACAAAGAATTGTTGATAAAGGTGATTTATACCAAAAGCATATTTTAGCAAATGTAGAATGTGCTAAAAAAGAGTTAGAAGAGCAAGGTGTTAAGTTTAAAAATATACATGTAGCTTATCAATCAAGACTTGGACCAATGGAGTGGTTAAGACCTTATTTAGAAGATAAATTAGCAGAAATAGAATCAAAAGTAATACTCTATCCAATATCTTTTACAGTTGATAACTCTGAAACTGAATATGAACTAGATATGGAGTACTTAGAAGTAGCAGAAGAGTTAGGACTTGAAGATTATCGAGTTGCAAAAACACCGAATCATCATCCATATTTTATGGAAGCAATAAAAGAGATATATGAAAGTATGAAATAAAGATTTATAACTTGTACATTGT
>NZ_WFKJ01000022.1 GCF_009208075.1 Poseidonibacter ostreae | reverse complement strand
TATATATGTGATAGAATTAAATAAATTACAATTAAAGAGATCCAATGAAAATATTATCAATATTAGTACTTTTTATAACATTAAGTTTTGCAGATACAAATAATCCATTTAAGACAAAAGCTAATTTAATAGAGTTGGAAAAAACTTATCAGCAATATGAACAAACAGATTATAAAAATTATATCTTAGGTGCAGAATATTATTTTGGACAAGGCAAAGAACAAAATATTAAAGTAGCTAAAGATATTTTTGAAAAAAATGATTATGATGAATTTATGATTATTTATTCAAATGAATTGAAAAAACTAATAGATGCAGAAATAATACCTACTCAAAACACAGCTGTTGATTTAATTAAAAATTCTTTACAAATTTATAGAAAAACAAATAGTAATGATACTTACACGATAAACATGCTTAATCAAATGATAAATTCATGGAATCAAAATACAATTAAATATTCTCCTGATAAAAAATCAAAAGTTATTGAATATAGAGCAGATTATTTAATTAAAAGTGAATATGATGGATATAATAGACCTAGTTTTGTAGAAATTGAATCTCCTTATGGAAAAGTTTCATTTAAAGATTTTGCTTTTGAACCTTTTGATTTTACAGAGGAGTATCTTTTTTTAAATAATCAAAAATTATTAATTCATTTTGGGAGTGATACAGCAAGTGGTATATATATTCTAGATTTGGTTAATTTTGAAATGAATTTAATAGGTTACGGTAGTCTAGCAAGTGTTCAAACTATAAATTCAGAGAAAATAATTAATCTTGTATTGAAAGGTTACCATGATGAAGGTGGTGCTTTTTGGTATAGGAAATCATATGATTCAAATGGAATCGAATTAAAAAATGAAACTCTAAATAACTTTATAAATAATTTTGACAAAGCACACAATACAAAAAATTCAGATTTATTAAATATTTTTTATTTAAACAGCATTTCTTATTATAATTCAAAAAATTATAGTAAAGAAAATGTACTAAAAGATAAAAAAAGACTTTTTAAAAAATACCCAAATTTTAACATGAAAAGTAAAATTTTAGGGATTCAACAAGAAACAGAAAATGACTTTACTATTATTTATAGAAAAGATGTAATTTATGGAAATAATAATAAAATTTTTGATAGTTATTTAAAAGTAAAAATAATCGGTGAAAAAGTTTTTATTAAAGAAGAAAATGATATTTTTGAATCGATATAAAAATATATAAATTATTGAAAAGTTTCTCATTTAATAAAAATAGATTATATTTAAAGTTAATTTTAATTGCCATATATTCTTGAAGAAGCAATAGTTTTACCATCTCTAACTAAAATAAATTTTTCTACTCCCGCTAAACGAAACCAATTACGAGTAGGACTTCTATATAAATATAATTTATCACCTTCTTGTTTTTTTGCTTTAAAACTTTCTAAAAAGTTAGTTGATTCTTCAAAGGGAAAATATCCCCCTAATTTTCTTCTATATTGTAAATATTCCTTTTCTGCTTGTTCAAATGTATACTCTTTTTCATAGGGAAAATACCACCAATATGGATATAGTAACCAAAATTTATAAGGATGTACAGTAGCAAATAACATTGTTTATTCCTAAATATTATAATTAAAAAGCCATAATATGTGTTTTTGAATAAAAAGGTTCTGAGTAAAAAATTTTATTTAAAAAGTTGAGAATGAGTTCCAATTCTAAGAAGTTGCAGAGTATTATCAGTTATCATATAAATTACAAGTAAATCACCACTTATATGAAACTCTTTTGTATCTTTCCACTCTCCACTTAGAAAATGGTCTCTAGCTTCTTGGGGTAACTCTTCATTATTTAAAAAAAATAGGGGTCAGGTCATGAATTTCCACTTTTCAAATAAGAACACTTCTTTTTAATTAAATAAAATATAATATTATTAAAAATCCAAAAGGATTTATTATACCAACTAAAATAAGAATAGATTTATTCGTATATCACCATAGGATATAATTAAAAATAATACTAAATTAAGACTAAATTTAATACAATATATTATCATAAATTTAAAGGTGGATAAAATGCATTTGAGTCAAGATATAAAACCAATTAGTTATTTAAAAACAAAAACAGCTGATATTATAAATAGTGTAAATGAAAATCAAAGAACTATAATCATAACGCAAAATGGTGAGGCTAAAGCAGTTGTTCAAGATATTAAAACTTATGAAAACTTACAGAATTCTTTAAATTTATTAAAATTAATTGTTCAAAGTGAAAATGATATCGAGAACAATAATACCACAAAACAAGAAAAAATGTTTGACACTTTAGAAGATAAACTATTTGGATAAAATCATATGAACCAATTTGAAGTGATATGGACAAATAGTGCCCAATTTGATTTAGAATCAATTATTGAATACATTAAAATTGATAGTTTAAGTATTGCAAAGAAAATATTTTTTGGAATTAAAGAAGAGTGTAATAGTTTATATACTTTTCCAAAAAGAAAAAGAATTGTACCCGAGTTACAGCAAATAGGTATTTTAAAATATAGAGAAATTATATATAAAAGATGGCGAATAATATATAAATTTGATGATAAAAAAGTATATATTTTATTAGTAGTAGATTCAAGTAGAAATTTAGAAGATGTACTATTTCAAAGATTACTTAAAACGAAATGATAACAAGCTAGAGAAAGGGAATAGGAATAAAAGAAATAATAGGTATGAATTAAAAATAGAAAATATTATTCATGAAGAATTATTAGCAAAAATCTATGACTAATAAAACAGAACATCTATCTAGTATATTTAGATAGATATTCTTATTTAGTTTTTAATTTTATGAACCAACAATTCCATTATCATTTTTTGTAATAACAACAGTAGCAGACCTAGGTCTAGCTGTTCCTTTATCTGGCCAATTACTTCCATATAATGATGCATTCTTTAAATCTTTAGTTTTTTCACCTGGGTGTTGGATATTTACAAAGATTGTTTTTCCATCAGGAGTTTCAGCAATTCCAGTAATCTCACACTCTTTTGGACCAACTAAAAATCTTTTTAGATTTTTAGTTGAAGCTTCTGCCCCTACTTTTGTAGTTATTGTTTCATCTTGATTATTATTTGTAGGAACACTTTTATTTGTGATTTGTGTACTTC
Organism: Poseidonibacter ostreae; assembly: GCF_009208075.1. Taxonomy (GTDB): domain Bacteria; phylum Campylobacterota; class Campylobacteria; order Campylobacterales; family Arcobacteraceae; genus Poseidonibacter; species Poseidonibacter ostreae. Next base: position 45,085 of record NZ_WFKJ01000022.1, on the reverse strand, counting down.
CTCCATCATTGTGTTTTCCAGGAAGTGCAGCAAGCATCATACAGTTTGAGACATCTGTATAAGCACTATCATCAGTTTGTAGCCACATTAAACCTTTTGAAGCCTGACTAAAATATAATCCATCAGGACTTGAAAAGTCATTATCATCTGTTAGTTTTGAAATATTTATATTTCCATTAGCATCAGCTTGTGCACCAAATAAATAAATATCCCAGTTAAAAGAGCTTACACTTGCATTATTTTCAAGTTCTTGAATTCTCATAATTTGACCATTAACATTTCCATCTCTTGAAGAACTATTTTTTGTATCAGAATAATATCTTGGATTTGATGCATCTAATTGCATACTATTTCCTCTTTTTGAATTATTAGTTAATGTTACGTAAATATCTCCTGTGTTTGGATGAATTCCTGCCCATTCTGGTCTGTCCATTGGAGTTGCTCCTACTGCATCAGCTGCATGTCTAGTATTTACTAATAAATCTCCTAAATCATCAAATGAATATTTTTTATAAGATTTAATATCTTCATTTGACATTGATAATTCTAGCCATTCTCCTGAACCATCTTCATTAAATTTTGCAACAAAAAGTTTTCCATCATCTAAGTATTTATTTCCAATATCTAATCCACCATTTCTATCTTTTTCATTCCATTTTAATCTTGATACATATTTATAAACATATTCACCTTTTGAATCATCACCCATATAATAAACTAAAGGTTCTCCTTCTTTTACATTTCCTGGCATTGCACCTTCATGTCCCATTCTTCCAAGTGCTGTTCTTTTTCTAGGAGTCATTGTTGGATTAAAAGGATCAATTTCAACTACCCAACCAAATGTATTTGCTGCATTTCTGTAATCTTCAACTGCTTGGTTTGCATTAGGAATAATATTCCATCTATCATAAAGATCATTATTAGTTTTAGAATTTGCCCAACCATAAGAGCCATCTGACTCTTTTGATCCCATATATCTATTTTGTGTACTAGCTGCTTTTTTATCAGATAATAAAGTACTATTTGATCTTTTAAAATATCCTGCCCAATTTTCTTCACATGTAAGATAAGTTCCCCATGGAGTTAATCCACTAGCACAGTTATTTAAAGTTCCTCTTGTTTGTGAACCATCTTTTGAGTATTTAGTTTTTACTAAATCATGATTTTGTAAAGGACCGTTAATATCTATTGGAGTTTGTGCAGTAATTCTTTTATTAAAAACTGAATTTTTATTTAAATTAAAGCCATTTTTACCTTTTTTGATTTCAATAACTGATACACCATGAGCTGATACTTCTTTATCTATTTGTGCAGCTGTTCTACTTGTTCTATCATAATTATCCCATTCCTTTTCAGTATGTAAAAATATCTCTGTAATATTTTCATGATTCATACATAATAATCCTCTATTAGAATTATTTAAATCTTTTGCTGTTCCTTCATCATTCATTCCAAAATAGAACATTCCATCATGATGATCTCCAGCTCTATTATTAAAGTCTGTATCTGTTCCATCATTTTTATACTCAGAAGTAAAGTTATTTATAGGATCACCTAATCTATATAATACATCTACGCTATAGCCTTCAGGTATTGTAACTACATCATTTAAGTTTTTTGGCACTGGATTGAAATCTAATAGGGCATTTGCTACTGCATTTGAAATACTATTTTTACTACTAGCATGTGCTGTTGAATTTAAACCTAAGAAACTTCCTGCAACAAGTGCTAAACTACCTTTTATTAACGTTCTTCTAGAAACCCTAGATTCAATAATTTCTTCTATTGATAAACTATTTGAATTGTTTTTAGAAATTGAATCTTGACCATTTGGTGACATTGGATGATTTTTACTAAGTGGTGTTTTCATATTTTATCCTTTTTTTATTGATGACATTTTATATATTGGAAATTACAAAATGATTACAAATATTAAGAGTTGTTATTGAAATATATTTGTATCTTTTAAACTTCCTTTATTTTACTTTATAGTATAATGCCCCAAAAAATTATGGAGTTTTTAATGGCTAACACTAAAGAAGAATTTAAACAATTAATAGAAGATGTACAATCACAAGACTGGTATAGAAACCCAATTGGATTTGGTATTGCAAAAGTAGATAGAGGTCAATTAGACTCTTCAAAAATCTTACAAGCAACTTTCCCAATTATTAACTGGAACGAAAACAACGGTAGTGCAGCTGTTTTATTAAATGCACTTAAAATTGCTGGTGAAAATGTAGATACAACAGGTTCTGAATTAGTTTGTAATATTTCTGATGTATTCTTAGAAGAGTGTGTTAAAGCATTTACTCCTTATATTGCAGAAGCAAAAGGTGAAGATCATAAAAATGTTCAAGTTATTTCAACACTTGCATCTTTACCAATTGATTCAGGATTAACTGCTGATGATTATAAAGTTGTATTTATTTTTGAAGATGCAGATGTTGCTTCAACTGAAACTGCATATTTAAAATTATATGCATTATCAACTGGAAAAGCAGCTTTAAGATCATTAAACTTAAATGGTGTATTTGGAAAACTTCATAACTGTGCATGGGTTGGAAATCAACCACTTGAATTAGACTGGTTAAGAGCTAATGAAATTTCATTAAAATTATCAGGAAAATATCCTGCAATTGATATGGTAGATAAATTCCCAAGATTATTATCTCATGTAATCTTAGCAGATAACACAAGAATTTTAGAAACTTCAAAAGTAAGAATGGGTGCACAATTAGCAGCTGGTACTACTGTAATGCCTGGTGCTGCATATATTAACTTTAATGCTGGAACTGAAGGTTCAGTAATGGTTGAGGGAAGAATTTCTTCATCTGCTGTAGTTGGTGCTGGTTCTGATGTTGGTGGTGGAGCTTCTATTTTAGGTGTTCTTTCTGGAACTGATGGTGTTCCTGTTTCTATTGGTGAAAATACATTATTAGGTGCAAACTCTTGTACTGGTACTGCTATTGGTGATGGTTGTATTTTAGATGCTGGTGTAACTATTTTACCAGGAACAAAAATCACATTATCTGAAAAAGCTGTTGAAGCAATTGCTAAAGCTAATCCAGAAAAAGAAATTAAATCTCTTATGAGAGGTATGGATTTCTTAGGTGTAAATGGAGTTCACTTTAGACAAAACTCTGTAAATGGTCAAATTATTGCAATGAGATCAACTAGAGAAATCAAATTAAACGCTGATTTACACTAGTAATTAACAAATACTAAACATACTTATCCTAATATATAATTATCATATATTAGGATAATGTTATGAAATTTAAAAACTTAATACTTTTACTATTTTTTCCTATATTCTTTTTATATTTAAATGCAAAAGAGACTTATACAAACTCATTAATCAATGAAGATTCTCCTTATTTAAAACAACACTCACATAATCCAGTTAACTGGTATGCATGGAATGAAGAAGCTTTTAAAAAAGCAAAACAAGAAAATAAAGCAATTTTTTTATCTATTGGATATAGCACTTGTCATTGGTGTCATGTTATGGAAGAAGAATCTTTTGAGAATATTGAAGTTGCAAATATTTTAAATAAAAACTATATATCAATAAAAATTGATAGAGAAGAAATGCCTCATATAGATAAATATTATCAAAATGTTCATAGTCTAATAAATAATAGAAGTGGTGGTTGGCCACTTACTGTAATATTAACACCTAATAAAAAAGCATTTTTTGCAAATACATATATACCTTATGATGCTAGAAATGGTAGTGTTGGAATAAGAGAAGTTTTAAAAAACATTAATGATATTTTCATTAATGAAAATGAAAAAGTTGTAAAAACTGCACAAGAAATAGAAGAGGTTTTAAAAGAGTATGAAAATCAAAGTTTTAAACCCACAAGTTTAGAAAAACAAATAGTTGATAAATATATAAAGCAAGTTGAAGATAGTTTTGATGAAAAATATCACGGCTTCTCAAATAGACCTAAATTTCCTAATGCTTCTAAAATAGAAACTTTACTTGATATTTATGCAATAACAAAAAATAAAAAAGCATTAGAAATAGCTACAAAAACCTTAAAAAGTATGGCAAATGGTGGTATTTATGATCAAATAGAGGGAGGTTTTTATAGATATAGTGTAGATAAAATGTGGATGATTCCACACTTTGAAAAAATGCTTTATACAAATGCAGAACTATTAGGTGTTTATTCAAAAGCCTATAGAATAACTAATGATATCTTTTATAAAAATATTCTAGATGAAATTATATCTTTTGTAGATATAAGGTTTAACAAGCAAAATCTTTTTTATAGTGCAAGTGATGCTGATAGTTTATTTGATGGCAAAAAAGAAGAGGGTGTTTATTTTGTATTTGTTTATGATGAAGTATATGAATTTCTAGAGCAAAAAGGATATGATGAAAATCAAATTGAAAATATTTTAGAGTACTTTAATATTGTTTTAGAGGGAAATTTTGAATACAACTATAACAATCCTTATTTAACAAAAAAATCCTTGGAAAATATTCCTATTAATCTTCAACAAATAAAAAAAGATTTAAAAGAATTTAGAGAAAAGAAAAAATACCCTTTTATTGATTATAAGATTTTGACATCTTGGAATAGTTTATATATCTCTTCATTATTTGAAGCAGGAAAAATCAATAAAGAGTATAGTAAAAAGGGATTAAAACACTTAAATATATTACTTGAAAATTTATATATAAATAATACTTTATATCACCAAAAACTAATAGATAAAAAACCAAAAGTTAAGGCCTTATTAGAAGACTATTCTTTTATAATTACTGCACTTTTAAAAGCTTATGATTATTCCTTAGATTCAAAATATTTAGATATGGCAAAAAAGTTAAATAAAGAAGCAATAGTCAAATTTTATAAAGATAAAAGATGGAAAATGAGTGATGATAGTTTTATAGCAAATGCTGATGTTTATGATAGCGCTTATAAAAGTTCCTTGTCAAATATGATTGATAATATACTAAAAATTGCAGCTTTAGATGATGATTTAAATTTACAAAATATTGCTAAAGAATCTATTAAATCAAGTAGTACAATACTCTATTCAAATCCAAGCTCAGTATCATGGTTATTACGTAGTTATATAGCTTATGAAAATGGGTATATAGTTTTAAAAGCTAGAAAAGATATGTTTAAAAATAAAACTATGCCAGATTTGCCATTTATATTAAAAAAGATAAATAGAGATAAAAAATATTTAGCATGTAAAATTGGTGTTTGCTTTGCTTATGGAAATGATTTTGAAAAGATAATTGAAGATATAAAAAAAATAGGCTTTTTTAATTAGGCTATAACTCCTTATTGCGTATAATCCGATTTATAAATAAATAAAAAAGAGTAATATGATAGAACTTATAAATGTATCCAAATCCTATGGTCAAAAAGAACTATTTTCTAATTTAAACTTTAGATTAAACAAAGGTAATAAAATAGGACTTGTTGGACGAAATGGTAGTGGAAAATCTACAATATTTAAACTAATTCTAGGAGAAGAATTTAGTGATGAGGGAGTAATTAGTATTCCTAAAAACTATAAAATTGGTGCATTAAAACAGCACTTAGTTTTCACTGAAAAAACTGTAAGAGATGAAGCTGCTTTATCTTTGAGTGAAGAAGATATGTATAATGTTTATAAAGTTGAAAAGATTTTATTTGGTTTAGGTTTTACAGATGAAGATTTAGATAAAGATCCTTTATCTTTTTCAGGGGGTTATCAAATTAGAATAAATCTTGCTAAATTATTAGTAACTGAACCAAACTTATTATTACTAGATGAGCCTACAAACTACCTTGATATTCTATCTTTACGTTGGTTAAAAGCATTTTTAAAAAGTTTCGAGGGTGAGGTTATAATTATTACCCATGATAGAGATTTTATGGATCATGTTACTACACATACTATGGGATTAGTAAGACGAAATCTTGAAGTAATACCTGGAAATACTCATAAATTTTATGCACAAATAGCATCAAATGATGAACATCATGAAAAACAAAAAGCAACTCAAGATAAAAAAAGAAAAGAACTATTAGAGTTTATTGCTAAAAATAAAGCAAGAGCTTCAACGGCAGCACAAGCACAATCAAAACAAAAAGAGCTTGATAAAATGGATGATTTAAGCTCAATTGTTCATGATAATACTTTAGACTTTGATTTTAACTTTAAAGAAACTCCTGCAAAAGTATTATTAGATGTTAAAGATGTTGGTTTTGGATACTCAAGTGATAATATTCTTTTTAAAGATATTTCTTTTACACTTAAAAAAGGTGAGACTTTAGGAATTATTGGAAAAAATGGTAAAGGAAAATCAACTCTACTAAATGTAATTGCAGGTGAACTTAAACAATTAAGTGGAAAAGTTGATTATCATGGAACTAGTACTTTTGGACACTTTGGACAAACAAATATTGACCATTTAAATCCAGAAAATTCAGTTATGGATGAAATCCAAACAGGAAATATAAAACTAGCAGAATCTAGTGTACGTGCAATTTCTGGTTCTATGATGTTTTCAGGAGATGATAGTAAAAAGAAAGTATCATTACTTTCAGGTGGTGAAAAATCTAGAGTAATGCTTGGAAAAATATTAGCAAAAGATGTAAATATCTTATTTCTAGATGAGCCTACAAATCACCTTGATATGGAATCAATTGATTCTTTAACAACTGCTATTGAAAACTTCCCTGGTTCATGTATTGTTGTAACACATAGTGAAGAACTTTTAAGACGTGTATGTGATAGACTAATTATCTTCTCAAAAGGTGGAGCTGACTATTTTGATGGAAGATATGATGACTTCTTAGAAAAGATTGGTTGGGAAGAAGAAGAGGGTGAAGTAAAAGTTAAATCTAAACCTAAAGTTAATAAAAAAGAGAATAAAAAGAAAAGAACAGCTTTACTTACAGAGCGAAATAAATTAACTTCTTCATTAAAGAAAAAAGTTGAAAAATATGAAAATGAGATCATGGAAATTGAAGATATAATAGAAACAGAACAACATGAACTAGTACAAGCTTCAAATGCAGGAGATAATGCAAAAGTTATGGAACTTTCAAAAGCTGTAAAAGTTAATCAAAGTAAAATCGATGAAAAATTTGCAGCTTTAGAAGTTGAACAATTAAAAATGGATGAAATTTTAGACGAGTATAATGCTAAAATAGAAAAGCTACAATAAAAGGAAATAAAATGGTTATTAGAAAACAAGTAAACGAAAGAATGAGTAGAACAGTAGTTCACAATAATACGGTATATTTAGCTGGAATTGTATCTGATGATAAAACACTTGATATCAAAGGTCAAGCTGCTAGAGTTTTAGCAATTGCTGAAGAAAGACTTGCTGAAGTTGAAGTTACTAAGCATGATATTTTAAGAGTAGAAATATTTGTAAAGGATATTTATAGAGACTTTGCAGGTTTTAATAGTGTTTGGGATGAATGGGTTTCAAAAGAAAATCCACCAGCACGTGCTTGTGTTGAAACAAATATGGCAAGTGTAGAAACTTTAGTTGAGATTATAGTTACTGCTGCTAAAAACTAGTTTTTCTTATCTTTAGAAGTAAGGGTTTTAATCTCTACTTCTTTGGAATAAAATACATAACAGTTTCATAAATGCCTTCCATATAATGGCGTATAAAGACTTTATAGTCATTTCTAACACTAAGTACTAACTGGGGCACTTTATACCAATCTTGAGCTTTATGATAGATACAAATAGCTAAAATTGGATGATTCTTTAATATAGTTTCTTTTGCACCGATAATTGCATCTTGTTCTGCACCTTCAATATCAAGTTTTATAAAATCTACTTTTTCTTTTATTAGATTATCAATTGTGTTTATATTTATTGCTTGATAGTCATGTGCACATATATCTTGTGTTTCTTGGGCTTGATTGATTTCTATTTTTTCTTTTCCTAAACCACAGTTTATAAATTCTATATCTCTTTGAGTTGAAAAGTCTCTTTTGGCAATCTTTATATGTAAATCATTTGGTTCAATACAATATATCTTTTTATAATCAGGAAAGTTTTGTATTATATTTGGAAGTGTATCACCAACATATGCACCACCATCTACAAAAGTTATATTTTTAATATTTGGAATTAAATCTTTATCAAAATATTGTTCATCAAAGTTATTTGTAAAACCTTTCATAAAACTCAAATCAAAACTCATTTTAAAATTTATTACTTTTTCAAAAACTTCTTTTGATTTATCATCGCTTAAAAGATTGTAAGTCTCTTGGTATCTACTTTTGTTTTCTAAAAAATCATCTTTAAAGTCCATAATAAAAGGAGGGTGAATTAAATCTAATTTTGAGTATCTTATAAAGGCTAAATAGTTAAAGTGTGTATATCCTAACTCATCTAGTTTATTATTTACTTCAAGTGGACTTCCTGTAGCAACTGTTAAAATAATAGAGTCTTTAGGAACATCTTCTATTTGAAGTACTGTTTTTTTTCTTGATTTTTGTACTCTTGTAAAGTCATCTATTATTCCATCAACTTCTAGATGTTTTAATACACTTTTTCCAAGTTTATTTATTCCTAAGATATATTTTTTTATACCTTTTGATTCAATAAAGAGTTTAGTTAACTCTTTATCTTTATCATTTACATAATCAAGTCCAACTAAATTCATATTTATTTATCAAGTAGTAGTTTAAAACTTTTTGCAGTATATAATCTTAGTGTTTCGTCTTTTAATGACTTAAGTTCGTTTGTAAAGCCTTTTTTTGTAAATAATATACAAATATCAGGTTCAAAGCCAACTTCTTTACAAGTGTTTTTTAAGTTGTTTAATTCACTTTTTTTGATTTTAGAGTTAACATATTTACAAGATGCAGCTATTGTTTTTCCAGATTTTGTTTTAGCAACTAAATCAATACTATTTTTATCATCCCAATATTTACCAATATTTTTAATTTCATCATCTGCATAGGCATCTCTTAAAAATTCCATTGCTAATTCTTCAAATACAAAACCTGTAAACTCAGCTTTTCTATTTTCATAATTTTTATAAAACTCATCATAATTACCCTCTTTAATACCCTTATAAATAGGTGAAACAAAGGCAAACCAGAATCTTAAAAAAGGAGTTGTAAATAGAAGTTTTTTAGATATCTTACTATCTCCTCTTTGATTTAGTAAGAAATGTTGTGATGATTCTATTTCTATAATACCTCTCTCAACAAGTCCATCAACACACTTCATTCCCTCTTCAAAGCTTACAAAGGCTCTTTTAAAAGATGAGTTTGTTCTTCTATCTCCTAATGCAATACCACTTAATACTGCTTGGTCTACACTATATCCACCAGTAATTGCATTGATTTGGTTTTTTAAATATCTATATTTATCTAAAATTTCTGTTTGTATTAAATCTTTTAAAGGAATTGTAATATCAATATCAATATTCATCCCACCAAATATAGTAAAGTATTCAATTGCAGTTTCTAAATCTTTTGGATTATTTTTCTTACAAAATGAGTTAAATTGTTTTTTTGTTGCTTGGTCTATTAAAATGATGGTAAATCCTTTGTCTTATGTTAAATTATTTTATATTCTGCAAAAATTTGTTTAATGAGTTTGCAAATTGTTGTGAATCTTTTGAAGAAAAAGCAGCTGGGCCTTTTGTCATTTCTCCACTATCTCTTATTTCTTGCATTAAGTTTCTATATGCAAGATATTGTTTTATATTATCTTCTGTGTACATAGCACCTCTATGATCAATTGCATGCGCTTTTTTAGATATCACTCTATCTGCTAGTGGAATATCTGCTGTTATTACTAAGTCGTCTATATTTAAAAGTTCAACTATTTTATTATCAGCTTCATCAGCACCAGCATCAACTATCATATATGTAATATGATTTGAGTTTCCTATATTTATTTTTTTATTTGCTATTACTATAGTTTTAAGTTCTAATCTTTCAATTGCTCTTAAAACAATAGGTTTTAATAAATTTGGAAAGGCATCTCCATCTATATATAATATCATATTTTTTCTCTTTTTATTTTTTGTAAATTACGTAATCTTTTCCATTTTTGCTTATTTAATAGTTTATAAATTAGTAAACAACCAACATCAAAACCAAAGTAAAAAACACTAATTCCACTTGGTGGGTTTGCACTTGGAATAAAAGATATTTTATCAAACCAAATTTCAGGCCAATACCAGTTTTCATAATATGTTCCAATAAGTTCTAAATAAACAATCATAAAAAACATTATTAGAAAAAATAGTTTAGTATGTGGTTTTCTTCTAAATAAATAAACTATAACTAACATACAAAGAAATCCAAAAACATCATTTGCAAAAACAAGCCATGCTGTTGAATAAATTAGCATTAAAACAAAAAGAATATTTATACTTAACTCTTTGTTTATTTTTAAGATAGGTTCTTTTGCTATATAAAAAACAGCTGCATAAATCATACTATGTCCTAGTGGAACATATAAAGGTAGGTTTTCTAATCTATATGTATACATTCCTAATACAAGGGCAAATAATGCTTCTCCTAAAAATGCTAAAATTAATCCATAAAGCATTAGTTTTTTTATTTTTACAGACACTTTTAAATAAATCCAAACAAAAACAATAAGAACTAATATATTTGTGATATATTGATTATTTACAAAGTGATTAGCTACTAATTTACTATCAATAAAAAGTCCAATCCATAAAACAAAAAAGACAGGAAGATAAATATGAAGATATTTAAATCTATTCATTAAATTCTAAATAAATCTTTTGGATTAATATGTGAAGAGTTTTTAGTTGCTTGGAAAGTTAAGTTCTTATCAACACGACCAACAACATAACCTTTTTTAATCCATTTCCCAACCTTTAGTGTTGGAGCTATTTCATCTAAGTGAGAATAGATTGTATGTAGTCCATTTTCATGTTGAATAATAACAACATTTTCAAGCATTCCTGAATTTTTCTTAGCATATACAACTTTTCCATTTAATACAGAAACAACTTTTGCTTTAGGTCTTTTTGTTTTTAAAACAATTGATTCATTAAACAATTTTATTTTATAAATAGGGTCATAATATGTACCAAATTTTTTAACTACATTAAAAGATTTTAAAGGTGCAATAGTTTTAGCTCCCCTATATCTTACTACTTTAACTCCTGAATTTGATGAACCTATTTTTTTAACATCTAAGTTTAAGTTTTTAGCATATTTTTGATTTCTTACTTCTGCTGTTTGAACTTCTTCTGCTACTTTTTTTGAAGATTTTGAATTTTTTCTTCTTTTTGCTTCTGCTTTCTTCTTTTTTTGTGCAAGTAATCTTTGAAGTTTAGCCCTTCTAATTCTTTCTTTTCTTAATTCTGCTTCTTTTAAAATATTTAAATTAGATAAAAGCTTTTTTAAAGATTCTTGTTGTTCTACAACTTTTTTTAACTCTTTTTGATAAGACTTATGTTGGTTTTCTAAATCACTTAAAGATTTAGAGTGTTTGTTTTTAAGTGTATTTAGTGTTTTTTTTGTTTTCTTTCTCTTTTCAATATATGTTGAAATAGTTTTTATTTTCTTTTTATTTTTTTTCGTATTATTTGTTAATAAATCATAATTGTTATCTAATTTAAGTATTTGATCTTTAGAATTTTCTGAAAGAATAGTATATATTTCACTATCAATTAATTCTCCTAAAGTATTTTTTGAAGCAAGTTTAAGTGCAATAGAAGTAGAAAAATCTTCAATAATTGTATCAACTATTTGTACTTCGTTACCTTTTTTTTCTTTTATTAAGTTTGAAGATTTTTCTCTTAATTGTTCAAGTTTTGATTTTGATTCTTCAAGAAGTTTTTCATGCTCATCAATATCTGTATTTACTTTATTAATATTTTTTTCTAGTTTTATTATATTTTTATTTTGTATATTAATCTTATTTGCTAGGGATTTTACTTTTAAAGATGTTTGTTTCTTTTTTGATACATTTTTATTTAAGTTATTTTTATTGTTTTTAATTTTATTATCAATAGCTTTTGTTGATGCAAAACTAATATTACTAACAATAAGTAATAATATAAATAGTATTTTACTCATCATTGATTTTGTACTTTAATAGTACACCAAGTATTGTAAAAATTGAAATAGTAAAAGATAATGTAAATAGTTTAACTAACTCATAGTTTAAATTAATCTCTACATTTATAATTTCATGTAATTCAATTGGAAATAATATTCCCATGTTATTTGAAATATAGTATAAAAGTGCACCAACAATTAGAAAAGCTAAAAATGAACTAATAATTGCATAATTTAATACTGTAGATGCACTATATAAAACAGAAGCTCCATGAAGTCTTAATATCGCAATTCTAGTACTGTGCTCATGAAACCATAGTTTTATTTGTTTTGCGATTATAATAATTGCAAAAATAGTAATGATAAAAAATAGTATAAATGAAATACTACTTAATAAAACTAAAAGTAAATAAGTTTGATTGTGGTTCTTATAGAACACTTCTACTTTTCTAACATTTTTATTTTGAAGTAGAGTTTCTTTAATTGTTTCTAACTCACTAGTTGTTGGAAAAACTTCTAAATATATCTGATAAAAATGAGGAAGTTTTTTCTTTAATAATTCAACAGAACTAGTAGATAGGTTTGATTTAATGTCATTTATGATTTTTTCTTTAGGTAAGGTTTGAATTCTCTCAACTTTTATACCTGCAAGTTCATCAATATTCTCTTTAATTAATGGCGTATTTGTAACTATAACAATAGAGTAATCTCTTGAAATTTTCTTTTTATAGTTTTCTACTACATTATCAATTAATAAGTATAATGTAAATGTAAGTAGCATTGCACAAAGAGGTATTAAGAAGGCAAATATGTTTTTAAGAAACTTCATAAATCATACCATCCTCTAACGATAACTGTCTGAATTTTATTCCTAGGTTTTTAGGAACTCTATGTGTAACAACTACAATTGTAATTCCAAGTTGTTCATTTGCACCTTTTAATAAATTCCATACAACTTCAGCTGAATAATCATCAAGATTTCCAGTTGGTTCATCTGCAATTATAATCTTTGGATTATGTGCTAAGGCTCTTGCAACTGCAACTCTTTGTTGCTCTCCACCACTAAGTTCATTTGGATAATATCCTGCTCGATGTGATAGTTTTACATGTGATAGTAATTTATCTGCTTGGTCTTTTGATATTTCATTTGAATAACCATTTATTTTAAGAGGAATCATAATATTCTCTTCAATAGTATATTCATTTACAAGTTTATAATCTTGAAAAATAACTCCAATATCTTTTCTTAGAACTCTTAGTTTTTTCCCTTTAATTCCAAAAACTTCAACACCATCAATTTTTAAACTTCCATGTTTTAATGGAATTTCTCCATAAAAAGACTTTAGTAAAGTAGACTTTCCACTTCCTGAGTTTCCACCAATAAAGATGAACTCTTTAGGTTTAATAGAAAAGTTTCCTTTTTTTATAATATATTTATTATCATCGTATGATAGGTAGATGTTTTTAGCTTCAAGCATTAGTTAAGAATCTCTTTTAGCTTATTATGAGCTTTTATATTTGAACTTGTTGGAATCGGTGTACCTTGATAATATGACACTTTCCCATTTTTAATAATTAAATATTTGCTAACAGGTCTATCAAAATTACCCATTGTTAATTGAATTAAACCAGAGTTTTCTTCATTAAGAATTGTAAATAAATCCTCAATATGTACAAAAAAGTCTTTTTCTACAATAGACTTAGTAGGAATATTTTTAATTTTTTCTTCATAATTGATTTCAAAATCAAATGAAAAGTCTTTTTGAATTTCTAAAGGTTTATCAATACTATGAGATAATAAAACTACATCATAAATATTTTTACCTTGCTTTCTCCATCTATCTTCATATTTACTTGTTATTTCTAAATCTTTATTAATATCAATTGTAATCTTTCCTGTTGGAAGATTTGTAAGAAGTTCAGTACAGTAATCAAAATATTTTCTACTATCAGTTCTAAGCTCAAGTGTTCCCTCAACTTTTAAAACTCTTAAAGCTTCATTGATAAATTCATTTGAGTAAATTCTTCTATGAGGTTTTTTATCCCATGGAACTGGGAAATGAACGAAAATCTTTCCAACTTTATTTGAATCAATAAACTCCATAAATAATCTTGCATCATAATTTACTATAAGAACATTTGTAATATCTTGTAGTTTCATTTGTTTTAATGCTTGTTCAATTGATGGTGTATGAATTTCAAGTCCAATAAATTGAACATTAGGGTTTTTTTTAGCTTGATGTAATAAATGTCTACCGCTACCAAAACCAACTTCTATTTGAATCTCTTTGTCTGTTTGAAATTCATCTACAAAATAATTAATATCTTTTAAATACTCTTTATTTGGTTCAGCTTTTTGATTAATCGTATTAGTATTTGAGAATACTACTTTAGCTTCAATTGAGTTAGTGTAAACATTTAAAGCATCTTTTACTAATGTAATTGGAGCAATTCTTGTAACTTTATCGATTTTAATCATTTGATCATCATCTTTGTTTTTTAAAGTTAATAGAAACTCTTTATTTTCATTTTCAACTGCAATTTTATATTCTGTATTTCGTTCGTGTTGTGTAAAGTTATATGATTTTGCAATAAACTTAAAGTCTACACCATCTTTTTTTGATGGTGTATTTACTAATGGGGCTTTATTAAATACTATATGAGGCATATTCTAAAACTACTTTTTAACAGGGATTTTTGGTAAAATCAATGATGCTTCATCTGTTTTTTCAGACATTAAGCCATAAGTGTCATTTGCTTGAATTGAATATTTATATTCAACTCCTGTAATAATATTATTATCCTCAAATCTTAAATCTTTAACATCTGTAAACTTTTCAGTTTTAGACTCAAAGAAATTAAGCATTGTTTTTTTGTAAACATTATACGAAATAGCTCTATTATCAGATACTGTCCAATTTAAAATTGCTTTAGAGCCTTGTATTTGAGCTAAAGTAATTGTTGGTTTTGCTGGTTTATTTAAACTAGAACCTTTTACTGCATCAACTTTTGATGAACTTTTTAAGTTGTCTTTATCCACAGAGATAACTTTGTAATAGTACTCTTTCCCATCTTCTTCTATTTGGTCTACAAAGGCAAAAGTATTATTATTTACTTCTTTGATTTTGTTAAATCCAAAAGATTTTATTGAACTTCTATGGATTTCATATTTAATAATATCAGAAGTAACAGATGGTTCCCAACCTAATATAATTTTCTTAGGTTCATCACTTGTAGCTTTTAAGTTCTGAACGCCAATTGGTAAGGCTTTTGTTTTAGCAGTTACTACTTCACTAGGATTTGTAGAAACATCTTCAAATGTATATGCAGTTACTCTATATCTAAACGATTCGTTATTATCTAAGCTTGTATCGATATATTCTGATTGCAATCTACCTTTAACTTTTTTTTCTGTATTCCATTCGTTAAGCGTAGAATTGAACTTTTCAACTTTGTAATATTCAACTCTTAAGTCTGGATGTGGTCTCCAAATAATTTTAATTCTATTTGGTAAATCTGATAAGGCTTGAACAAAACTAACAGGAACAATTCTTGGAAGAGTTTGTGTTATATAAGCATTTGTAGTATTTGATTCAATACCATTAGCAGCTTTTGAAGAGATTTGATACACATATTTTGTATTTGGTTCAAGTTCAGTATCAACAAAATGTGTTGTATATTTATTATTTACAGATTCAATTAGTTTAAGTCTTCTACCGTCTTTGTGCATATTTGCTCTGTAGAAGTTATACCCAATAACTCTAGCATCATCTACTTTTTTCCATTCAAATGCAATCGCTGTCATATCTGAAATAGATTTTAATGAGTTATTATCAATAACTTCAAGTGTTTCATCAATTTTTGGTTTAATAGGCGCATTTAAATTATTGTTTAAATTTGAACAACCACTAAGTAAAAGAAGTAAAGCTGTCAATGATGTTGTTTGCATCAATTTTGTCATGTATATTCTCCATTTGAAAATGTTTGATTAAAAATTCATTCATGTCATTTGGCAAATCTGCTTTAAAGGTCATTAATTCACCTGTTTTTGGATGAATTAAATACAGATTGTATGCATGTAAATAAAATCTATTTATTTTATTCAAATCGCCCTTAAAACCATATAAATTATCTCCTAGTATATGCCTATTTATCGAACTTAAGTGTACTCTTATCTGGTGTGTTCTTCCTGTAAATAATTTAGCTGCAACTAGTTCATATTTTTCGTCTTTACTAATATCAATTTTCTTAAAAGCAGATTTGGCATTTCTTCCATTCTCTTCTATAGACATTTTTAACCTATTGTTTGGATTCCTACCTATTGGTTTATCAATTATTACATCATCTTTTAAGGCTAAATCAGTAATAGCAAGGTAATACCTTCCCATAGTTTTATCTTGTAATTGTTCTGAAAGTGAAGTATGGGCTTCATTTGTTTTTGCAACGACCATTACACCTGTTGTTCCTTTATCTAATCTGTGAACAATTCCATGTCTTTCTTCCCCCGAAATTGTTGATAAGGATATATTATTTAATTTTAACCAATCAACTAAAGTAGCATCTTTTACACTTGGAGCATCATGAATTGTAAGATTTGCAGGTTTATTTATAACAAGAATATGTTCATCTTCATAAATGATTTTTACATCTTTCCCTGATAATGATTCTTTTACAAAAGCCTCATCTTTCACATCTTCAAATTCTGCTTTTGGAAAATGAACTTCAATTTCTTGATTTTCTTTTAATTTCAAACCTGTTTTACTTACAGTTTTACCATTTACTTTTACAAACTCTTTTTTTATAAGTTGCTCTATTTGGTTCCTTGAAGCATCAATTTGTGATGCTAGGAACTTATCTAATCTATTTGCTTCTTGAACAATAAAATTTTTATACATTTTTAGATACTCTTTCACTATGCGTTTATTTGATAAGAGAATAATTTCCCATTTTGACTATTTGTTAATACTTTTTGTTTTACCGTTGATATATTTATCATATCATCTAATTAGTGAAACTAATGAAATATTAGCAAATAAACAATTAATATACTTTACACTTTCTTTTTTTGCATTTATTATAGTTTTTATTTTACCTATTAGAAAAAAGTTACGACTTATTCCTTTTCTTTACTGGTTAGGTATTTTACTTTTACTTGCTGTAGAGTTTTGGGGTGTTACTAAACTAGGAGCTAAAAGGTGGCTTCCTCTACCTATTTTAAATACAACAATGCAACCCTCAGAGCTTATAAAACCTATATATATTTTAATGCTTGGGTATTTAATTCATAATAGACCACCACCTAAAAAAGGGTATGGCTTTAATGATTTTGCTTACTTTTCTTTTTATATATTATTGCCATTTATTTTAATTGCAAAAGAGCCTGATTTAGGAACAGCGCTTGTATTATTACTTGTAGGTTATGGAATTTTATTTATTGTTGGAGTAAATTGGAAAATTTGGACATCAATTGTTTTAGTAATGGGAATATCTTCTCCTTTTATTTATACATATTTGATAAAAGATTATCAAAAGAAAAGAATAAAAGATTTTATATCTGAAAAGCCTAGTTATCATGTTCAACAATCTATTATTGCAATTGGTTCAGGTGGATTAACTGGAAAATTAAGTGAAGATGCTACACAAACTCAACTAAAATTTTTACCAATTGCTACAAGTGATTTTATTTTTGCATATTTTGTAGAGAGATATGGTTTTTTAGGTGCAATTGGTCTTATATTCTTATATGGATTATTAATAGCACATTTACTTACTTTAAACTATTATTTCAAAGATGACTACGTCATACGGGTATTTGCCTCAGGGTTGGGGCTATTACTGTTTTTTAATATGAGTGTAAATATCTTAATGGTTATTGGTTTTGCACCCGTTGTTGGACTTCCTTTACCACTATTTTCTTATGGTGGAAGTTCTTTTATTAATTTTATTGTGATTTTTGCAATATTAGAAAATTTGTTAGCCTTTAGGTATATGGATTTATATAATTATGAGAGGAAACTATAATTATGGAAGCACAAAATAATTGTTTTATTGGATGTGAGAAGAGCTTTGATGAATCAAGTGCTATAATATTTGGAGCAGGATTTGATGGTACTACTTCTTTTAAACCAGGTGCTAGATTTGCACCAAGTGCTATGAGAGAAGATTCTTGGTATATAGAGAGTTATTCTCCTTATTTTGATAAGGATTTAGAAGATTTAAATCTTTTTGATTTTGGTGATTTAGAGCTTCCTTATGGAGATAAAAAAACAGCTTTACGAATAATTCAAGAGCATGTTCAAGAAATTATTGATGCAAATAAAATTCCTATTATGATAGGTGGAGAGCATTTAGTTTCATTAGCTCCCATAAAAGCTTTAAGTAAAAAATATGATGACTTACATATTATTCATTTTGATGCACATACCGATTTAAGAAATGAGTATTTAGGAGAAGCCTTAAGTCATGCAACTGTTTTACGAAGAATTTATGATCAGTTAGGTGATGATAGATTAAATCAATTTTGTATAAGAAGTGGTTTAAAAGAAGAGTTCCAATGGGCAAAAACTCATTCTCATTTAGAAAAATTTACCTACAATACTTTAGAAGAACGTGTAAATGTTTTAAAAAATAAACCAGTTTATATAACTATTGATTTAGATGTATTTGACCCTTCTGTTTTTCCAGGAACTGGTACTCCAGAACCAGGTGGAATAAACTTTCATGACATGTTAAAAATTATTGAAACTTTATCAAAGTTGGAAAATGTAGTTGGGATGGATGTAGTTGAATTATCACCAAAATATGATACAAGTGGAGCTTCAACAGCAGTTGCTTGTAAAACTTTAAGAGAGTTGATATTAGCTACGGTTAAATAAAAGTTTAATACTTTTATTTAACATTTTATTTAATCTAAAATTTCAATCATTCTTTCAATTCTTTGAATATTTGCTTCATAAATATAGTTATCGTTTTCTTCTTTATTTGCATTTATATTTATTAAAAGTAACTCTTCAAGTTTTTTCTTTAATAAAGCTTCTTTTTCATTTATGTTTTTTGTTTCAAAAGGTTTTTCTAACTCATAATTTAAATTTGCATTTACTTCAAGTAAAAAGCTTAAATCATATTGAACTTCTTCTCCCTCATAATAAGATCTATTTATTATAAAATGCCCAGAGCCAAAACTAACATCTTCCATTTCTCTTGAAAGATATGCCATTTTTACAAGACCTTTTACATTATTAATTAAATCTTCTTTTTCATACTCTTCATTCAATTTTTCTAATATATTCATAACTTTTTCAAAATCAAAATCACTTATGATTTTTTCTTGTATTTGTTCTAAATTCATTTATTAATTACCTTGTCTAATTAGTTCTTTTATTATGTCTAAATCGTATATACCATCACCACAACTTAGTTTATTGGTTATTATATTTATTAGTTTTTCTTCATTTTTATCAATATATGTATAGTTTAAAATATAATCTTTTTTTAGTAGTTTTAAAGTATTATCTTCTTCACATAATGAGTCTTGAACTTGTGATTTGAATTTTTTTAAATTATAATTATCACTACTTTTTTTATCCATTCTATCTAACTTATATGTGTAATATATGTTTTTTTCATTTATTCCAATATCAATTAATTCACTAAATGAGTTCACTTTTAAAGGTAAAGAATCTTTAAAACTATTTATCTCACTTTTAATTGCGTAATCTTCAAATAATGATACTTTTAATAAATCATAAGCTGAAAATAGTGAGAAAAAAAGATTTATTGTAATAATTACTTTTGCTAAAAATGACCATAATTTATTTCCTTTATAATTATCTGCACTTCTATAAATAGCAATAAATATTAAAATCGAATAAATAAAAGTTAATAAATAAACAATAATACTAAATATCTGATCCTCACTATTTTGGTGATAATTAACTTGATTAAAACTATTATCTATAAATATATTTATACCTAATGTAACAAATACGAACCATAGCCAAAAAGTTATACTTAAAGTTATATTTCCTTTTATAAGTCTTTTTAAATATGATGGGTTTTTATTTTCTGACATCTATTTCCTTCTTTATTTTAATACAAACGATACTGAACATTAAATTTTAGCAAAGTTGTAGTCTTCGGTCTTGGATAATTTTTATAAGCAATTTCTATTAATTTAATTGAATATTTATCAAATACTGCATAACCTGATGATCTTGTTATTCTTAAATTTGAAATATCTCCATTTGGATGAAATAAAAACTCTACTACATTAATTCCGGATAATCTTTTTTGTATAGCAAGCTCAGGGTATCCTAATCTTGTTAATACTCTTTGTGTAATTACTTGGAAACTATTAAAGTTTTTTTTGATAAAAGCTTTTTGTACTTTTGTAAATGTTTCAAACTCTCTTCCATATAATCTTTGAATTTGACTTAATACTTTTTTATCTACAGGGTCTTCTTGAGATAAAAAATCTTCTAATGTTCTATTTTCAAGAGCTTTTACTTTTTTTTGACTTGGTATTTTAGTAACTCTTTTCTTTTCATATGTTATATTTTTAGGAGCTTTTTTTAATCTCTTTGATACTTTTTTTGTAATAGCTCTTTTTTTTATGCTCTTTTTGGTTTTTTTAATTATTTTCTTTTTAATTGCTTTAGACTTTTTAACTTCAACTTTTTTAGCTACTTTCTTTTCTATCTTTTCTTTTTTAATTTTTACAAAAGCAATAGTGGCTTTTTTCTCTTTTTTTAAAGTTTCTTTTGGCACTTCATTTTTTTTTGTAAGCTCATAATCATTAAATAATAATAAATGTAAAGATATTGAAATAAAAGCTGCTAGTATAATAAGTTTCATAACGTGATTATAGTAGAATATCGCTAATAGAAAATTAATAGGAAATTAAATGTTTGATAATTCAGTAAAAGCATATACTCAAGCTTGTGAAGTAATACCAGGTGGTGTTGATTCTCCCGTTCGTGCGTTTAAAAGTGTTGGAGGAACTCCACCTTTTATAGAAAGAGGTGAGGGTGCATATATGTATGATGTAGATGGTAATAAATACTTAGACTTTGTGCAATCTTGGGGGCCTTTAATCTTTGGTCATTGTGATAAAGATATTGAAGAAGCTGTTATTAAAACTGTTAAAAATGGTTTATCTTTTGGTGCACCAACTGAATTAGAAACATTATTAGCAGAAGAAATTGTTGAGATGTATGATTATATTGATAAAGTTAGATTTGTTAGTTCTGGAACTGAAGCTGTAATGTCTGCAATTAGACTTGCACGTGGTGTTACTGGTAAAAATGATATCTTAAAGTTTGAGGGATGTTATCATGGACATTCTGATTCTTTATTAGTACAAGCAGGTTCTGGATTAGCTACTTTTGGAACACCAAGTTCACCTGGAGTTCCTGCTGATTTAACAAAACATACATTACTTTGCGAATACAACAATATTGAAAATTTAAAAAAATGTTTTGAAGATAGTGATGATATTTCTTGTATTATAATTGAACCAATTGCTGGAAATATGGGATTAGTTCCTGCAAGTCCTGAGTTTTTAAAAGCTTGTAGAGAATTATGTGATGCTAATGGAGCATTACTGATTTTTGATGAAGTAATGACTGGATTTAGAGCTTCTTTAACAGGTGCAAGTGGATTATTAGAAACAAAAGCAGATATTATCACTTTTGGAAAAGTAATAGGTGCAGGAATGCCAGTTGGTGCTTTTGCATCTTCAAAGAAGATTATGGATCACTTATCACCTGATGGAACAGTTTATCAAGCGGGAACTTTAAGTGGAAATCCAGTTGCAATGAGTGCTGGATTAACTTCTCTTAGAAAATTAAAAGCAAATCCTTCAATTTATAATGAGTTAAATGAAAAAGCATTAAGACTTGTAAATGGTTTAAAAGAAGTTGCAAACTCTAATAATATTCCTTTACAAATTAATACAAGAGGTTCTATGTTTGGATTCTTTTTTTGTGAAAATGAACCTACAAATATAAAAGAAGTAGGAAAGTGTGACTTTGAAAGATTTGCAAAGTTTCATCATGAAATGTTAAAAAAAGGTTTCTATTTTGCTTGTTCTCAATATGAAGCTGGATTTATTTCAACTGTAATTACAAATGAAGATATTGATGCTTGTATCGCTGCTGCATCAGAAGTTATGAAAGAATTTTAGGAGATTAGAAATGGAAGTATTAGCAAACGTAGATTTAGTAAAAAAAGCAAATATATATTTCAATGGAAATGTTACAAGTAGAACATTTATAGATACAGATGGTTCTAAAAAATCTTTAGGAATTATGATGCCAGGAGAGTATAACTTTGGAACAAATGAACCAGAATTAATGGAAATATTAGCAGGTGAGGTTGAAGTTAAACTTGCAGGAGAAGATACTTGGAATACTTATACAGAAAATACATCTTTTAATGTAAAAGGTAATTCTGATTTTGATATTAAAGTAAAAACAATAACTGACTATTGTTGTTCTTATATTAAGTAATAGGATAATTAATGGCAGAAGAAAAAGAAAAAATAGAAAAGATTACTCCTAAGCATAGAGATAAAATCGAAGCCTTAGATAACTTATCTTTAGGTATATCAATGGCAGCAGCAATTGCTATTGGTTTTGGTATAGGATATGGATTAAAATCACTATTTGAAATTGATTGGTTATTATGGTTAGGTTTATTTTGGGGAATAGCAGCAGCTGGTCTTAATATTTATAAAGCTTATAAACGAGCACAAAAATCTTTTGAGGGTATGGAAAATGACCCAAGATATGCTCACAGAGCAAAACATGGTGATAAAGAATTTAATGACGATGAAGATTAATCAATCTTTAAAAAACTTTGCTTTAGTTTTTATAACTTTAGACCTTTGTTTAATAATATATGCATTAGTATTTAATAGTTCTATTTGGCTATTAAATACTCAAGTTGCTTTTATCTCATCTTTATTTATAACTATTGCATCTTTTCTTTCATATAAAAAAAATATACAAGGAAGATTATCAAACCTTGATTTATCAAAGCAAGTAAATGCAGAACAAAGAGATAAGGTTGATGAAATTGATGACCCTTATGATTTATATACTGAATATGAACAAATCCCAGAAGATGAATTAACACCTGAAAAAATAAAAGAGATTATTAATGAGGAAAAAGCAAAAGTAAAAAAGAATTCTGTAAAGAATACTATTTTCTCTGCAACAGGTTTTTTATCTATATATAGAGTTTTAGGTTATGCAACTTTAATATTAGGTTTCTTCGCTTTAAATAACAACAAACTATTTCTTCCGCTAGCTTTTATTATGGGTTTAGCAATTGTACCTATTGGCGTATTACTTTCAAAGCTTTTAGATAAAAAATAAAAGCTTTGAGTAATATTTTTTAGATAATTAAAGGTAAATCAATTGTGATTTTATTTTTATCACAAGATAAAATAAATGAGCTATCTTCTTTATATTGAAGAATCTCTTTTATTGCATTTTTGTTAGAAGTTATTTCTACTGTAATTAAAGAGTATTTTTTCTTTTCAATTTTTATATATTCACCAATTTTAAGTAAGATAGAACAATTTATCTCATCAGAACCTTGAAAGGCTTCAAATACTTGTGTAAGAGCTTTTATAAATGAACTTGCATCTAATTTAAACTCTGGTATTGATGGATCATAATTCTTTTTATATGTAGTATCTGTTTTTATCTTATTTGTAGATATTGCTAAATCAACAAGTGTAAAAATATTAGTACTATTTATATTTTTAATATTAAGAGTTGACTCTTTTTTAGCCATTGTACTTTTGTAAAGTTTCATATGAATTTCATCTTCATTATCATATTTAACAGTAATAGCATAAAATGTATAGTTTTGTATAGTTAAATCTATATATGAAGTTTCTGCTCCAAAAGATTTTGGAGCATATTTTAATGCTAGTTCATAAAGTTCTTTTTGTTTTATTCTATTTAGTAAAAACTGAGCTTCACTATTAGAATATAATATCTTCGAAGTCGAAGAAAAAGAAATAACAGGGTTGAGATCTAACTCAACCCAATCTTCAAAAAAATTCATCTTCTAACTTTCTACGTAATTCTTAAGGTTTTTACCTACTTTTGGATGTTTTAATTTCTTAATAGCACTTGATTCAATTTGTCTAACTCTTTCTCTTGTAACAGAAAGTTCTTTACCAATCTCTTCTAGTGTTCTATCAGACGCATCATGCATAAGTCCAAATCTCATTCTAACAACTGCTTGCTCTCTTTCATTAAGCTGAGCTAATATTTGATCAATCTGACCTTGTAAGTCTTCTTTCATAATATTATCAACTGGTGTTGGAGCTTTTTCATCAGGAACAAAATCCCCAAATTTACCATCATCATCAGAACCAATAGGAGCTTCAAGTGATACAGGTTCTTTTGTAATTTTAATTACTTGTTTAACTTTATCTACAGGTAATCCTACTTCTTTAGAAATCTCATCAACATCTGGCTCTTTACCATTTTCTTGAATTCCTTTTCTAATAATTTTATTAATTCTGTTGATAGTTTCAATCATATGAATTGGAATTCTAATAGTTCTAGCTTGATCTGCAATTGCTCTTGAAATTGCTTGTCTAATCCACCATGTTGCATAAGTAGAGAATTTATATCCCTTTTTATACTCAAATTTATCAACAGCTTTCATAAGACCAATATTACCTTCTTGAATTAAATCTAAGAAAGGTAAACCTCTATTTGTATATCTTTTTGCAATAGATACAACAAGTCTAAGGTTTGATTTTGCCATTCTAGTTTTAGATTTATCAGTAATATCTTTACCACGTTTAATTTGCTCTAAAACGTTTTTAAGTTCTTCTGGATCTAAATCAAAACCATCTTTTGATGCTTCTGCTGTTTGGAAAAGCTTTTTAATTTCCATATATGTAGAAACCATAGTAGCTTCTGGAACCATAGTTGTAATTTGAACTTTTGTTAAATTAACAATATTATCTAAAATCTTTTGGTGATTTTGTAATAAAGTATCATTAAATAAAGGTAATTTATACTCAAGTCTTTTAAGTTCATGATCAAAACCAGTATCAGATTTAAGTGCAGTTTCCATAGCTTTTACAATTTCTGTAATAAGTTTTGAAGTAGGCCCTAAGTCTAACAATGCTTCTTTTAAAATTCTTTTCTTAAAAGCAATCGCAAGGTTATGTTGCATTTGATCAGATTCTCCATCTGATTTAGCAACTTCTTTATTTAAAAATTTTAACCAATCTTTTTTTGCTTTTTCTAATATTTTAAATGCTTCAACAATAGTTTGTGCTCTTTTATCAAGCTTCTTTTGTTTTTTACCATCTTCTTTTTCTTTATCAACTTCAACTTCAGCAGTATCATCATTTGAATCATCTGATTCTTCATCATCAAAGTTTCTAAAAAGTTCTTTTACTTTTCTTTCTCTATTTACTAAAGGTTCTTTGTACTCTAAAATAAAATCTATTAAGTATGGTACATAACAAATCGCATCAAGAATTACATCTTCACCCATTTCAATTTTTTTAGAAATTTCAATCTCTTCTTCTTTTGTAAGTAATGGGATTTGTCCCATTTCTCTTAAGTACATTCTCACAGGAGAGTCAGATCTAGACCATTCTAATAACTCTTTATTTTTCAGAAGATCGTAAACTTCATCTTCGTTCATTATTAGTTTTTCTCTTTGTTCTTTTCTTTTCTTTGCCTCTTCTGCATTCATTCTTTTTGCTTGTTCTTGCGAACTAATTATCGTAACATTGTATAATTGGATAAAAGCTAAAAGTTTTTTTACATTGGCACCTGATGGTGCTTTAGGAAAGATCTTAATAATTTTTTCATAAGTTAGTATAGAGTCTTTGTACTCTTTTACAGTTTGTTCTATTGCTTTATTTAAATCTTTTGCGCTCATATAATGAAGATTCCTCTCTTTTAAATAGATGGATATTATACCGAAATTACCTAAAAATATGATTAGTTTTTTATATTTAATCAAAAATTACTAAATTATTAGATAAAATGCAACTTTAAAAAAATAATTCTTAGAAAATATCAAGAAATTTATTGAAAACAAGGATACAAAATATGAATAAGATTGAAGGTAAAGTTTGGAATTTTGGAGCTAACATTGATACTGATGTTATTATTGCTGCAAGGTATTTAAATAGTTCAGATCCAGAGCACTTAGCTAAGTATGTTATGGAAGATGCTGACCCTGAATTTCCAAATAAGTTACAAAGAGGTGATATTATTGTTGCTGGAGAAAACTTTGGATGCGGAAGTTCAAGAGAACATGCACCAATTGCATTAAAAGCTGCAGGTGTTGCTGCTATTGTTGCTCCATCTTTTGCAAGAATTTTTTATAGAAATGCATTTAACATGGGTTTACCAATCTTTGAACTTCCAGAATCTTTAGAAATTAAAGAGGGTGAAACAATTAGTATCAATTTAGATAACGGTGTTATTACAAATGAAACTACAAATAAAGATTATGAATTTACTCCAATTCCTCCTTTTATGCAAGAGTTAATTGCAAGTGGTGGATTAATTAATTATGCAAAAGAAGAAATGTCAAAGGAAAGTAAGTAATGAAAAATTATAATATATCAGTAATCAAAGGTGATGGAATAGGTCCAGAAATCATTGATGAAGCAATAAAAGTATTAGATGCAGTTTCTGGTGCTTGTGATTTTACATTAGATTATAAAGAGTATTTAATGGGTGGAATTGCTATTGATGAAACAGGTGTTCCTTTACCTCCTGAAACAGTTCCTGGAGTTTTAGCTTCTGATGCTTGTTTATTTGGATCAATTGGTGGAGAAAAATGGGATAATCTTCCAAGAGAATTAAGACCAGAAACTGGACTTTTAAAATTAAGAGAAGAGCTTGGAGTTTATGCAAACTTAAGACCAGCAATTGTATATGATGAATTAGTAAATGCATCAACACTTAAACCTGAAGTAATTGAGGGTTGTGATATTATGGTAGTGCGTGAGCTTATTGGTGGAATTTACTTTGGTCAACCAAGAGCAAATGATGGACAAAAAGCATATAATACTATGGTTTATACAAAAGATGAAATTATTAGAATTGGTAAACAAGCATTTGAATTTGCAATGAAAAGAGATAAGAGATTATGCTCTGTTGATAAAGCTAATGTTTTAGAAGTATCTCAACTTTGGAGAGATACAATGAATGAATTATCAAAAGATTACCCAGAAGTTGAATTATCACATATGTATGTTGATAATGCAGCTATGCAACTTGTAAGAAACCCAAAACAATTTGATGTAATAGTAACAGGAAATATTTTTGGAGATATTTTATCAGATACTGCCTCAATGGTAGTAGGGTCAATTGGATTATTACCAAGTGCATCAACAGGAGATAAAACAGCAGTTTATGAACCAATTCATGGTAGTGCACCTGATATTGCAGGACAAGGAATTGCAAATCCAATTGCAACAATTGAATCTGCTGCAATGATGCTAAGATATTCACTAGGTGAAGAAAAAGCTGCGAATATGATAGAAAAAGCAATTAGAAATGTATTAAAAGACGGATATAGAACAAAAGACTTAAGTGCTTTTGATGCTAAAGAAGTTTTATCTACTACAGAAATGGGCGATGTAATCGCTAACTATATAAACAAATAATAAAGAAGGCACCTTGCCTTCTTTATGTCTCTACCCTTATTCTTCATTTAAATAACTTTTTTTATTGTAATTAATAATTTTTATGTTAAAATTGTAAAAAGCCTAAATAGGAAAATCAGATTATGAATGAAAAAAAATACAGATTAGTAACACGTAGTGATATGGACGGTCTTGTTTGTGGAACTCTATTAAAATATATTGGTGTAATAGATGAAATAAAATTTGTACATCCAAAAGACATGCAAGATGGGAAAATTGAACTTACTTCAAGTGATATTACTACTAATCTACCTTATGTAGAGGGTGTATACTTATGTTTTGATCATCATTATTCTGAAACATTAAGAAATGAAAAAAAAGATAATCATATAATAAACCCAGATGCAGCAAGTGCTGCACAAGTAGTTTTTGAATACTACGGAGGGGATGATAAATTTCCAGGATATTTTACAGGAATGATGAATGGAGCTAATAAAGCTGATTCAGCAGACTTTATTGAAGAAGAAATTTTAAGTCCAAGAGGATGGCCACTTTTAAGTTTTTTAATGGATTCTAGAACGGGGTTAGGAAGATTTAGAGATTTTAGAATTTCAAACTATCAATTAATGATGGATTTAATTGATTACTGTGTAAAACATAATATTGATGAAATAGTTGAATTACCAGATGTAAAAGAAAGAATTGATTTATACTTTAAATACGAAGAAGATTTTAAAGAACAATTAAAAAGATGTACTACTGTTAAAGGTAATCTTTTAATAATTGATTATAGAGATGAAGAGATTATTTATCCAGGTAATAGATTTATGGTTTATGCTATGTATCCAGAAGCTAATATTTCTATACATGTTGTTTGGGGTAAAGATAAACAAAACATTGTATTTAGTACAGGAAAATCTATTATTAATAAATCGTCAAAAACAAATATTGGTGAATTAATGCTTTCTTATAATGGTGGTGGACATAAAGCTGCAGGTGGATGTCAAATTGATATTGAAAATGCAATGGAAGTATTAGATGAATTAATTGATAAAATTAACCAAGATGGTTAACTTTATCAAATAAGTTTATAGCTTATTTTTTATAATTTCAAAAAACTCATCAAAAGAGGGTAAATCAAGTTTTGCTTCTCTTTGAACTTTTCCCCACATAGGTTCAGGAAAGTATGAGTCTTCCTCAAATCTAGCCATAATATGAAAATGCACATGTGGTACATAGTTTCCAAATGATGCAATATTTATTTTTGTAGGTTTAAAATAAGCTAACATCTCTTTTTCACAAATATCTAAACATCTAAAGATTTCCATTTTTGTTTCGTTATCACATTGAGAAAATTCTTTAATTTCTTTATTTGTAAATATTTTCAACCATGGAATTTCACTATTTTCTATTTCTATTTTAATTAATTCATTTTTATATATTATTGACATAATTTACCTTTGATAATTTATGAAATTCTACTATAAGCTTTATTAAACTACTTAAATACAATACATTAACCTACCTTTAAGTAAAAATTAAATATAATCCAAATCCATTTTACAACCATAAAAGAAGTTTTTATAAAATGTTTTGTGTTTTATAAAGAGTTGGATGAATGTATTAGGAATGTACTTAATCGTTCAGTCCTGTTGTAATATTGGCAAATACACAAAAAAGAGGGACGACTTATGAAAGTTAGAGCTTCAGTAAAGAAGATGTGTGACAAATGTAAAATTGTCAAAAGAAGAGGTGTCGTAAGAGTGATTTGCGAAACTAAAAAACACAAACAAAGACAAGGATAAGACACATGGCAAGAATCGCAGGTGTTGATTTACCAAATAAAAAAAGAATGGAATATGCTTTAACGTATATTTTTGGAATTGGGTTACATAACTCAAGATTAATTTTAGACGCTGTTGGAATTGATAGAAATAAAAGAGCTCATGAATTAACTGAAGATGAAGCTGCAGCAATTAGACAAGAGATCCAAAAAGACTACGTAGTTGAAGGTGATCTTAGAAAAAAAGTTGCTATGGATATTAAATCATTGATGGACATTGGTTCATACAGAGGTTTAAGACATAGAAAAGGTTTACCATGTAGAGGGCAAAAGACTAAAACTAATGCTCGAACAAGAAAAGGTAAAAAGAAAACTGTTGGCGCAGCAGCGAAGTAAGGATAACTAATGGCAAAAAGAAAAGTTACTAGAAAAAAAGTTGTAAAAAAGAATATTGCTGACGGTATCGTTCATATTGCGGCTACTTTCAACAACACTATGGTTACAGTTACAGACAGCGTAGGTAATGCTATTGCTTGGTCAAGTGCTGGAAACTTAGGATTTAAAGGTTCTAAAAAGTCTACTCCATTTGCTGCACAAGCTGCTGTTGAAGATGCAATGGCTAAAGCTATGGAACATGGAATTAAAAACATTGGTATCAAAATTCAAGGACCTGGTTCAGGTAGAGACACTGCAGTTAAAGCTGTTGGTGCAATTGAAGGTATCAGAGTTACATGGTTAAAGGATGTTACACCATTACCACATAATGGTTGTAGACCTCCTAAAAGAAGAAGAGTGTAAGGGGCAATAGATGGCAAGATATAGAGGACCAGTAGAAAAAATCGAGAGAAGACTTGATGCAGACCTTGGATTAAAAGGTGAAAGAAGACTTAACGGAAAATCTGCTTTAGAAAAAAGACCATTTGCTCCAGGACAACACGGACAAAGAAGAACTAAAATTTCTGAGTATGGATTACAATTAAGAGAAAAGCAAAAAGCTAAATTTATGTATGGTGTTTCTGAAAAACAATTCAGAAAATACTTCAAAAAAGCAGCTTCTTCTGAAGGTAATACAGGATCTAACTTAATTACAACAATTGAGCAAAGATTAGATAATGTTGTTTATAGAATGGGATTTGCTACAACTAGAGCAAATGCTAGACAATTTACAACTCATGGGCACGTTTTAGTTGACGGAAAGAAAGTAGATATTCCTTCTTACGTTGTTAAACCAGGTCAAAAAATTGAGATTAAAGAAAAATCTAAATCTAATCCTCAAATCGTTAGAGCATTAGAATTAACTAATCAAACAGGTATTGTTGATTGGGTAGATGTTGATACAACTAAAGCATTTGGTATTTTTACTAGAATTCCTACAAGAGAAGAAGTAGTTATTCCAGTTGAAGAAAGATTAATCGTAGAGTTATATTCTAAGTAATAAGTAAAGGTAGCCAATGAAAAAGTTTGCAGATACACCGTTTTTACCAACAGAAGTTGAAATCGAAACTATCAATGATAATGAAGCTAAGATTTCTGCATATCCATTTGAAAGTGGTTTTGCAATAACTTTGGCACACCCTTTAAGAAGACTTCTTTTAAGTTCTTCAGTTGGTTACGCACCAATTGCAGTTAAAATTGAAGGAGCTTCTCACGAGTTTGACTCGTTAAGAGGGATGCTTGAAGATATAGCTATTTTTATTATTAATCTTAAAAATATTAAATTTAAAATTAATAGTGATGAAGAACAAGTAGTAGTAGAATATTCTTTTGATGGACCAAAAGAAATTAAAGGTGAGGACTTAATCAACTCTGATGTTGAAGTTGTTTCTCCTGATGTTCACTTAGCTACAATTAATTCGGATTGTAATTTAACATTCTCTGTAATTATTCAAAAAGGTATTGGTTATATGCCTTCTGAAGATATTAGAGAAATTGTTGGACCAGATTATATTCCTGTAGATGCTTTCTTTACTCCTGTAAAAAAAGTTGTTTACGATATTGAAAAAATGTTAGTTGAAGATAATCCTAACTTTGAAAAAGCTGTATTTAATGTACAAACAAATGGACAAATTTCTCCAATAACTGTTTTTAAAGAAGCAGTTTCTGTTATGTATTCTCAAATGTCAGTATTTAACAAAGTATTTGATTTATCTGAAGTAACAGTTAGTGATGCAGGTGAAGAACCAGTAGAACTAAAAGATTTAGTTGTCAAAATTGATGACTTAAATTTAAGTGCTAGATCATTCAACTCTTTAGATAGAGCTGGATTAAAATTCTTAGGTGAATTAGTACTTATGAGTGAAGTTGAAGTAAAAAATATCAAAAATCTTGGGAAAAAATCTTATGATGAAATTGCTGAAAAGCTTGAGTCACTTGGTTTCCCAGTTGAAGATACACTTCCAGAAAATGTTGCTTCTGCATTAAGAAGAAAGTTAGAGCAACTTAAAGCATAATTAAGGGTTTAGAATATGAGACATAAGCACGGATATAGAAAGTTAAGTAGAACTTCTTCTCATAGAAAAGCAATGTTAAAAAACATGGCGATTGCTATTATCGAAAGAGAAAAGATTGAAACAACTGTTCCAAAAGCAAAAGAATTAAGAAGATACATTGAAAGATTAGTAACAACTGCAAGAAATGCAGATTTAAATACTCATAGACAAGTATTTGCTGCTTTACAAAGTAAAGAAGCTACTAAAAAATTAATCAATGAAATTGCACCAAAGTATGAAGACAGAAATGGTGGATATACTTCAATTATTAAAACAAGAATTAGAAGAGGTGATGCTACTCAAATGGCATTCATTTCATTCGTATAATTATTAGTTTTTATTGATTAAAAAGGTAGGAGTTTTCTCCTACCTTTTTTTTTACACAAAAATATCTTCAATAATATTATTTCCTCAAAACTTAAATTTTCCTTTTCCTTTTTAATTAATATTTGCTTCACCATATTTTAATCATTTTTTAGATAAAATCGGGTGTAATACTATAATTACAATTCACAGGAGACATGTTTGATAACTCTAAAAGAAGCACTAACTTTAGCTAGTGACGATATTAAAAAATTAAGAGATGATTTAACTACAAAAATTAAAGAAAACAAAACTGGTGCGTATGTTGAACAACTAACTTCAACAGATATTTCTACTACAGGACATGGAATTCCAATTGCTATAAAAGATAATATAAATGTTAAAAATTGGGAAATTACTTGTTCTAGTAATATTTTAAAAGGTTATATTTCACCATACAATGCAACTGTAATCAATAATTTAGAAAAAGCAGGTTTAAGTCCATTTGGACGAGCTAATATGGACGAGTTTGCAATGGGAAGTTCAACTGAATCTTCTTGTTATGGAAAAACTTTAAATCCAATAGATAATAATAAAGTTCCAGGAGGAAGCTCTGGGGGTTCTGCTGCTGCTGTTGCTGGTGGTATTGCTATTGCTGCTTTAGGAACTGATACTGGTGGAAGTATTAGACAACCAGCTGCTTACTGTGGTGTTGTTGGAATGAAACCAACTTATGGAAGAGTTTCAAGATATGGAATTACTGCATATTCTTCTTCACTAGATCAATGTGGACCGATTACTCAAAATGTTGAAGATGCTGCAATTTTATACGATATTATTTCAGGACATGACGAAAAAGATTCTACTTCTGCAAATGTTGATTATGAAGCAGTTACTCCAAAACTAGATGCTAATAAAAAATTAACTATTGCAGTTATTGATAATTTTATTGATCAAGCTAGTCCAGCTATTAAAAATGCATTCACAAAATCTATAAAAGCTTTAGAAGAAGCAGGACATAAAATTATTCATAAAAATATGTTAGATACAGGAAAGATTCTTTCTTCTTACTATATCGTAGCAACTGCTGAAGCATCTGCAAATCTTTCAAGATTTGATGGTGTTAGATATGGAAATAGAAAAGGTGAAAGTGGTTTAAAAGATATGTATGTTCAAACTAAATCTCAAGGATTTGGAGATGAAGTACAAAAAAGAATTATGTTAGGTTCTTTTGTATTAAGTTCAGGATATTATGATGCATACTATATAAAAGCACAAAAGGTTCGACACTTAATTAAAGATGAATATGAAGCTATATTTAATGAAGCAGACTTAATTCTTTCTCCAGTTGCTCCTACAACAGCACCTGAATTTGGAAGTTTTAAAACATCATTAGAAATGTACTTAAGTGATATATATACAATTTCAGTAAATTTAGCAGGATTACCTGCAATTTCATTACCAGTTGATAAGGATGAAAATGGAATGCCAGTTGGTCTTCAATTCATCGCAAAAGCTTATGATGAACAAACTATGTTTGACGGTGCTTTATCACTAGAAAAAGCAATTAATTATAAAAAATAAGAAAGGGATATTATGAGAATTAGAAAAAGAGCATTAACATTTGAAGACGTATTATTAGTACCAGCAAAGTCAGAAATTTTACCAAAAGAGGTATCATTAGAAACTAAATTAACAAAAAAAATTACATTAAAAATCCCTTTTGTTTCAGCTGCAATGGATACAGTTACAGAATATGAAGCTGCAATTGCAATGGCTAGACTTGGTGGTATTGGAATTATTCATAAAAATATGGATATTGAAACTCAAGCACTTCAAGTTAAAAAAGTTAAAAAGAGTGAATCCGGAATGATTATAGATCCAATTACTATTAAAATGGATCAAACACTTCAAGATGCTGAAGATATTATGGCTGAATACAAAATTTCAGGAGTTCCTGTTGTTGATGATAATAAAAATTTATTAGGAATTGTAACAAATAGAGATATGAGATTTACTAAAGATTTTTCTAAAAAAGTAAGTGTTAAGATGACAATGATGCCTCTTATTACTGCTAAAGAGGGAACAACTTTAGAAGAAGCTGCTGATGTTATGCATTCTAATAAAATTGAGAAATTACCAATTGTTGATGATAAAAATAAATTAATTGGTCTTATTACAATTAAAGATATTAATAAAAAAAGAGAATATCCAAACGCATCTAAAGATCAATTCGGAAGATTAATTGTTGGTGCTGCTATTGGTGTTGGACAATTAGACAGAGCAAGAGCTTTAGTTGAAGCTGGTGTTGATGTTTTAGTTATGGATTCTGCTCATGGACATTCAAAAGGTATTTTAGATTCAGTTAAAGATATCAAATCTAAATTAGATGTTGAAATTATTGCTGGTAATGTTGCAACTTCTGAGGGTACTAAAGCTCTTATTGATGCTGGTGCTGATGCTGTTAAAGTAGGAATTGGACCTGGTTCTATTTGTACTACTAGAATTGTTGCAGGTGTTGGTGTTCCACAAATTTCTGCAATTGATGAATGTGCACAAGAAGGTGCTAAATATGGAGTTCCAATCATTGCTGATGGTGGAATTAAATACTCTGGTGATGTTGCAAAAGCATTAGCTGTTGGTGCATCTTCAGTTATGATGGGTTCTGCATTAGCTGGAACTGATGAAAGTCCTGGTGAATTAATTTTATTCCAAGGAAGAAAATTCAAAACTTATAGAGGAATGGGTTCTATTGGAGCTATGACTAAAGGAAGTACTGATAGATATTTCCAAGAAGGAACAGCTGCTGATAAACTAGTACCTGAAGGAATTGAAGGTAGAGTTGCATATAGAGGTTCAATCGCTGATATTATTCACCAAATGACAGGTGGATTAAGATCATCTATGGGATATCTAGGTTCTGGAACTATTACTATATTCCAAGAAACTGCTGAGTTTGTTGAAATTACATCTGCGGGACTTAAAGAGTCTCATGTTCATGATGTAACTATTACAAACGAAGCTCCAAACTACCACGTATAAAAAAAGAGGTTTATAAAACCTCTTTTTTTAATCTCACTTATGAAAATAGAACTATTTTATGATAAAGAGTGTCCTTTTTGTAAATTTTATGCAAACTATATTAAGCTAAAAGAAAAACATAAATTAATACTTATTAATGTTAGGGATAGCCAAAGTATCATTGAATTAGAAAAGTTCAGATTACAAGGCTTAGATATTAATAATGGATTTATTATAAGAGTTGAAAATAATGAGCTTTTTCAAGGTGTTGATGCTATTTCTTTTTTAAATAATCTAGTAAAGAAGAAAATTTATTTCCCTGATAATTATCTTTTTAGAAGTATTATTTATCCTATTATTAAATCTATTAGAAAGTTTATTCTTATTATTATGGGAAAGAAATATAATATTTGATTTGCTTATAAAATCTTTAACTATTAACTTTTCTATTTAAAGTTTTTTCTACTTTTTCAACTTTTGTTTTGAGTCTATTTTCACAGTTTTTACGTATATCAAATTTTAGTGAACTATATACTCTATCACAATCTTCTAATTGCTCATAAGCTAACTCTACGATACTTAAAGCTTCTTTCATACTGCTTGCTTCTATAATGGTTCCCATTGCTGTTAATTGATATGGTATTCCACTTTTATCAATAGCATCGATTACTTTACTTACTTCTTTTGAAACAGAAGAACCTTCTCTTCCATCATCTGATGTAGGAAACATTGCAAATTCTAAAAGTACTGATAACATTGTTTTCTCCTTTGTTTTTTTATCAAATTATATGTCAAAATTAATAAAATCTTTTACAGTAAAAGTTTTAAATACAGCTATTTTTTCATAAATAAGCTCTTTTTCTTTATCTGTATTTGCTTCTTCATACTCTTTTTCACTTTCTAGTATTTTTTCTAGTGTTGCTTTGATTTTAAAAACTTCATCTGTAGTCATATAATCATTATACTTTCCATGTCCTACATAAAAAGCTACTTTTCTTATGCTATCAAATATTTGTTCTATTTGTTTATCTCTTTGCATTACTTACTCCATTAGGTCTAAAAGAAGTGTATCTAAAAGATTTTTAAAGCATCTTTTATATCGATTTCTAAATTTATATATAAGAGTTTAGATGTTAAACTTTTTGCTAAACAAATAAATATATAGGATAGTAATGATAAAGTTAGGCCATAAAATAATTGGAACGGGTAAAAAAAATATAATAGTTTTGCATGAACTAATGGGAAACTATAAAAATTATGAGCCTATTTTCCCTTACTTAAATACAGATGATTTTACTTTTGTATTTGTAGATTTACGTGGTTATGGATTATCAAAAGATATTGAAGGTGTTTATTCTTGTGTTGAAGCATCTAATGATATTAAAAATCTTATAACACAACTAGATTTAGAAGATGTTGTTTTAATTGCACACTCAATGTCAACACTTATTGCACAAAAAACTGCACTTATTGATTCAAGAATTTCAAAACTTATACTTATTACTCCAATCCCTCCTACTGGAATAAAATTATCACAAATTGCAAAAGATAAACTTATAGATGAAATGAAAGAAAATAAAAATAAAATTGAAGAGATAGTTTATAGTGCAAGTAAAAGACACAATAAAACGTGGGCTAAATCTAGAATTAAAATGGCATATGAATCCTCAATACTTAATGCACGAATTGGGTATATGAAAATGTATTTAGAAACTGATTTTTCACAAGAAGTTGAAAATATAAAAATACCTATTAAAATAATTGTTGGGAAATATGATTTTCCTATTTTTGCATTAAAATCAGTTACAAAACTATTCTTCCCTTATTATAAAGATTTAGAAATTATTGAATGTCAAGAAGCAGGACATTATCCAATGTTAGAATGTCCTGTGTATTTTGCCTCTAAAATAGAAGAGTTTGCTAAAGAGTAAAATTTAGTATGTAGTTTTTATCTCTTAGGTACTATTAACTAGTTTTTTTATACAATCACGTAAAAGAAAATCAAGGAAGTTGAACATGAATTTAATGGTATTTGGAGCTCCTGGCGCAGGAAAAGGTACACAAGCTAAATTTTTAATAGAAAAGTATGATATCCCTCAAATCTCTACAGGTGATATTTTAAGAGCAGCAATTGCAGATAAAACTGATATGGGTATGGAAGCTAAGAACTTTATGGATGCAGGAAAACTAGTTCCTGATTCAACTATCATTGGTATTATTAAAGATAGATTAGCCCAAGATGATTGTAAAAAAGGTTTTATTCTTGATGGTTTCCCAAGAACTCTAGGTCAAGCTGAAGCATTAAGTGAATTAATGTCTAATATGAATATTTCTTTAGATAAAGTAATTTCTTTAAATGTTCCAGATGAATTAATTGTTGGAAGAATTACAGGTAGAAGAGTTTGTTCTTCTTGTGGAGCATCTTTCCATGTAGATTTTAATCCATCAAAAAAAGAAGATATATGTGATTACTGTGAATCAGAATTAATTATTAGAAAAGATGATAATGCTGAAACTGTTAAAAGTAGATTAGGTGCATATCATGACCAAACAGCACCACTTATTGATTTCTATACAAAAATGGGTGTTATGGTAGAACTTGATGGAACAAAGGATGTATCAGAAGTAACTGCTGATATGTTTACTGCACTTTCTAAATAATCTAAAATATATATAACTTAGAAGTTGGATTTTATTTTTCAACTTCTAAAATCTTCAATAATATATACTCTTGCTATATTCATATGATAAACTTTTTACTTAAGTTACTTATTGCTTAAATTCAAAAATAGGAAAATATAATGATTAAAGTAAGTGTAATGTATCCAAACTCAGAAGATGTAGTATTTGATAAAGAATATTACTGTAATAAACATGTTCCTTTAGTTTCAAAATTATTAGGTGATGCATTAAAAAATGCACAAGTAGATTTTGGATTAGCTGGTGGTGTACCAGGAACTCCTGCTTTATATGTAGTGATAACTCAAATGACATTTGATTCTATTGAGGCTTTTCAAAGTATCTTTGCAGTTCATGCAGAAGAAATACTTTCAGATATTCCAAACTTTACAAATTCACAGCCCCAAATTCAAATTAGTGAAATTATAATTTAATCTCTTTATAAAAGTCTTGCTATTCTTCTAAAAATCACTTTAATTTTTTATAATAGCAAGCTTTAAAAAAATCCACAAGATGAATGTTTATGATTACTTTGATTTTTTTCATTAATCCCTTCTGCAATGCAAACTTCTAATCTTATACCATTTGGATCTAGAAAAAATACACCACCAGAGGAAGAGCCCTCACAATGTGTTACTATTCCATTATAAATTTTTGTAATTTTATATTCTTCTAATTTTTTTTCAAAGGCTTTTAATTCATCTACACAATTTACTATAAATGCTAAATGATGAAGTCCTGCTGTAGAAGTTGAAAATTTTTTATCTGATTGTTCCCATAAAGTTACGATGATTTCTTTATCTTTTCCTAAAAAAATGTATTTTTTATCTTCTAATATCTCCTCAAAAAGAATGTCAAATCCAAAAAGTTTCAAATAAAACTCTTTTGATTCCTCCATATTATTTACATTAATTCCTATATGTCCTATTTTCATTTATATCCTTGTTAACCATTTAAATAAGTTTAGATAGTTAATATAAATCTTATCACTTTTTTACTAACCTGTCAAGTAATTTTAGAAGGTTAGTTAAAATTATATATTAATTTATTTCATGCTATTATAAAAATAAAAAGGAATAGTCATAAAATCTTTTCTATTTATTGGTTCTAATCACATAACAGATTTTATAAATACTATATATACTCCACATAGTGAAGTTATTGAGTTATTAATAAATTATTCTGATGTCCAAGAGTGGTTTTTAAAAGTAGGATTAGTAAAGAAATTTGATGAATTAAGTATTGATAAAAAGAAAAAGTATTTTGAAGAGATATTGAATTATAGAAAATTAATAAGAGATAGTTTTAAAAACTATCTTGAGCATAACTCTTCTTTAGATAATTTGATTAAAGTTAGTAATAATATTTTATTAAAAAGTTCAGTACACCCTCAAATACTAATAAAAGATGATATTTATGTATTAGAATATATTAGTAATACATCAAATCATAATAGATTATTATCGATCTTAGCAATTGAGTTTATAAAACTTTTGAGCTCAGAAAAGTTTAAATATCTAAAAAAATGTGATAATCATAAGTGCAGTTTATATTTTATAGATACTTCGAAAAATCACTCTAGACGATGGTGTAGTATGGATATTTGTGGAAATAGGTCAAAAGTCAATAGCTTTAGTAAACGAAAAAAAGTTAAGGAATAAAAAATGAAGAGACATATATTATATTAAAAGGGTTTGGTTTTTTCAAGTAGATGGAAAAGTTATTGATATAAAAGAGGGTAGTGTAATAATAGTTGGGCCTGAAGGTATAAGAGGTATACGTAATTCTTCTGATGAGACAATTATATATATTGTAATTCAGGCAAAAGAAAACTCTTTGGAAGAGTATACAACTGATGATGGTACAAGAGTTGAATTTCATCCTAAATGGTAAATTTGAAGTATAAACTAACATTTATCTAGATAAGATGTCGTAATATGTATAGAATATAAGGATAATAATGCGAGATAAAACAATGAAACTAGCTGTACTAATTGATGCAGATAATGCTCAAGCTTCTGTAGTTGCAGAACTACTTGCAGAAGTAGCAAAGTTTGGAGTTGCAAGTATAAAAAGAGCTTATGGTGATTGGACAACTCCAAATCTAAAGCAGTGGAAAGAGCATTTAAATTCGCATGCTATTCAACCTATTCAACAATTCTCTTATACACAAGGTAAAAACGCAACAGATGCTTCATTAATTATTGATGCAATGGATATTTTACATGAAAACTCTTTAGATGGCTTTTGTCTAATTTCCTCTGATAGTGACTTTACAAGACTTGCTACAAGAATTCGTGAATCAGGTTTGATAGTATATGGTTTTGGTGAAAAAAAGACTCCTGAAGCTTTTATCGCTGCTTGTGATAAGTTTGTATTTACCGAGATTTTACGAGAGAAAAAAGATACTGATACTGATACTGTAGAAGTTGAAGAGGCTAATAATACTGAATTAAGGCCTATTATTATTTCAGCAATAAATGCAGTATCTAAAGATGATGGATGGGCAAGACTTTCAAATTTAGGAGCATATATAAATAAAAAGCATCCTTCTTTCGACCCTAGAAATTATGGTTATGATAAGTTAGGAAAATTAATTAGAGATTTAAACTATATTTTAATTGATGAAAGAAAATTTAATGATGATTCAGATAATGTTCATATTTATATAAGAATAAGAGACTAGTTTTAAATAGTCTTTTATTCTTCTTTATGTCTTTTTCCATTGAAAGTAAGAACTGTATCTAATCTTATTTTCACATTGGAATCTAAAACCATGAACTCTATACCATCTATTACTTCCATAGTTTTTACAATTCCTTTTAAAGTTTCTTTTTGTTCTTCATCTTTTAAATAGACAATAGTTGAAGGGATTTTTCTTTGCATTGCAACATTTAATTGATCAAAAAATTCACATGAGATTGGATTGTACATTTACTTCTTTCCTAATATTTAATTTTTAAAAGTTTCCATTATATCTCTATAAGAATCTCTTTTATATATACCTAATTGCTTCATATCTTTTGCAAAAAACTTTAACTCTTCAATTGCAAATTGCATTCTTTTTTCACTTATATGTCCATCAATATCTATATGAAATTGACTAGCATTCATAGTACCTGGAATAGAGTAACTTTCAAGTTTAATAAGATTTACTCCATTTGTAGCAAAACCACCTAATGCTTTATATAAAGCAGATGGAATATCTCTTACTTCAAAAACTAAAGATGTAATATATTTTTCATTTTCAATATATTCAGGTATTTCATTATTTTTACCAAGTATTAAGAACCTTGTAGTATTTCCATGATGATCCCCAAAGTTATCATCTAAAATATTTAAATTATAAAGTTCTGCTGATAAACTTGAAGCAATTGCTGCATGTGCTTTATCTTTCATATGAGTTAGTTCTTGTGCAGCACCTGCTGTATCAAACTTTGCGATTGCTTGTATATTCATTTTTGTGATATTCCCAAGACATTGAGCAAGTGCTTGAGGATGAGATGACACATATTTTATATCTCTAAGAGTTGAATCTTTAAGACCTAGTAAACAGTGTTTAATAGGTTCAAAATGCTCATCAATAATAGTTAATTCCATTTTAGGAATTAATCTATAAATCTCTTCAACTCTTCCTGCTGTTGAGTTTTCAACTGGAATCATAGCAAAATTAGCAACGCCAGTTTCAACTAAATACATAGCTTCTTTAAACGATTGACAAGCGATTGTTTGGGCTTGTGGAAATACATTTTTACAAGAAAGATGAGAGTAAGCCCCACCTACACCTTGATATGCAATAGTCTGTTTATTCATATTTTTAATACCTATTTAAATTTTGTGTATTTTACTATATGATACTTAAAAATAGGTTCTTATTTTGTAGATATTCTATTAGTAACTTTTCCAACTTTCTCAATCTCTACAGATACTATATCTTTATTTGATAAACTTTGTGTTCTTCCTGGTGTTCCCATATATATTAAATCTCCAGGCATTAGTGTAAAGTACTGACTTAAATAACTTACAACTTTTGAGGGTTTATGAATCATATATTTTGTATTTTCTTGTTGTACAATCTTACCATTGAGTTTTGTTGTTAATAATAGATTATTATAATCAACTCCAAGAGCTATTGTTGAGCCAATTGGTCCAAAGCCATCTGATGCTTTTGCTCTCATCCATTGTAAATCACTTCCTTGCCAATTTCTTTCAGTTAAATCATTTCCAACTGTCACACCAAAAATATAATCTTTTGCATCTTTAATAGAAACATTTTTTGCTTTTTTACCAATTACTAAAACTAATTCTCCCTCAAAATGTACATTTGTTGAATCTTTTGGTAAGACAATAGTTTCTTCACTTAAAATTAAAGAAGAGGGTGATTTAAAAAACAAAGGCGGTGGCATATTTGAAGCAGATGAGAGATGACTTGCAAAGTTCATTCCAACTGCAAATACATTTTGAGCTTTAGTAGGTAGTAAAAACTTAACTTTGTTAATTGGGATTTTCTCGCCAACTGGTTTTAAACTTTTATAGATATTTGAATCTAATGCTTGGATATAGTCATTGTTTATTTGACCATAATATATTTCATTTTTATACTCAAATCTAGCAATATGTATTTCTTTTGCAAAAAAATTTAGTGATAAAAAGAATAGTAAAAAAAGAGGTAAAGGTTTCATATTTAATCC
This sequence comes from Poseidonibacter ostreae, assembly GCF_009208075.1. Classification (GTDB taxonomy): domain Bacteria; phylum Campylobacterota; class Campylobacteria; order Campylobacterales; family Arcobacteraceae; genus Poseidonibacter; species Poseidonibacter ostreae. The sequence continues at coordinate 2,417 of NZ_WFKJ01000022.1, read as the reverse complement.
TTTAGTGAAAAATTGTTATAATTATTAATCATAATATAAAAGGACTCATATGAAAATTAAACTACTAGTTTTAGTCTCTTTATTTTTTTTGAATAGTATACTTTTTGCCTTTGAAGATTTAACTCAAGAAAATTTTGAAGAGAAAACAATTGGTAAAAAGGTAATCTTAGACTTTTATTCGCAAACTTGAGGAGCTTGTAAGGCTTTAGGTGAAAGCTTAACAATCTATAATAAAAACAAGCAAGATGATGTAGTGATTTATAAAGTTGATATCGATAAACAAAAAAGTTTAGCAAAAGAGTTTAGTGTCAGGGTAATTCCCACTTTAATATATTTTAAAGATGATGAAATTCAAGAAAGAGAACTTGGTGTTAAAACACCTGCTTTAATAAAGCAAAGTGTTAAAACTTACTTGTTAGATAATTGATTTTATAATAACTTTAAATTCTAATTCACAACCTGCTAATGGGTGATTGTAATCTACTGTAACATGTTCTTTTGTTACATCTGTTACAGTTGCTCTAATAGGTTCTTTTCTATCATTTTCAGCTTCTAAAACCATTCCAATTTGTAAATCAATTCCTTCAAACTCAGAAATATCAAGAGTTTCAGAGAGTTTTTCATCATATTCTCCATAAGCGTCTTTAGGACTTACTTTTATGATTTTAGTTTCACCTTCATTCATATCTTTTATTCCTAATTCTAAACCACTTATTATTTGTCCTGAACCATATACAAAAGATATAGACTCTTTATCCATGTTTGTATCAATTATTTCATCATTTAGTTTTAATTCATAATTTAATGTAATATTTTGCTTCTCTTTTATTGACATATTGTTCCTTCTATTTTTTGCTTAATACTATATCTAAATAAGCTATGATAAATATATATTTTATTAGAATAAAGTATGTTTACAAAAATAATATTACCAATCCTACTTTTATCAACTTTTTGTAATGCCTCTTTTGAAAAAATAAAAATTGGCAAAATAGATAACTATTATAAAGATAAAATAAATTATCAAGAAGTTCGTAATATCTTAGATGAAATAGAACATACTTTTGAATCACAGCTTAATATGAATATTTTTGATTATTCAAATGATGGAAAAGTTATTGATATCCTTTATGTTCCAAGTTCTAAACTTGAAAAAAGAATAGATAGAAAAATCCAAAGACTAAAGTTAAAAAAAGCAAAAATAGAAAAGATTCAAAACTCTTTACTTAAAAGATTAGAATATATTAATAAGCAAAAAGAGTTTATAGAAGAAGAACATCTTATATTAAATAAAAAAATTAAAACTTTAAATGATTATGTAAAAGAGGTTAATAAACAAAAAAACTTCTCAAAACAAGAGTATACAAAAATCAAAGCTTATATAAAAGAACAACAAACAAAGGTCAAATCCTATACAAATACTTTTAAAAGAAATCAAAGAAAAATACAATCAAAAGTAAATTTATACAACCAAAAAGTAAATTTGCAAAATTCTTTAATTAGAGACTTTAATAGATTAAATAATGAAGTTGAAAGAATGAATAGAAGTTTTAAAAAAGTAAAAGGCAATGCATTTGGTATAAAAGAAGTTACTTCAAAAATTTTTTATAAAGATGGAAAAAGAGTAAAAGAAAAAAGTGTTAAAAATATAATGAATAAGATAGAAATCTATGGTTTTGAGAGTAGAAACGAATTAAAAGCTATAATTGCACATGAGATTGCGCATTTAGTTGGAATCCCACATATAGATGATAAAGATGCGTTAATGAATCCGATATTACAAAAAAATCAGATAAATCAACTATCTTTAACACAAAGTGATATTTTAAATTTTAAGAAAAACTTTTAATTAAATAATAACTTGTCCATTTGGTATTTTTCTTAAATCATCAATTTGAAAACATGCATTTGCAATATTTCTAGGGCTTGTACTTTTATGCTCACTTACAACTTTATGAATTGTTTTCATTTCATCTTCTGTAAAAAGTGATTCATCAAAATCTTCTTCCATTTTAATAAACTTTAACTCAGCGAATTTTTTTCTTTCAATAACTTCAATATCTAAATAATCTAAAAGTTCTTGAATAAAATAAAGTCTTTCATCCTCTTCTTCTAAATCTTCATTATTAGCAATCACATCAAAAAGTTCACTTAAAAGTACTGGTTCTGGGTTTCTTGAGCTTTTAATATACTCTTCATTAAATATCTTTTTCTCACAAAACTTAAGATGATTATACTCCATTAGAAAAAGCATAATTGATACTTTCTTATCATTTAGGTGGTCAACTTTTTTATGTAACATGTATAAAATCACATTAGCTATTTTTGTAATATCTACGTTCAAATAAATTCCTTTAAATTAGTAAGCGAAGTATATAATATAATGTATAAAGATTTGTTTTATTGTCATTTAAGTT
>NZ_WFKJ01000021.1 GCF_009208075.1 Poseidonibacter ostreae | reverse complement strand
TTCTAAGAATAGATTTAATTCTATATATTAGTTCTTGCGTATCATAAGGTTTTGGCATAAAATCATCAGCGCCATAAGAAAAACATGCTATTTTATCTCCAATATAAGATCTTGCTGAAGATATTATGATAGGAATGCTATGTTTTTTACGAATCATCTTACAAACATCAATACCATCAATATCAGGTAAAGATAAATCTAAAATCAATAAGTCATATTTTTTTTCATTTAAAGCTTTAATCCCAAGTTCGGGTCTTAGAAAGTTTGTCACTTTTATATTATATTCATTTAAGTATTCGCCTAAGATTTCAGCTAGTTCAGCATCATCTTCGATCATTAAGATATTTATCAATTATTACTCCTAGTTTACAAATAGTATTATAATATTTATTTGTAAACATAAAGTAACAATTGTTAAACTAGTATTTCTCTATTACCTTTAATATTTGCTTCAGATAAAACTCCAGTTTGTTCTAACTGCTCTACAATGGTAGCTGCTCTGTTATATCCAATTCTAAGTTTTCTTTGAATGTAAGAAATAGATGTTTTTTTATCATTAATACAAACCATTTTTGCTGCTTCGTATAATTCATCTAATTCTCCTAACTCAGCACTTGTAGAAGTATTTGAAGAGTTTTGAGAATTTCTATCCTTGATAAAATTCATATCATATTCAACATCTCTTTGCTCTTTTAAGAAATCAACAACTTTTTCGATTTCATCTTCACTTGACCAAGGTGCGTGAATTCTAACTAATCCAGACATTCCAGGTGGTGTAAATAACATATCCCCACGACCAAGTAAAGACTCAGCTCCCATTGAATCTAAGATAATTTTAGAATCAATTTTCTGACCTACTTTATATGAAAGTCTACTTGGAAGATTCGCTTTAATAAGACCAGTAACTACATCAACAGATGGTCTTTGAGTTGCAACTATTAAGTGAATACCTGAAGCTCTTGCCATTTGAGCAAGTCTTGCAATTGAGTATTCAACATCTTTACCACTTGTCATCATTAAATCAGCTAGCTCATCAATTACAACAACAATATAAGGTAGTGTCTCAAAGCCTTCTTTTTTAGCTTTTTCATTATAGTTTTCAATATTTTTAGTTTTTGTTTGAGACATTAAAGTATAACGTCTCTCCATTTCACCAACCATATTTGCTAAGGCATTAACAGCATCCCCTGCTTTTGTAATAACAGGAGTAAGTAAATGTGGAATATCATTATACATTGAAAACTCAAGCATTTTTGGATCAATCATTACTAATTTTAAATTATCTGGCGAGTTTTTATATAATAGTGAAAGAATCATTGAGTTGATACCAACTGATTTACCTGAACCTGTAGTCCCTGCAATTAGTAAATGAGGAAGTTTTTTAAGGTCTGTAATAAATGCTTTTCCAACAATATCTTTTCCTAAAATCATTGTTAATGGAGATTTAGAATTTTGAAATAAATCACTTTCTAACATCTCTTTTAAATAAATAGTTTGAGTATCTTCATTTGGAACTTCAATACCAACAACATCTTTACCAGGAATTGGAGCTTGGATCCTGATAGTTTGAGCTTTTAAAGCCATTGCTAAATCATCTTGTAAATTTAAAATCTTAGATACTTTAACATTTGGAGCAGGTTTAAATTCAAAAGTAGTAACAACGGGACCTGTATAAGTTCTTACAACATCACCTTCAATTTTAAACATTGAAAGTTTATCTAATAAATCACAAATCTTTTGGTCAATCACAGACTCAGAAACCTTAGATTTTTTCTCTTTTGGTGTTGCTTGGAAAAAGTTTGTATGAGGAAGCTTGAAATCTTTTGGTTTTTCTGTAGCACCTAATTCAATTTCATCAAGAAGTTTTTTATTCTCTTCTAACTCTTCTACAATTATTCCATGTGCTTCATGTTGTGTACTTAAGATTTGTTCTTCAAGTTGATTATTCTCTTCTTTAGAAGTATTTTCTTTTATCTCATCAATAACTTCTAATATCTCAGGTTCATTTATAAAATCTGTTTCAACAGGAGCAACTGGAGTGATAATTGGATTATCTATAGTAATCTCAGCTGTATTACCACTTTCTTTTACTACAACACTCTCTTCTTTTCTTTTCTTTCTTTTACTACTTGTATTTTCTATTCTTTTAATATTAGAGCTTCTATCAAATTTAAACTTATTAACTAATTTTGTAACATCCATTTCTGAATTTTCAAATAAAACTAGAAAAGAGATTACAAAACCAACTAAAACAAAAATATAAAGCCCAGCATTACCAATAAAGGGGCTTAAACTCTCAACAAGTATATTCCCTATTTTTCCACTATATATACCGTTTTCGACAATAAGTGACTGAAATATCAAAGATACAAAAAGGATTAATAACACTACAATAATATTTAAAGTTAAATCTTTACCCTTAATATTTTCCTTGAAATTTATAATATATAAAGGATAAAGGAACATTAAAAGATATACATAAGATAATAAACCAAAGTACTCATTTGAGTTCTTTGCAAATATAAATCCTACTTTTCCAACTACATCTTTTGTACTAAAAAATGTAGCAAATTCAAAATAAACAATAATAAATAAAACAATTAATGATATGATTTTTTTAGCTATAACTTGGCCTTTATTTTAATAGTTTAGCAATTTTACTTTGTAATTTAAGCCATCTTCTATGCTCAATTAAAGGAAAACCTGCCCATGATTTTTTAGCTTCTGTAATACTTTTTGTAACTCCACCACGAGCTGCAATTGTAGTAAAAGGTGCAATTTCTAAATGACCTGCTGTTGCACTTTGCCCACCCATTATTACATAATGATTTAGAATTGTTGAACCAGAAAGCCCAACCTGTCCTGTTAAGATGCATCCCATTCCAAGTTTACAATTATGTCCAATATGTACAAGATTATCTATTCTTACTCCATTTGCAATTTCTGTTGATTTAAAAACAGCTCTATCAATTGCACAATTAGCTCCAATTTCAACATCATCACCAATTTCTACATTACCATTTTGATAAATTTTTATATATTTACCATCTTTTGTATTTGCAAAGCCAAAACCATCAGATCCAATTACAGTTCCTGCATGAATAATACAATCACTACCAATATTACAATCTCTATAAACTACAACATTTGGATGAATTACTGTGTTATTACCAATTTTTACATTATCTCCAATATAAGCACCTGACATAATAGTACAATCAGATCCAATACTTGAACCTTTTCCTATATACACATTTGGCATAACTTTTGTAAATCCACCAATAACAGGTTTTTCACCCTCAATTTCAATTACTTCTGGAGCAAATAATTTTGATAATTTTGCAAGATTTAAATATGGTTCATCACAAATAAGAGCAATAGTATCCTCTGGTACTTCATTTGCAAACTCTTCATTTATTAAAACAGCTGCAGCTTTTGTCTTTTTTAAATCATTAAGGTATTTTTTATTTTCTAAAAATGTAACTTCTGTTTGTGTTGAATCAAGTAAGGTACTTAACCCTGAAATTTCTTTTGTGTTATCACATTCAATATTAATTGATTGTGCAATCTCTTGTAGAGTCATTTTTTATCCTTTTTTTAAGGATAAGATAAGAAAAAGTTTTCTTATCTTTCCATTGCTACAATACCACTTCTTACTACTTCAAGTGGATTGAATTTTTGCATTACTTTAATAAAGTTCATTATTCTTGCACTTGAATCAGTAGCAGAAACAATAATAGCTTCATCAGTAACATTTTGTATTGAACCATGATAAGCACGTGCAATTACATCAATATCTGATAAATTGTTTTCAATAGAAAACTTCATTAAAACTGTATCTTTTTCAACTACATTTCTATGTTCATTTACTCTTAATACAGGAATTAATTTATTTAATTGTTTAACAATTTGATCAATTACTCTTTTATCTCCAGTTGTAACAATAGTCATTCTAGAGTATTTACTCTCTTCCATTGGAGCAACCGTTAATGAATCAATATTATATCCTCTGGCTGAAAATAATCCAACAATTCTTGATAAAACATTATGTTCATTCATAACAACAACAGAAATAACCTGTCTTGTAGTCTCAGTATCATAATAGTGATTAAAATTATTCATTATTCACCTCCTTCTAATAATGTCATTTCATTTAATGCATGGCCATTTGGAACCATTGGTAAAACTTCTTCATTTCTTGCAACAATTACTTCAATCATTGCTACTTTCTTTTGTTCAATTGCATCTTTTACTGCTGCATCAAATTCATCTTTAGTTGTAACTCTATAACCTACTCCACCAAATGATTCAACTAACATTTTAAAATCAGGTTGTGCAGATAAATCAGTTTCTGATAATCTGTTTTCATAGAACATTGTTTGCCATTGTCTAACCATTCCTAAATAGTTATTATTTAAAATAACATTTATTACAGGTAGTTTATACTCAGCACAAGTCATAAGCTCTTGGATATTCATTAAGATTGAACCATCACCTGTAACATTTATAGAAACTTTATCAGTTCCTTGCATTGCGCGAGCAACTCCTAATGCTGCTGGTAAACCAAACCCCATAGTTCCTAAACCACCAGATGTTATCCATTGTCTTGGATGTGAAAATGGATAAAATTGTGCAGACCACATTTGATGTTGTCCAACATCTGTAGAAATAACAGCTTTAGAACCTAATAGTTTTCCAAGTCTTTGAATTGGCCATTGAGGTTTAATAACTTCATTTGAATCGTTATATCTTAATGGCTCTTTTTCTCTATATTCAGTTAATAATTCAACCCAATTAGAAAAGTCATTAAAATCATAATCTTCTAATGATTCAAGCATACCTAATACAGTTTTCTTTAAATCTCCAACAATTGGATAATTTGCATCAACTAATTTACTAATACTTGTAGGGTCAATATCTACATGAATTACTTTAGCTTTTGAAGCAAATTCATCTAATCTTCCAGTTACCCTATCATCAAATCTAGCACCTAGTGAAATTAAAAGGTCCGTTTCATGGGCTGCCATATTAGCTGCAAACTCTCCATGCATACCTAGCATTCCGAAGAACAATGGATTTTCATCACCCATTGCTCCTCTTGCCATTAATGTCTCAACTGCTGGAATATTTAATTTTTTTGCTAAATCTCTTATCTCATAAGCACAATTTGATAAAATTGCTCCACCACCAATATATAGTAACGGTTTTTTAGCTTTACTAAGCTCAACCATTGCTCTTTTTAACTGTTTTTTATTGTAATTAACAGTTGGTTTATATGTAGGTAAATTTATCTCTTTTGGATAAACAAACTCAGCAATTTGAGCTGTAATATCTTTTGGAATATCAACATGAACAGGACCTGGTCTTCCAGTGCTTGCTATATGAAACGCTTCTTTAATAATTCTTGGTAAATCTTCTATACTATTAACTAAATAATTATGCTTTGTACATGGTCTAGAAATTCCTACTGCATCGATTTCTTGAAAACCATCAGTTCCAATAATATGTGTTGGAACTTGTCCAGAAATTACAACTAATGGAATTGAATCCATATATGCATCTGCTAAGCCTGTAACTGCATTTGTAAATCCAGGACCTGAAGTAACAATAGCTACTCCAATTTTACCTGTTGATCTTGCATAACCTTGAGCGGCAATAATAGATGCTTGCTCGTGTCTGTTTAAAATATGTTCAAAATTATTTTGCTTATAAATTTCATCGTAGACGTTCATAATAGCGCCTCCAGGATATCCAAATACTACTTCTACCCCTTCTTGATGTAATGATTCTACAACCATTTTTGCGCCATTCATTTTCATTGTCTTTCTCCGTTTTAAAATAAGCAGATATTCTACAAAAAAAAATATTAATTGTGGGTTAACACTTTAGGTTTAAATATTTCATTTTAGATTAGTTTTAGTTTAATTAACATATAATCATGATAACAACTATTTTAAGGAGTTAATTATGGATGTAAGTAACATAAATAATAATATTAATAACCTTAATCAATCCTCTCAATTACAGATTGACAAGTCTCTACAAAGTAACGAAGTACAAAAAGTCGATAATGAAAATGCGTCCTCTTTATCTATAAATGAATATAATCAAAAAAGAGATGAATTATCTTTAAATGTACAATCTTTAAATAACGGTATTGCAATTAGTAATATTGCAAATAATTCAATAGAAAAACAACAAGAGTTCTTAAATAATATTCAAAAAGAGCTAGAAAATGTTAGTAGTGATGAAAATAAACTTCAAGATAAAAATGACATTAAACAATCAATAAATGAAAACCTTAGAAGTTTTAATGAAGTAGCTTATGAGACTAAATATAAAAATGAAAACTTATTAAGTATAGATCAATATGATGATTTAAAAAGTATTATTATCGATACAGATAATACAAGTTTTTCAATTGAAAAAACAAATACACCAGACTTCGCAAATCAAATTTTTGAAACTATTAATAGTGCAGATTTAAATGATCCAGCACAATTAAGTCAAGCTATATCAAAAGTTGAAACTAGTTCAAATCAACTTCAAAATATTTCAGATACATTTACTGAGTTTGGAAATAAAGTTGAAGAAAGTGCTAGAGAGACTATTAAAGAGCAAGTTGATCTATATAATGATAATAAAGTAAATAAAGATAAAAATTTTGGAAAAGAGTCTGTAGATTTTTCAAAAAACAATATCTCTGCAAACCTTGGATACCTAGCAGCATCGCAAGCTAATATTGTTCAAGCACAAAGTGTAAGGTTATTATCTTAACCTTCACATTTTGTTTCTAAACAATGATTAATAGCAACACCTTCTCTTAACCCATCATCTAAAACTATTGATTCATTTTTTTTTAAAACTTCAAAAATGGCTTGATATATATAAATACCAACTTGTATAAATTCAACTCTACCTTTACCAACAAGTTTAGTGATTTCATTTTTATTACTATTATCAAAAATACTTAAACAATCTTTTAAATCATCTAAATTTACAATTGTTCCATTAACAACTTCTTTATCATAAGAAAAAAAGTCTTGACCTAGTTTAACTGCTGCAATAGTAGTTGGAGTTCCAGCAGTTGCAACAAAAGTATAATCATTAAGATTTAAATCTAAAGAGTCTAAGTATTTTTTAATTTCTAATTTTCTTGAATTTAAATCTTTTTGTAAATCATTATGTTTAAAAAACTTTTGTGTCATTGTAACTATTCCAAAATCAAAACTATGCGATTCATATTTCTCTTTGGTATTTACAATAATCTCAGTAGAACCTCCACCAATATCTAAAAGTATGAATTTAGAAGAGTCAATTTTTTCTCTTTTTAAAGCATATTTTATTGCAAGTAAAGTAAGTCTAGCTTCTTCAATTCCATCAATTATTGTAAACTTAACACCTGTATTTTCTTCAAAGTTTTTTAAAACTTCTTTATTATTACTAGCTTTACGCATTGCTGCTGTTGTAACTGCAACTGCAATACTAGGATCATAATTTATTTCTTTAATTGATTGCTTTAAAGCTTTAATAACTCTTTGTTGAGCTTCTGATGAGATAAGACCCGTATCAATTAAACCATCTGCCATTCCGACTACTTCATGGTAATCGCTTATTATCTTATTATTTAGACAGTCATATTTTAAGACTCTAAAAGAATTAGAGCCTAAATCAATACTTACAACTTCATTATTCATTTGTTAATAAGTCTTATAAATGAGGGATTTTAATTTTAGAGTTTAGTAAATATCCTATAACTATCATTAAACCTAATACAACATTTTCATGTATAAATCCAGTCAAATAAATAAGATATACAAGCCATAATAAAATAGCTCCTAAAGGTGTAGGAATACCCACGAAGTGCTTAGCTACTTCACCTTCTTCGGCATTTATATTAAACTGAATTAATCTTCTTAAACCAGAAATAACATAATAAATAAATGCAAATACAATTAAAGGTGTGTAAAGCATTAACTCTTTTGTATCAATTACTGCAAAATATATAAACATTGTTGGAACTATTACAAAAGATAAGAAATCGGCATAAGAATCTAATTGAATTCCAAATTCAGTAGAAAGTTCATATTTTCTAGCAATTTTTCCATCAATAATATCAAAACCTCCTGCAAGCCATGCAAATAGTGCAGCTGCAAAAAACTCTTGATGAGTTAAAAAATAAATTGCGAAAATTCCTGATGCAATATTGAAAAAAGTTACAATATTAGCTAAGTTAAAATGGTTATACTTATTGAATAAAAAAGACATTATTCTCCTTTGAATATATGGTATTGATTCCTACCATTGTGTTTTGATTTATAAAGACAATCATCTGCTCTTTTATAAAGTTTATTAGCAGATATATATGTATTTGGTCTATACATTATAGCACCTATTGAAATAGTAACAAAGTCTAAAACTTCACTTGTTTTATGCTCAATTTTTAAGTCAACAATTTTTTTATTTATCTCTTTTAAACATGATTCTAAAATATCAATGTCAATATCGAATAATACTACACCAAACTCTTCTCCACCTAATCTAAATACAAATTCATATTTATTATTGAAATATTCTTTTAAAACATTTGCAACTTTTTTAAGTGTTTCATCTCCTAAGTCATGTCCATAAGTATCATTATATTGTTTAAAGAAATCAATATCAAACATTATAAAAGCACATTCCCAATTATTTGCATTTGAAATAAAAGGCATATTATCAAATATTGTATCAAAATATTTTCTGTTATATAGTTTTGTCATTGAATCTGTGATTGAATCAATTTTATACTTAGTATTTAAAACTCTTAACTGATTGTCTTTTTTAACAACTTGATAAATAATATATGCAAGCATAGCAAAAGTTAGTATTAAAAGAAGAAGTATATTAAAAAATAGATAATCTTTCATCTTTTTATACTCTTCTACAAAAAGTTTTCTTTGTTTAAATGCAGTTTTTGTCTCATAATCTATTAAAAATTCTATTTTTTTAACAATATTTTTAAATATATGTAGTTTATTTACTTTAAAAGTCTCTTTTAGTGCTAAATCAACATTATTGATAACATTTCTTTCTTTTTCATTTTTGTAAGAATTATAATAATAATCCCATTCATCTAAAATGATTTTTTCTTCTTTTTTAAAATCGCAAATATATTTCATTGTTCTACAAGAAATTATTGATTTATAATTGTTTTTAATATTGTTTAGTTTTACAATAGGTACAAAGTTACCAAAGTAAAGATTATCAATTTGTGATTTTAGTTTATCAATTTGGGAATTAAATAAAAGGGATGTACCAATTAGTGCAAGAAGAGCAACAAATACTAAAAGTACAAGCTTAAATGTAACTGTCTTAAATAGCTTAAATTTCATTGTAAGATTTTATCTAAAAACTATTTAAATTAGGTTAATTAAGTTGTACTACATAAAGACTTGTTTATTAAATTACAGAAGTAATACTTTTAGCTTCAATTTGTATATCATTTAAAGACATAGTTTTTGTATTAACCATCCATGAACCTCCTAAGCATACTACATTTTTCAGATTTAAATAATCTTGAAAGTCTTTTTGACCAATTCCACCAGTTGGGCAAAACTGTACTTCTTCAAAAATATTAGCATAAGCTTGAAGCATTTTATAGCCTCCTGAATTTCCTGCATGAAAAAACTTTTGAAAGAAAATCCCATCTTCTATTAAGCTTATAATTTCACTTGGAGTTGAAGCTCCTGGTAAATAGTTCATATCTATTCTTTTTGCTTCTTGAATTAAAGAAGATGTAGCTCCTGGACTTACTGCAAAAGTACATCCAATGTTTTGCACTTGTAATAATTGTTCTTTTTTTATAATTGTTCCAGCTCCAACATTTGCCATTGGAAACTCTTTAACAATTGCTTCTATACATGACATTGCATTTGGTGTTCTTAGTGTAATTTCTAAATTTGTTAAACCCTCTTGTATTAATATTTCTGATATTTTTAAACTTTCATTTACATCATTAAATGTTAATACGGGAATTACTGGTGAATTTTTAAATTCATTAATCATTATTATCCTTATTACTTTTGTTGTTAATTTATTTAGTGTGACATAAAAACAGGAATAGTAGTGTTTTCCAATAAATATCTAGTAGCTCCACCAAACATTAGTTCTTTTAAGCCTTTATGTCCATAAGCTCCTGCAACTATCAAATCAAAATTACCTTCTTGTGCTGCATTTAATAAGGCTTGGCCAGGTATTCTTGTAGTTTTAATTATCTCATAACTAGCATTTATATTATGCTCTTTTAAATAAGAAATAAGATTTTCCATAACTCCTAAATCTTTTACATATTCTATAGATGAAATAATATGTACTTTTTTTGCTTGTTTTAATAACTGTATAGATGAAGTAAGAGATCGTGAAGCTTCAGTTGAATTATTCCAACCAATTATTATAGAATCAGTAGAGAATTTTCTTAATACTCTAGGAAACATTAAAACAGGTTTTCCACTTTTTAGTACTGCTGTTTCAAATGTTGCAGTAGTAAGTCCTGAGGGAGGAGCTGCTGCTATTACTAAATCACAAAACTTTGATTCTTGTTCTACTAAATTACTTCTTAATCCCTCTTTTATTTTTAAACTTACTTTTGAAATATCAACTTCTACTTCTTTGGAAACTCTTTCAAAAAGTTTAACAAAGGCTTCATTTTCTTCTTTATATTTTATATCAACTATTTTATCAATATCATTTTTAATATTATCAGGAATTGCAAAACTTCTATAAAAGCTATTACTCTCTTTTAGAATAGACTGTAAAACATCTAACTTAATATTAAATTTTTTTGCAATTAATAATGCACCATATATTCTTTCTTCAAGTTCTTCTCCTCCACCAATTGGAAAAAAAAGTTTTTTATAAGACATTTATAAATCCTTTATTATTATACAATTGCACCTTTATGCATAATCACTTTTGATGCTAATTCTTGACCTTTAAGAATAGAATCTTCAATATTATCACCATTTAATCTTGCTGATAAATAAGCACCATTAAAAGAATCACCTGCTGATGTAGAATCTACAATATTTTCCAAGGCTTTTATTTTTACTATCTTTATCTCATTTTGATAATAATACATAATATCTTCTTTTCCAGCTTTAAGTATTATCTCTTTTACGCCAGCTGTTTTAAGTTTTTCAATAATTTTATTTGAATCGCTCACACCCCATAAATCTTCTTCATCTTCAATAGAGGGAAGAACAATATCACAGTAATTAATAACTTCATTATATATATCTTTTGCTTTTTGAGTATTCGTATATAGTTTTGGTCTATAATTAGTATCAAAAACTATTTTTACTCCAGTTTCTCTGGCTTTTTGAATAGTTTCAAAAAAACTATTTCTTCCTTTTTCATTCATAATAGCTAAAGAGATTGCAGAGAAATAAATCATATCAAAAGAAGATATATCCTCTTTAATTTTTTCTAAAACAGGAGTTGTAAAAAGTTCTTTTGCTGCAGATTCACCTCTCCAATAAGAAAAACTTCTCTCACCATTATCTGTAGTAATTATATAAAGTCCTATAGTTTTATCATCTTTAAAATCTAAATAATTAGTATCTAAATTATGTTCTTTAAAACAAGAGGTCATTTTTTTAGACCATGAGTCTTTACCTAAAACACTTATATATTCAACACTATCTTTAGGTGAACTTCTTTTTAAATAAACAGCACAATTAAAAGTATCTCCTGCAAAAGTCTGTTTATATCCATCACCTTGCATATATAGTTCTGCCATACATTCGCCAACAACTGCTATTTTTGCCATTATTTGCCTTTATTGTTGATGTTCATGTATCATAAGTTGTTCAAAAGCTAATGCAATCCAAGAACTAACTAACATATCAAACCATTGTTCAACTCCACTACAAGCAACTACAATATTCCCATATACAAAAGATCCGTAAAATGGTAAATCCCCTTCTCTTAAAGAGGATGGGTGTTGTGTTTGTGTAACAATATTTGCTTGATTCTCACGCCAAGCTTGTTCGGCTTTACTTCTTGCAAAATCATCAAAAGGTTTTTCCCAAGTAGAGTTTTTAATAGATTCTTCATATAAAATTGCTTCATCAAACTTAGCTTCCCAAGGTTTTAACCTTGGGTCCATAATAACTATGTGAAGCTCTTTTCTATTAGTTTTATTAAATAACTCATTAATAGATGGTTTTACTAATTCAACAGCTTGTTTTGCAACATCTAGATGTTTCATTTTTTTACAGTCTTTGCAAATTCACCTGCAAGATGAGATACCATATCAGGAACATCAAGGTCACCTTTTCCTTGATCTACAGCACTTCCAAGTGTTGCTTTTGTACCAGTAGCAATACCACTAGTTACATTTAAAGCCTCAGTCATACTTACATAATAAGATAAATCTTTATGTGCATTTCCAATAGAAAAACCTAAAGATTTAGAGTTTCCATCTACGGCATTTGCCTTTACAAAATCCATCATCATTGAGTGTAGTGGACCAGCAGACATAATTCCATATAGATCTTCTCTTTTTATACCAGCTAAATCAGCCATTGCAAATGATTCTGACATAGCAGTTGCTAATGTCATTCCAAAGAAGTTATTGATAAGTTTTAAAGTATGTCCTGCACCTAATGCTCCAACATGAAAAACGTTTTCACCAATATCTTCTAAAACAGGTTTAACTCTATCAAAATCTGATTTTTCACCAGCACTCATAATATTTAGTAAGCCATCAAGTGCATGTTTTGGAGTTCTCCCTAAAGGAGCATCCATATAACTTGCACCTTTTTCTTTGATTTTATCTCCAAGCATTTTAGTTGATTCAGGAAGAGATGTACCTAAATCAATAACTAGTGAACCAGCTTTTAATCCTTCTAATAAACCATTTTCATTTAACATAATTGATTCAACTGATTTAGATGTATCAACACAAATAAATATAATATCTGATGCTTGT
The DNA here is from genome assembly GCF_009208075.1 of Poseidonibacter ostreae. Taxonomy (GTDB): domain Bacteria; phylum Campylobacterota; class Campylobacteria; order Campylobacterales; family Arcobacteraceae; genus Poseidonibacter; species Poseidonibacter ostreae. The sequence goes on along the minus strand of NZ_WFKJ01000021.1, from coordinate 35,511 downwards.
GCTACTTCACTAGCATTTGTTGCAACTGTTGCACCTCTTGATTCTGCTTTATTAATTCCATCGTTTCTTTTTCTACCTAAAACTGTTAATGTATAATTTAAATCTTGTAATCTATTTACTATTGCTGATCCCATTAATCCTAAACCAATGAAACCAATTTTTGGAAGTTTTGTATTTGACATATTTTTATCCTTTTTTATTTATATTTATTTATATTTTTATAATCTTCTTAAATACTAAGAAGTCTTTTCTTCAATTTCTTTTTCTATACTACGTAATTTTTTAAATTTTCTATAACTAGATACAAGCATAATAAGAGCTAATCCTAAAAATACTGCACTAATTGGTCTCTCAATAAAAATCATAAAATCATCTCGAGATAATAATAAAGAACGACGCATATTTTGTTCAGCCATTGGGCCTAAAATAAGAGCTAATAATATTGGAGAAATTGGAAATTTTGCCTTATCCATAAAATAAGCAATCACACCTACTATAAAAGCTAATCCAACATCAAAAAAACTAAATCTTATTGCATAAGCACCAGTAATACATAATAAAAATATTACAGGAGTTAATATATTTTGATTAATATTAATTAATTTTGAAAATATTCTTGCTCCACCTAAACCAATAATTAGTAATACAACTTGACATAAAATCATACCTGCAAAAATTGGATACACAATATCAATATGATCTCTAAATAATAAAGGTCCAGGTTGAAGCCCATGGATTGTTAAAGCACCCAATAAAACAGCAGTAACTGCATCACCTGGTACTCCTAAAGTTAACATAGGAATCATTGCACCACCAGTAGCACCATTATTTGCAGACTCAGGAGCTGCAATTCCCTCATGTGAACCTTTACCAAATTTTTCTGGTTCTTTAGATGTTCTTTTAGCTTCACCATATGCTACAAAAGCAGCAACATCACTACCAAGTCCAGGAACACTCCCTAGAAAAGAACCTAAACTACCTGATTTAAACATTGTAAAAAGAAGTGGTTTAATTTCACTTATTTTTGGTAAAATTTTGCCAACTTTTGATTTTACTTGAGGAACAATTTCCATATTCTCTACATTTCTAAATACTTGTGCAAAACCAAATAGACCAATTAATACAGGAATAAATGTAATACCACCTAATAAATCTTCATTTTCAAAAGAAAAACGAGGAACTCCTGATAGTGGATCAAAACCAATAGTTGTAAGAAGTAATCCAATTAAAACTACAATTGCACCTCTAAGTAATGATTCTCCAGAAATTGATATAATCATAGTAAGTCCAAAAACAGCTAATGCAAAAAACTCAGGTGGACCAAAACGTAGACCAAATGATGCAATTTCAGGTGCTAAAAATGCCATTATTAAAGCCCCAATAGTTCCACCAATAAATGAAGCAATAGTAGAAATACCTATAGCTTTACCACCTTCTCCTCTTTGAGAAAGTGGATATCCATCAAGTAATGTTGCTGCTGCTGGTGTTCCTGGTGTTCTAATTAAAATACCAGAAATAGAACCACCATAAATACCTCCACTAAATATTCCCATTAATAATAGTAAACCCTCAACAGGAGGTAAACTATATGTAAAAGGAATTAGTAAAGCACAACCCATAGTTGCAGTTAATCCTGGTAGACATCCAACTATAATTCCAGCTGTTACTCCAACTATAATAAATAATAAACTAGAAGGGTTAGAAAAAATTAGTATAAATGCATTCATTAAATAATCAAAGCTCACTATAACCTCCTACAAAATAAGATATCTTTTTTAAATAATTTATAAACCTTTTCAATATAACATCCCCTCTGGTAAAGGAATTTTTAGAAACATACTAAAAATACCGTACACAACGGAAGCAATTGCAAGACTAATAAAAAAAGTCACTAAATTATTTCTTTGACCTAAATATCTCATAGTTACAAATAAAAACATCACTGTTGAAATATAAAATCCTATAACCTGCATAAGGTATAAATATGAAACTGCAATTACTAAAGTAACTGAAGTACGAATAAAACCTTTTTTATTTATTGACTCTAAATTTTTTAAGGCATTTCCCTTTAGTGCTTGAACAATAAGAGCAATTGAGGCTATAAATAACAATGCAGATAATGCTTGAGGAAAGAAGTTAGGACCATAACGGTTAACTCCAATTCCTACATATTGTTCTGCATACGTATAGATGGCAATACTTAATAAACTTAAGAATATACCAACACCAATATCAATCGGTTTACTATACATTTTTTTTATTACTTCTTAAGTAGACCAACAGCATCTAATGTCGGTTTAAGAATATTTTCCATATCACCTAAAAACTTATCAAACCCTTTTGCATCTTCGTATACTAAGTTAAGACCAACTTTTTTTGTAAACTCAACAAACTCAGGATCATCAAACATTTTTTTGAATCCAGCAGCTAAAACTTCTGCACGATCAGCAGGTACATTTTTTGGTAATGCTAATCCACGCCAATCTAAAATTGGTGCACTTTTTGAATACCCCTCTTCTTCTAATGTAGGAACATTAGGGAATAATGGATGTCTTGTACTTGCATCTGTTGCAATAATTTTAACTTGACCAGCTTCTTTTAATTGTTTCATTTCATCAATTCCAGTAGCAGCTAAATCAATATGTCCACCTAATAATGCAGCACGCGTAGGAGCTCCACCATCAAAAGGAATAAAGTTAAACTCTACACCTTGTTTTAAACCTAAAGCAGCAGCAGATAAATGCCAAGCAACACCAGCACCTGTATGTCCAATTGTTACTTTTCCAGGATTTGCTTTAGCTTCTTTAATTACTTCTGCAATAGAAGTTAATTTCGAGCCATCTTTTACACTTAAAGCAGGTGTACTTTGATTTAATAATTGAAGTAATTTAAAATCCTTATAATTAAGACCTGATAAACCCATTAATTTATAAGTACTAAGACCAAAAGTTATCATACCTACAGAATAACCATCTGGTCTTGCACGTTTAGCAGCACTCATACCAACTACACCTTGACCACCAGTTTTATTAATAACGTTTACATTTACACCAATATGCTTTTTAGCATTTTTAACTAAAGCACGAGCAATAGTATCTGTACCACCACCAGCTGACCATGGCACAATTAATGTTATATCTTTTTCAGGGAACGCTGCAAATGCAGATGTTACAGATAAACTTACAGCTAACAACAAACTTTTTACTTTTTTCATTTTCTCTTCCTTAGTTAAATTTTATTTAAATCGTACATTTGAACCATTGAGAACTCAATTGTTCTTTTGTATCAATCAAAATTACGTAGCTCTTTTTTGGTATGACCAAATTAGATTTTCATCTTATAGTACTTTTTTTAAATATTGCTTAATTTTTATACATTTTATTCTAAATAAACATAAAATATAGATATATAATAAAAAGTTTTGATTTTATTTTACAAATTATTCAATTGTTTTTATAGTTTAGTTCTACCAAAATTACTTTTTGTATAATTATGGTATAATTTATAAAATATAAAGGAGCTAATAATTATGAATAAAACTGAGTCAGCCCAAAAAGGAAGGATTTCTGATTATTTAGTAACTCAACTAGAAGCAAAAATATTATCTAACAATATAAAAGATGGAGAAAAATTACCTTCTGAAAGAGAATTAATGAATCAATATGATGTAAGTAGAACAGTTGTTAGAGAAGCAATTGCTACTTTGTCAAGTAAGGGTTTGATTATAACAAAGCCAAGATTTAGACCAATTGCTAGAAAACCAAATATTGATTCAGCATTAGATTCTATTAATGGAATAGTAACTCATCTATTAAGTCAATCTGATGGTGTAAAAAATTTATTTGATACAAGATTAATGATTGAAGCTATGCTTGTAAGAGAAGCTGCTATAAATGCAAATAAAGATGATATTAAAGCATTACGAGAAGCTTTAAAAGCAAACTATCTAGCTATTAATGATTCTGATGAGTTTTATACTACAGATGTGTTGTTTCACTCTATATTATATTCTATTCCTAATAATCCAATCTTTCCCTCAGTACAAAAAGCCTTTGTAAACTGGTTATCAAACCATTGGAAAAAAATGGGAAGACTATCAAAAAGAAATGAACTAAATTATTACGCTCATAAAAAAATATTTGAAGCTATATTAAATAGAGATCCTGATGAAGCAGAAAAAGCATTAAGAGAACACCTTAATACTGGATGGAAAGATATTGAAAAAACATTTAAATAAAATTAATGAACTTTAATTAACACTTAGATATAATCGCGAATATATAGAAAATTAAAATAATAAAAAGGTTTAAAATTTGTTAAATATAAAAGATACTTTTATAGGAAATAATGCGAAAAGTGATATTTTATCAGGACTTGTTGTAGCAGTTGCACTTGTTCCTGAAGCTATTGCATTTTCATTTATCGCACAAGTTAGTCCAATTGTTGGATTATATGCTGCATTTATTCTAGGATTAATTACTGCTTTAATGGGTGGAAAACCTGGAATGATTTCAGGAGCAACTGGTGCTGTTGCTATTGTTTTAGTAGGAGTTAGTTTAGCTTCTAAAGAGATATTGATTGCTCAAGGTTTAAGTGGAGATGCACTGTCTTTTGGAATTGTTCAATATATTACTTTAACAGCTATTGTTGCAGGAATAATTCAAATCTCTATTGGTGCTTTTAAAATGGGTAAATTTATTCGTTTAGTTCCACAACCTGCACTTCATGGATTTGTAAATGGTTTAGCAGTTGTAATTGCAACTAGTCAGTTTAAGTTTTTAGATGGTGCGGGAATGATTATGTATGCAATAATACTTGGAACAATGGCAACTATGTATTTCTTACCAAAGTTTACAGCTGCAGTTCCTGCTGGTCTTGTTGCTATCATTGTATTTACACTTGGTGTTTATATAACAGGTGCAGATACTAAACTTGTAGGTGATTTAGCAAATTTAGCTGAGTTTAAAGGTTTATTACCAAGCTTTCACATTCCAGATGTTATTTTAGATTTTGAAGCTTTAAAATTAGTACTTCCTTATGCCGTAATTGTTGCGCTTGTTGGTGTTATTGAATCACTTTTAACACTTTCTGTTTTAGATGAAATTTCTGGAACAAGAGGAAGTGCAAATCAAGAGTGTATAGCTCAAGGAACTGGAAATATTACTTGTGGTTTATTTGGTGCAATGCCAGGTTGTGCGATGATTGGTCAATCTATTATCAACTATACATCAGGTGGTTTAGGAAGATTATCAGGAGTTGTAGCATCTATTGGTCTTATTTTATTAGTTGCAACACTTACAGATCTTTTAAATATTATTCCAGTTGCTATTTTAGTTGGAATTATGTTTATGGTTTCTATTGGGACTTTTGAATGGAGTTCATTTGCTAGAATTACTAAAATGCCTAAAAGTGATGCTTTTGTACTTCTTACAGTTACATGTATTACAATTGTTGCTGATTTAGCAATTGCTGTAATCTCTGGGGTAATTATATCTGCACTTGTATTTGCTTGGAAACATGCAAAAGTAACAGCAAGAACTCATAGAGAAGATGATGGAACAAAAATATATGACTTTGATGGACCATTATTCTTTGGAAGTGTAACAGCTTTTAATGACAATTTTGACATCAAACATGACCCTGAAAATATAGTATTAGATTTTAAAGATGCTAGAGTTATGGATATATCTGGTGTTGAAGCAGTTGATGCAATTACTAAAAAATATCTAGAAGCTGGAAAAACAGTAAAAATTAGACATTTAAGTGCTGAATGTAAATCTATTATGAAAAATGCTGGACAATTTTGTACTTATGAAGAAGACGATCCAAAATATAAAGTAGCTTATGACTACTAAAAAATAAAGGAAAAAAAATGAATATTGATACATTATTAATATATACAGTTGTTGCTTTTTTCTATATAACTAGTCCTGGTCCTGCTATAGTCTTAGCTATTATAAATGGAATGAGGACAAATATGAAAACTGTTATGATTACATCATTTGCAAATGTATTAGGTTTATTCATTTTATCAAGTGCTTCAATTTTAGGTTTAGGTGTTTTATTTAAAACATCTTCAAACTTATTCTTACTTGTAAAAATAGTGGGTGCTTTTTATTTAATATATTTAGGCTTTAAATTTCTTTTCAATAGAAGTAGTTTTAAAATAGATGATAATTGTCAAAAAGAAGAAAAGAAAAGTAAAAAGAGTTATTTTTTAGAATCTTTTTTTCTTGCTATTACAAATCCAAAACCTATATTATTTTTTACAGCAATCTTCCCTCAGTTTTTAGATATGCAAAATAATATCATACCTCAATTCTTTATTCTAACTGGAATATTTCTATTTATTTCATTCACTTCTCTTTGTCTTTATGCATATTTAGCAAAAAAATCTAAAAAATGGTTAAGTAATAAAAATAGATTAACTTGGTTCAGTAGAATCACTGGTGGAATGTTTATAGGATTAGGAGTAGGAATACTTCAACTAAAAAACTCAAACTAGTATAAATACATTTTATTTACTATTTTTTATTTTTCAGATAGAATAATTAATAAATATCTAGAATAGAGTGAATTATGGAAATAAATAATAATTTTGAAACCATTTCATCTTTAAACCAACAAATCGCTGTAAAAAAAGCAGAACTATCTAGTATTGACAAAAAAGAAGATGAGAAATCATTATTCGAGAAAAATGATAGTGTTAATATTGTTGGGAAAAACTATGATGAAGAAGACTATAAAAGAGTTTTAGACAAATATAAAGAGCTTGATGCTGAAGTTAAAACACACGAACAAGCTCATGCTGCAGGAGCACCTACTACTGCTCCTATTAATTACTCTTATCAAGTTGGACCAGATGGTAATTTATATGCAAATGGTGGTAGTGTTAGATTTGATACTAGTATTCCAGAAAATGAAGCTGCTGCAAGTGTTAAGTTAGATCAACTTCAAGATGCTGCTAGTGCGCCAGGTGAACTTAGTTTTGCAGATAGTCAAATTGCAAGAACTGCAAGTTTAAATAAATTATTACTACAAGGTATTGAAGAAGGAGCTAATTATGGAAATCAATAATAATTTAAATGCAATGCTTTCATCACAAATGCAAATTGCCGATAATGCTAGTAAAATAGCTAATGTTGCAAATGTAGTTGGTGATCCAGCACTTCAAGAAGTAAGTCAAGACTTAATTGATGCAATTACAGGACAAATCCCAGAAGTTATAGCTTACCAAGCAAATGCACAAGGTATACAAACACAAGATGCTGTAAGTGATATATTATTAAATATAAAGGCTTAAATAAATGAGTAAAATAAATGTAGTTTGTCCATCTTGTTTAAAAGTTAATTCTATTCCTAAAAAGGATTCTTATGCAAAAGCAAACTGTGGTTCTTGTAAGAACTCTTTATTAGATACAACTCCAATAGAACTTGATGAGTCAAACTTTGATCATGTAATTGTAAACTCTGATATTCCAGTTATTGTTGATTTTTGGGCACCTTGGTGTGGACCTTGTAAAATGATGGCTCCAATATTTTCAGAAGTTGCTCAAAAATATCCATTAAAAGCTTTATTTGTAAAAGTAAATACCCAAGAACATCAAAACTTAGGTGCAAAATTTAATATTAGATCAATACCAACACTAGTAGTTTATAAAGAGGGAATTGAGAAAAAAAGAGTAAGTGGAGCACTTGACCCACTTAGATTATCAAACTTAGTAAATGAGAATTTATAGAAACAATTAGTTTGTTTCTATAAACTTTTTTAACTCTTCTAATTGTGTTTCATTAAACACTTTAACATCATTTTCTTCTAAAAGTTTAGCTGTTAAGCCTTGTCCATCAACTAAAGTATTAGAGAATGTTCCATCATATATTTTAAGATTTCCACAAGAAGGAGATTTTGATTTTAAAAGTGCAACTTTAATATCATCATTCTTACATGTATCAAGAGCATTTTTAGCTCCGATTAGAAAAGGAATTGTTACATCTTCTTCATTGTTCGTTTCTACTTTAAATGGCTTATTAGCACTTACGATTTCAGCAGGTAGTCTAGGCGTTCCTAAACCTGCTGATACTTCTGGACAGAAAGAATAGATTTCATTATCACAAAGAATATCCATAAAGATTTCTTTTTGTGAAAAAGTAAATGATGCACCCATAGCTATTGATGAATTATTTCCATCATATCTTACATCTTCACCTAAAAGACAAGAAGAGACTAGAACTTTCATCTATAAATCTTCATCTTCTATAATTCTATTTAAATCTTCTTTTTTGAAGAATGTTGCAGGTTGGAAGTTTGAGAATGCTGCTTTCATTGATACAAATATTTGTGGATTATCTGCTTCTAGTTTCGCTAATAATTCTTTTGTTGTTGCTCTTGCATGTGGCATTTTAACATCAAATCTTAAACCAGGACATGCTTCATCACCAATTACATTAATTTCATTCTTATCTGCAAATGCTCTTAATTGTCTCTCTCTACAAAAAATTAAAGGACGAATTACTTCTAAACCATTTTCAGCTTTATAAATAGGTGGCATTGTACGCATTGTTCCATTATAAAAGAAGTTCATAAAAAATGATTCCATTGCATCATCTAAATGATGCCCAAGTGCAACTTTATTATATCCTTGCTCTAGTGCAGCTGTATATAAGTACCCTCTTCTCATTCTTGAAAAAAATGAACAAAATGAAGAGTTCTTTCTAATCTTTTCCCCAGCTAATTCAAAAATTTGTGTATCAATAATCTCATGCTCTATTCCATGCTCTTTACAGTGATCTGCTAGAAACTGAACTTGTTCACCCATTCCATATGTAACAGTAACGGCTTTAAAATCAAAATTATAACGTGCTACTTTTTTCATTCTATTTAAAGTATGTAATAAAGTTAAAGAATCTTTTCCACCAGAAAAGCCTATAAGTACTTTATCACCCTCTTTTATTAACTCATATTCTGCATTAGTCTTACCTACTAATGAAGATATTTTTTTACTTAATTCAATCAATATATAAATCCTATATGAAATTTTTGCAATTATATCTAAATGTTTATCAAATATCTATTTCTAATATTTTGCTATAGTTCAAAACTAAAATGATGTGATACAATTTGCATATCTTCACTTAAATAAAATTTATGAGCATCATATCTTTGAACTAAAGAATCTAATTCAATAGACCTACAATCTTGCTGTTTTGCATAGATTTTAAGAAAATCCAATAAAGCTTTTCCAGCATCAGTAGATTTCACACTTTTATCAGTAACAAAGTCATCAATATATAAATGTTTTCCTAAAGATAATTTTTGTAAAATTGAAAATCCTGCAACACAAATCACTTGTTCATCTTGTAAAACATATGCTAATTTATACCCATTTTTAATTTGTTCTGAAATTATTTTAGATAAATCTTTTTCACTCAAATCTTCTCTAACTTGGTGCATAATCTTATAACAATATTTTAATTCATCTTCTGTTGCGATTTTTATTTTCAAGAAATAGGCCTTTAAATAATATTTTTTAACTAACTTTATTATAATAACAAACCTTTTTTTAATATAGTCATAAAAAAGTGAAAAATAATGATTTTTTTACCAATCTTTTATCTAAATACTATATAATTCGAAATCGAAAAATTTATTATAATAAGAGTTAAAAATGACAAAAGAAGAAGAACAAGAATTCAGAGACAAAGTTATGGAAACAATAATACCTTTAGTAACTAATATGACTGAAGATCAAATAAAACAAATCATGGTATCAGTAGAAAAAGACAACCCTGAATTACCAATAGGTTTTGCAGATATGTTATTTCAGCAAATTATGGTTTATAAATATAATAAAGTAAATAATATCTAATGTATATTAGATTTAGCTCTTAAAATTATACATATAACAAATATGTACAATTATTAATATCCTTTTATAGTTAATATTAGCTATTTCATTTGGATATATCCATATAAAACAAAGTTAAAAATAATCAAAGGTTTTAAAAATTAGAATTACAATATCCCCAAAAGAATTAAAAGTTTTACAAGAATTATGTAAAGAACATGGACAAGCAGAATTATATAAAAAGTTACATATTGAAGAAGAAAAATATAACAAAAGTATAACACATAAAAAAACTAATGCTACAAAAAAAGCTACAAAAACAAGACAAGAAATTGCAAAAAGAAAAATAGAAGCTTCTGTAAATATGATGAGAATGTTTAATCAAAAAATAACAATTTATTCTGTTGCAAAAGAAGCTCAAGTAAGTTATAATACTGCATTAAAATATAAAGATTATATTACACAGAATCAAAATAATTAGGAAGAAAAATGAGAGAATTTATTAACTATGACAAATCAATAGAGATATTAAATACTATTAAATTAAATAAAGCAACAACACAAAAACTTTTTATTATTGATGCTATTGGAAAAGTAATAGCAAATGACGTAATTGCAGATCACAATAGTCCAGAATTTCCAACTTCAGGAATGGATGGATATGCAATAAGATTTGAAGATATAAATAATGAATCAATTACTATTATAGATAAAAATCCAGCTGGAAGTGTTGTTGAATCAAGTGTAAGTTCTGGTGTTTGTATTAAAACGTTTACAGGCTCTTTAATGCCAAAAGGAAGTGATACTTTAGTTCCAATTGAAAACGTTGAAGTAATTGGAGATTCTATTAAAATTACTAAAACAGTTCCTTTGGGATTTGCAACAAGAGCTATTGGTGAAAACTACGCAAAAAATGAAGTACTTATTAAAAAAGGTACTGTTATAGGTTTTGCAGAAGTTGGAGTATTAGCATCATTAAATATTGCTCAAATAAATGTAATAGTAAATCCTACAGTGGCAATTGCAAGTACAGGAAGTGAGATACTTGATTTAGGTGAAGTTCAAACAAATGAAGCACAAATTAGAAGTTCAAATCATTTAACAATTGAAGCTTTATGCAAAAAGAATGGTGCAAATACACTTCAAATGGGAATAGTTGAAGATGATATTGAATCGATTACAAATCTACTTGAAACTGCTTTACAAAAAGCCGATATTGTTGTAACTACTGGTGGTGTTTCTGTTGGTGATTATGATTTTGTTCAAGATGTAATTAAAGATAAATTAAATGCTAAAGTACTATTTCATGGTGTTACTATAAAACCTGGGATGCATATATTAGTTGCTATTAAAGATGGTAAAACAATAATAGCACTTCCTGGTTTTGCATACTCTTCAACTGTATGTGCGATTCTTTACGTATTACCATTAATTTATAGATTTAGAGAAGCAAATGAATCTCTACCAATTGTAAAAGCAAGAATTAGTGAAGATTTTCCAAGAAAAATGCCAAAAACTGTATTTACTGCATGTAATGTTGAATATATAAACAACGAATATACAATAAACTTTGATGGAAAGAAAAAAGGAACAAGTGCAATTTTAACAAATATGCTTGAAAATCCTGCAATTTTAATTCAAAAAGAAGATAGTGAAGATATTAAAGCTGGAGATTTGGTAGATATATTACTTTTAAATCAATTAAAGTAATATATCTTTATTAAGTATTTTTCTAAAAGGTATTACAAGCGCTTAAAGAGCCTGTTGTAAAACCTTTATTAAACCATTTCATTCTATTTTTTGAAGACCCATGAGTAAAAGAATCAGGGACAACATAACCTTGTCCTTTCTTTTGTAAAGTATCATCTCCAATTGCACTTGCTGCTCTTAAAGCTTCATTTATATCACCCTCTTCTAAAGAGTTAAAATTCTTTTTACTATAATGAGCCCAAATTCCAGAATAACAATCTGCTTGTAATTCTACTTTTACCTGTAAAGCATTTGCAGCTATTTGACTAACACCTTGTTTTGCTTTATGTACTTTATTAATAGTTCCAGTAATATTTTGTACATGATGTCCAATTTCATGAGCTATTACATATGCTTGAGCAAAATCACCAGGAGCATCATGTCTTTTTGCTAATTCATCAAAGAAAGATAAGTCTAAATATACTTTTTGATCACTTGGACAATAGAATGGTCCTGTTTGTGAAGATGCAAAGCCACAGCCACTTTTTACAGAGTTTCTAAATAAAACCAATTTAGGCTCTTTATAAATAGCTCCATGTTTTTTAAATACTTCACTCCATATATCCTCAGTTTGTGCTAAGACAGCACTTACAAACTGCGCATTTTTATCATCTTTTACACTATTTACAACTTTAGATGAAGTAGCACTTGATGTTTGAGTAAGATTTAAAAGTGCAAGAGGGTTATAACCCATAAAATATGCTACTACACCTATAACTAATACTATTCTACCTATTTTTGTTCCTATTAACATTTTTATAATAGGAAGAAGCATCATCATTGAACCTTTTTGGTTTGAACCAAAATTCATTCCAGATTCACTTCTTTTATCTTCAACATTTGAACTACGTCTATTATCTTCCCATTTCATTTTATACCTTAAATTTATTTTTCTTTTGTAAAAGTCATTTTAGAAAAATCTTTTTTTGAAGTTGTTGAAGTTTTATTAGACTTTCTATATAACCAAGGCTTTATTAAATAATATGACATTAAAGCTAGCATTATAAAAGAAGCTATTTGTGAAAATAAAGAAGAGTGTTCCATATCATTTGTAAAGTTAATTATATTTATATCTCCAAATAAAAAATCATAAATAAACGCAAAAACAAAAGATAAAATAGCAATTGTAGAAACATAAACTATTAATGAGCTTTTACCAAGTGTTTTATAAACAACACTCATAGTAATAGCACTTGTAGCTGGTCCAGCTGTTAAAAATATAAAAGCTGCCCCTCCACTCATACCTTGAAGAATAAAAGCTGCTGCAATTGGTAGTGATGCTGTTGCACAAACATATAAAGGCATTGCAAATAGTAAAATTACAAAATATGTAAGAATTTGATTTTCAAAAAGCATAGAAGCATACTCTTTAGGAGTAAAGGTAGTAAATATTGCCCCTAAAAGTAAGCCAATAAATAAAGGTTTAACCATATCAATAAACAAAGTTACATATGCATAAGAAAATGCATTTTTAAAAGAAAACTTCTTTTTTGTATTTACAGAATTTGAAGGAGTTGAACATGAAGAATTACTACAGCAAGATTCAACAACTGTAGTATCTTTTATCTCTGCTGGATTTTCTTTTTCTACAAAATTTTGAACTAATCCTACTATTATTGCAATAATAACAGAAGAAACAACTCTAAAAATTGTAAAAATTAATCCAAAAAAAGAAAATGTTGCAAGAATAGAATCAACACCTGTAATTGGAGTTGAGATTAAAAAGCTTTGAACTGCACCTTTACTTGCACCCTCTTTTCTTAAGCTTTGAGCAAGTGGAATAACAGAACATGAGCATACAGGTAAAGGAATACCAAATAATGTAGCTTTTAAAACTGAAGAGATAGAACCTTTTCCTAAATGTTTTATAACAAAATCATCAGGAACTAATTGCTTTAATATTCCAGCAATTAATAATCCTATTAAAATATAAATTGCCATTGCATCTAATAATATTAGAAAATTATTTGCAAAATCTACAGCTAGTTCCATATTTTAATCAATATTGATATTTTTAGTATTAATTTGCTTTTTAGGCTTAACACCAAGCTCTATAAACTCTTCAGATCTTTTAATAAGATTTCCATTACCAGTTGATAATTTTGAAAATGCACTATCATAAGCTTTTTGAGTTTTATTTATATTATGTCCTATATCTTCAATATCTTTTATAAAACCATAAAATTTATCATATAAATCTGCAGCTTTTTTAGAAATAATTTCTGCATTTTCATTTTGGTGTTCATTTCTCCAGATATTTTCAATTGTTCTTAATGTAACAAATAAAGTTGAAGGAGAAACAATCATAATATTATGTTCAAAAGCCATTTTAAATAAGTTCTTATCTTTAGTTGAAGCTAGTAAAAAAGCGCCTTCTATTGGTACAAACATTAAAACAAAATCTAATGTCTTAACACCTTCAATATCTTCATATTTTTTAGAACTTAAGCCTTTTATATGACTTGTAATTGATTTAAGAATCTCTTTTGCTGCAATATCTTTTTTATTTTTATCATCAGTTTGAGTATAAGAAAGATAAGAGTTTAAAGAAACTTTTGAATCAATAATAATATCTTTTTGAGATGGAAGATGTACTATTACATCTGGTCTTAATGTTTTTCCATCTTTATCAACATAAGAACCTTGTGTATCATACTCTTTACCTTCTCTAAGACCTGTTTGATCTAGAATTGAAGATAAAATCATTTCTCCCCAATCCCCTTGTATCTTGTTTTCACCTTTTAATGCTTTTGTTAAATTAACAGCATCAGATGAAATCTTGTTATTTAAATCTTTTAAAGTTTTAATCTCTGTTAATAAAGATGATCTTTGTTTTGTCTCTTCACTATAAATATCATTTGCTCTTTTTCCAAAAGATTCTAATTGATCTTTAAATGAAGTTAAAACTTGAGTTAAATTTAGATTTGATTTCTTTTGATTTTCATCAAAAAGTTTATTTGCTAAGTTTTCAAATTCTATTTTCATTTGAACTTTTGATTCTTCTAATAAAGCAATTCTTTCATTAAGATTTTCTTCTTTAGTTTTTGACATTTTTTCTTGACTAGATAGTTTTAGTTCATAATTAGCAGTAATATTATCTAAAGTTTCATCAGTATGTTTTTCTAGCATTGAGAGTTTATCTTCTAAGCTTTCTTTTATTAACTTTTTTTCTTCTTCAAGCTTTCTATTTGAAGTATTTAGTGTATTTATTTGCCCTTCGTAAGAACTATGATTTAATTCAATTTTTTCATTTAAAGCTTTTAATTTTAATAATGCTTCATCTTGAAGATTATTTAATTTGTTCTCATATTTTTGTCTTGAAAACTGTAATATAATTAATATACCAGACAATATACCAATTACTGAAACAATTAAAGTTAGATAACTAACTTCAATTAAGCCATTACTCATCATGATTGAACTCCTCTTTAAGTGCTTGTGTTGAATTGTTATTATTTACATCATAACCTAATTCTTTAAATCTTTCAGTTAAAGGAGGATGAGAATAATAAAAGAAAATGTATATAGGATGTGATAAAGGAAAAGATTTATTTTCATTTGCAAGTTTTAATAAAGCATTTACTAAATCATCTTTTGAAGATAAATTTGAACCAAACTCATCAGCAGCATATTCATTATGTCTTGAAATTAGTGAAATTAAAGGCATTAAGAAAAATGATAATATTGGTGAAAAAATTAAAAACACAACTATAATTGAAGATGCTTCTTGATTTAATGATAAGCCTAAAAATAACTCTTCTGGTAAATTACCAAAAATAGCAAAGAACACAAACATTACAAGTCCCATAATACCAATATTTTTTATAATATCACCATTTTTGAAATGTCCTAGTTCATGACCTAATACAGCTAATAATTCATTATGTGAAAGTTTTTCAACTAAAGTATCAAATAGTACAACTCTTTTTGTACTACCTAATCCTCCAAAATATGCATTTAACCTATTATCACGCTTACTTGCATCTACAGAAAAAACTCCTGAGCTTTTAAATCCAACTTCATCTAAAAGTTTTTCTATTTTTACTTCAAGTTCTTTATCTTTTAATTTTTCAAACTTATCAAACATTTTATCTCTAATTACAGGATAAAGCATATTTATTAGAATAATAATTGCAAAAATAAAAACAAACCCCCAAATCCACCATGCAGGGAAAGTCTCAATTATAAATGAAATTCCTGCAATAACAATAGAACCTAAAACTAAAAATAAAACAGCTGATTTAATTGTATCTTTTATATACAAAGAAAGCGTCATATTAGAGAAACCATACTTTTTATCTAATTTAAATGTTGAGTATAATTCAAAAGGTAATGTTAGAATCCAGTTTACAATGATAAATAAATTAACAAATAAAATCGCTTTTAACCAAAAAGATTCAACAGTAACAACAGAATCTAATGCTGATAGACCAACACTTATCCACATCATAAAAATTAAGAAATCATAAAAAGTAGATAAAATAGCCATTTTTTCTTTTTCAATTGAATAATCAGCTGCAATTTTATATTTCAACTCTTCTAAAATAATAGGTTTTAAGTTTTTTGCTTTTTGTACAAAATTAACTTGCATAAACGATGTGTAAATATTAAATAAAAAGTATAAACAATATGCAATAACAAACATTTCTAACACTAAATAATCCTTTTGTAATATATATATTTTAATTAATATATTACTATATTTTTACTTGGAATTTATTAAAAATTATGACTTTAATTATTTGGCATTTCTTCTTTTGATAGCTCAACCCTATTTCGGCCATTTCTTTTTGCTTCATAAAGAGCTAAGTCTGCTTTATGCAAAATAGCTTCTAAATCTACATCTTGAGGACGAAGCATTGCAATACCAATACTTACAGTAAATTTTATTTTATGATTTTTAGGGCTTATATATTCTAAATTTGACATTTCTTGTCGAATATTTTCAGCAGCATGTAAGGCACCACGTTCTGAAGTATTTGGCAATACAGCAGCAAATTCTTCTCCACCAAGTCTACCAAATATATCACTATTTCTAAGTGTAGTATTACACTTACTTGCCATCATTCTAATAATTTCATCACCAATAGCATGACCATAAGAATCATTTATTAATTTAAATTTATCAATATCAATCATTAAAACAGCTAATTTCTTTTTTTCTCGTCTATTATAAGAGATTATTGGTCCACATGATTCAAAAAAGCTTCTTCTATTTTTTACACCAGAAAGAGAGTCAGTTGTAGCTAAAATATTTAATTTAACATTTATCTTGTTTAGTTCTTTTGTTCTTTTATCAACAGCAGCTTCTAGAACATTTTGATACTCTTTTAATCTTCTTTCTTGTGCATTTAATTTGATAGCTTCTAAGATTATTAATTCAAAATCTACTTTTTTTAATTGTTTTGGAATAATTTTATATAAGCTTGAATGATTAATAATATTTTGAATATTCCCTAACGTTAAAATATCTTTAAATATTATATTTTTAGTATTTGGAGAGTTTTTTGATAACTCAACTAAAAAGTCATCACAAGTCATACTTGAATTATTTTTCCCATTGATAGTAATTAAAATTTCATTTCCTGCAATAATATTATTAAAACATCCAATTAATGCTTGCTCTGCATTAATATAACTTTCTATAAGATAATCACTATCTACTATTCTTGAAATTTTATTGTATAAAGTGTCAAGAATTTCAACATCATTATTAATACATGCTATTACATATTTACTCATTTAATACTCTCCGAAGAAAGATATTATCCAATATTAATTTAAAATAAATTTATGAATTCTAGATTAATTAAAACTCTCTTAAAAAATTAAACATTTTATTTATTATTTTTTTATCCCTTGTAAATAATACAACTTCATAATTATCTTTAAATGACTCTTTTGTCCAATTAATACTACCAAGTACTGCTATTTCTTTATCAAATATAGCAATTTTTGTATGTAGTTTTTTATCTGCGATTTTTACATCTATTCCATTATTTTTAAAATACTTGTAAATTTTATCATCTTTTTTAATTTTTGACCTATCTAATACAATTTTAATGCTAACACCATTTTTTGAAGAAGAAACTAGTTCTTTTGCAAATTTCTTATAAGAAAAATTATACATTCCTATTGAAATACTTTTTTTTGCATTTTTTATCAAATTAAAAATATTATCTTTTGTTTTATCAGCTTCATCTGGCAAGAAATAGACCTGATTTAAACTTGTAAAAGTATCTATTTTATTCTCTTTAGAATAAAGATTAAAAGATAGTAATACAACTAGTAGGGATATTTTAAATAAATACATTCATTAATTCCTTTGGGATTCTATGAGGTTTAAAACTTTTTAAAAAAGCAAGTTTAAATTTACCTTTAAATAAAACTTCACCATCTTTTAAAACTTCTTGATAAATAGTTATCGATGCAGCTTTTTTTTCTATAAGTTCACAAGTAACATCTAATTCATCTCCAAAAACAGCAGACTTAACATAATCAGCTTCTACATGCTTAACTACAAAAAACTCATCTTCATTATGTGGTGACATACCTTTTTTAAAAAACAAATCAGACCTTGCTCTTTCACAAAATTTTAAATAGTTTGCATAATAAACAACTCCACCAACATCAGTATCTTCATAATAAACACGTACTTTCATATTTAGCCTTATATATAAAATAATCATATTCTAATATAAGTTTATTAAAGAAAGCAATAAAACTTCTAAATATAATATTTAGAAGTTTTAAATCATTTTAAATAAACAATGTTATTAGAAATCTTTTGTGCTATTTCTAAATCATGTGTTACTAAAAGTAGTGAGAGTTTTTCTTTTTTTACAATATCAACTAAAAGATATATTACTTCTTGTTGACTTATTGAGTCAAGTCTAGAAGTTGCTTCATCTGCAAAAATAAAAGCTGGTTTTAAAAGTAAGACTTTTATTATCGCCATTCTTTGAAGTTCACCACCTGAAACTTCATGGGGTTTTCTTTTTAGTAATCCTTTTTCTAAATTTACTTTTTTTAAGTATTCATAAACTTTTTTCATACTTAAATGATGAAGTTTTACTAAATCTTTAAAGCCCTCTTCTAAAATTTGGTTTGGTAAAAAAGCACTTGGTGGTTGTTGATATATTTTTTGAAATTTTAATATATCAAAACTTTTTGATTTTATAATCTCTCCACTTGTAGGAGTTTTTACTCCAAGAAGAATATCTCCTAAAGTACTTTTCCCACTTCCACTTACTCCAACAACTGACGTAATTTCACCTTTTCTTAGTTTGAAATTTAAATTCTTAAAGAGACTATTTTTACCATACTCTTTATTAAGGTTTTTTACTTCAATTAGCTCTTCATTCATACTATCTGGTTTTTTAACATCCCATAAAGAGCTTTGACTTTGAAAAAGTCTTTTTGTATATTCATTTATAGGATTTAAAAAAAGTTCTTCACTTTTCCCATATTCAATTAATTCTCCATCAACTATTATTCCAAGATTTCCTTTTATATTCTTTGCAATATCTATATCGTGAGTGATTACAAAAAGTAGTCTATTCTCTTCAACTTCTTTATTTAATCTTTTTGATACTTGCTTACAAAGTTCTTTATCAAGACCTTTTGTTGGCTCATCAGCTAAAAGTACTTGAGAATTAAAAGCATGAGTAATTGCTATAGTTGTTCTTTGACACATACCTCCTGATATTTCAAAAGGATAGGAGTTAGAAAACTCTTTTAATGATACATCCTCTAAATCTTTTAATGCTTTTTCTTTTGCATTTTCTTTGTTTTTATGAATAAACTGATGTACTTCACTAACCTGCTCTACTATTTTCATAGTAGGGTCTAAAGCGCCAAGGTTCTTGTGGTAAAAGTGCTATATCTTTTCCCCACAAAGCTCTTCTTTCTTCAAGTGAAAGCTTTAGTAAATCTATTTCATCTAAAAGTATTTCTCCTTTAATTTCTAAATCTTTAGATAAACTTCCCATAATAGCATCAATAATTAAAGATTTTCCAGAGCCTGATTCCCCTAAAAGAACTAATGGAGTTCCCCTTTGGAATCTAAGATTTATGTTTTTAACTAAAATAGCATTTTTAGAAGAAACTGATAAATTTCTAATTTCTAATTTCTTATACATTAGTAATCCTTTTTTGCTATTAGTTGTAAAGATAAAACTAATAAAAATATAAATATAGATGGTAAAACAACTAAAAATGGTTCTTCTTCAAAATAAGGCATTAATTCAACAATCATACTACCAAGTTCTGCAGTTGGAGGTTGAAGTCCTACTCCAATAGCACTTAGAGTTGAGATTGCAATAATTGCTGTACTCATAGCAAAAGCACAAAGAGTTAACATAACTGGATATAAGCTTGGTAAAATTTGTTTTTTAAGAATATAAAATGATGAAAAGCCTAAAAGCCTCGTTGATTCAATATAAGGCTCAACTAAAATAGATTTTGTTTTAGCTCTACTTACCCTAAAAAATTCTACCCATAAAGATAAAGATAGGCCTAAATATAAATATAAAAAATTTCCAGGAGCAAAAGCAACAAAAAGTAAAACTAAAAGTAATCCTGGTAGTGCTAATATAATATCTGAAAAAAGAACTAATATTTTTTCTATTATTCCTCTTTTATATGCTGCTAAAACCCCTAATAAAATCCCAGGAATTGCAGATGTTAACATAGTAAGAAAAGCTAAAGAAAAAGATAATTGTATTGCATAAGCAATTCTTGTTAGCATATCTCTTCCAAAATGATCAGTTCCCAATAGATTTGCATTAGTAATTCCTGAAAAACTTTTCATTAAATCTTGTTCATGAGGCTCATATCCACTAAAAAAAGGAACTAACACTGAAAATAAACATAAAAGAACAAGTAAGATAATTCCAATAAACTTTGAGTCAAAATACTTAATCATGTTTAACTCCTAATCTAGGGTCTAAATATTTTGATAAGATGTCCGTAAAAAGATTTATTAAAATAAAAAATATTCCCATTAATAAAACTGTACCTTGAATCATTGGTACATCCCTTGATAAAACGGCATGAACTAAAGCATGTCCAATACCTGGAAAAGCAAATAATGATTCAACTACAACCACACCTTCTATTAAATAAATAGATTGAAGTCCTAAAAAAGCCAAGATAGGAATAAAGGCATTTTTTAAAGCATGTCGTTTTACTAAAACGTAATTTGATAATCCTTTATATTTTCCATATGTAAAATAAGTTGATTTTGTAACTTCACTCATTGATTCTCTAATTAACCTATTTGAAACAGCACTAAGAGCTAAAGCAAGAGTTAATCCTGGCAAAATAAAGTATGTCCAATCATCAAAACCAGCAGGTGGTAGTATATTTAACTGTATACTAAATATGATTATTAAAATAATTGCTAAGACAAAAGGTGGAATTGCTTTAAAAACTATAGAGAAAAAAAGACTTAGTTTATCAATAAATCCATTATTTTTACTTCCTGAATATATACCCAAAGGAAAAGAAATAATCAAACTTAAAATAAAAGCAAAAAGTGCAAGGTATAAAGAGTATCCAAATTGAGTTTGAAGTTCATCTATAATCTTTTGACCTGTAACTAAAGAATATCCTAAATCAAATTGTAGAAGTTGAAATAGTGAATCAAAATATTGTTCATATAAAGGTCTATTTAATCCAAGTTCTTGTGCAACATTTTGAGCAATCTCATTTGTAACAACATCAGGTCCGTATCTTCCAGCAGCAATTTTTAAAGCCTTATCTCCAGGAAGTGCATGTATTAAAATAAAACAAATAGTATTTATAAATACTGCAAGTGTAAAAACTTGCAGTACTTTTGAAAATAAAACTTTTAGCATTTAATTATTTAGTCCATTTAATTTGTGCTAAAAAGAAATTTATTTCTAAAGGGTCAACTTTAACATTATTAACTCTTTTATTTGAAACAACAGTTTTCTCAGTCCAAGCTAATGGAATAGAGGGTAATTCATTTTGTAAAAGTTCAGTAACTTTGTATTGTAACTGTCTATTATCAGATGACTTTAACTCATCTAAATATTTAAACATCGTTTCATTTTTCCAGTTCATTGCACCCCAGTTTGCTCCACCTTTACCATAATCTTGAAGTAAAGTTCCTAATGGGTTTGGTACTAAAACAAAGTTTCTAGAAATTAATCCTAAATGTAAAGTATTATTCTTATGTTTTCTAATAATTTCTGTATAACTACCTATTAATAGTTTTAAATCAACACCAATCTTTTTTAACTGAGCTTGAATAGCTGTTGCAATTACAGGAAGTTCTGGTCTATCATTATAAGTATCTAAAGTAATTTCAAACTTTTTCCCATCTTTATACCTAAACCCATCGCTTTGTTTCTTCCAACCAGCATTATCTAATAATTTATTTGCTTTTTTTATATCATAAGATAAAGGTTTTAACTCTTTATTATACCAAAGGCTCATAGAAACTGGAAACATCTGTGTTGCTGCTAAATCCTCATTTTTTAAGATAACTTTTGCAATAGCTTTTCTATTTATTGCTAAACTTATTGCTTCTCTTAATTCTGCTGTATTAAAAAACTCTGAACCAGAATTAACCTTCAGCATTCTTGCTCTTGGTATTGCTTTAAACTCTACATTCAAATTTGGATTTTTCTTTAAAGATTTTATTGAAGTTGGAAGTATATTATATGCAATATCAGCCTCTTGACTTTTAATCATTAAAGCTCTAGTTTCGCCCTTTCCTACAGCTAAATATGAAGCTTCTTTTATATTCGCTTTACCATTCCACCAATTTTCATTTCTAATAAGTTTAACTTTTAAAGGTAGTGTTATTTTATTAACTTCATATGCACCACTTGCAATCATATTTATAACCTTTGCATTTTCATCAAAAGATTTTTTTGCTAGAATCACTGTACTATAGTGTGCAAAATAAGCAGGTAAAGAATTAAATTTAGAAGTTAAAGTTACTTCAATTGTCTTTCCTTTTGCTTTTATACTTTTTAAAGGAAGATAACTTAAAATACTTTTTTTAAGTACTGCATTTGTATTTAAGTTATACTCTACAATACTTGCATTTAAAGAACTTCCATCATGAAACTTTACACCATCTCTTAGATTAAATGTCCAAACTAAACCATCATTAGAAACAGACCAAGTAGTAGCTAAGGCAGGTATTAATTCACCTATTTCATTTACACCTACTAAGTTTTCTGCAACTTGCATTGATTGAAAAATTTTACCTGATTGTGTAGGTTCAAGTCCTGTTACTTCCCAAGGAGCAATAACTTTTAATTCCTTTGCATTTGCAAATAAGAACAACATGCTAATTAACATAAATTTATAGAATATATTTTTATTCATAAAATCCCTTTTTAATATTTAATTTTATGCAACCTAGTTGCAATAATGGAATTATAAATAAAATGACTTAAATGCAACTTAGTTGCAATATTTGCCTTCTGATATATTTAATTAATGATAATAAAATAATATAGTAAGTATATTTGATATAGTTATAACTGTAGTTTGTTATGAAGTCTATGAAAAGCTAAAAGTATCTAGGTAAGTTGTATTTAGAACTAATTTAATAAAGAAGAGCTTATCTCATAGTTGAGTAAAGCTCTTCTGCTTTTTGAATATCTTCTCGTGATGGTTTTCTTCGACATGATATATAACAGTCATTTTTATTCGCATCTTTATAAGGATAAACAGTTGCAAAAACCCAATAAAATCCACCCTGTTTTGTAGCATTTTTCACATATCCTTGCCATACATTTCCAGATTTTACAGTCTTCCATAAATCTTCAAAAGCAGCTTTTGGCATATCTTTGTGTCTAACCATATTATGAGGTTGATTAATCAATTCTTCTAAACTATATCCCGCAACATTACAGAATTCTTCATTTGCAAATTTTATTATACCCTTAGAATCTGTTTCACTAACTAAAAATGCATTTTCTTTTAATACTGTTTCACTACTCATTTTAAATCCTGACTTTTACAATTAATTTCTCTAATTCTATTTAATAGTTCAAAAACTATTTCAATATTTTTTTCAATATTTTCAGTTACTGCAAAAATATGTTCATTATCATAATCTTGCGCGTATAAATCTACAGTATCTTGTACCATAGAATGAACTCTTCTGTGTGCAATTAATAATTCTTGCCACTCATTACTTTTTGCAAATTCACTATCTTTATTAGCATCAATCCATTTCCCTAAATTACATTCATGATGATTTTTAACGGTAAAGGTATGTTTTGATTTACACTGTGCAAAGTTTGTATTTTTAAAGACAATATGGTCTGATTTTAATTTATTTACATCAAAAATCAAATCTGTATCACAGATTAATGCTTTTGCTTTTTTATCAAAAGATGTTTTATTCACAACACTTTGTAACTGAACAGCTAAAGATGTTGTAACTCCTGCCATATTATTAATATTTGAAGCTAATGATGCATTTTGTTGTGTTGCTTGATCTAGAGAATTTACCGTATCATTTATTTGAGCCATAGCAAGTTGTTGTTCTTTTGAAGCTGTTGCAACATCCTCAATTAGTTGAATAGTTACTTCAATATTTTCATTTAATTCATTATAACCACTAATCATTTTAGTAGTAATCTCTTTACCATCTTTTGCTTTTGAAGTTGCACTTTCTACTAAATCTTTTATCTCTTTTGCAGCTTCTGCAGATCTACTTGCAAGATTTCTAACCTCTTGAGCAACAACAGCAAAACCTTTTCCAGCCTCACCAGCAGTTGCTGCTTCAACGGCTGCATTTAATGATAGAATATTTGTTTGGAATGCAATTTGATCAATAACAGAAATTGATTCATGAATAGCATTTACTTCAACACTTAACTGCTCCATTGATTCTGATGTTTTATAAGCTAAAGTTTTTCCTATTTCATTTGATTTAGTTACATTTTGTGCATATAAAGCCATCTTAGTTGCACTTTGACTACTTCTATCAATAGTTGCAGAGATTTCTTCAATTGCTGCGGCAGTCTCTTCTAAAGATGCTGCTTGTGCATTTGAAGAATCACTTAATCTTTTTGATGCATTTGATAATTCACTAGCACTATTTGTAAGCTTGTTATTTGATTCATCAATTAAACACATCAATTCATTACTTGTTGCTTGTGTAACTTTTGTTCCACTTAATAAAGATGCAATTAATCCTGTTAGCCCTTCAATATGTGGAATAGGATGATCATATTTTGCATTAGCAAGAGCTACTAATACATCTGATAATTGTGTTAAATTTGTTTGCATTCTTGTAATCATATTGTTTATTTCACCAACTAAAGAATCAACTTCAGCAGAGTGCGCTTTGTTTTTAATTCTGTCGTTTAATAATCCCGCATTAACTTTTCCAATAATTATTCTAGACTCTTCAATAACAATTCTATCTTCTTCTTGACCACTTGCAATTGAGTCTAAGTACTCATTAAAACTTTGAACAACATCACCAATTTCATCTTTTGATTTTATCTCTATTCTAGTTGAATCTAATGTAGTGTTATTTTTAATAATATCTATTGCATTTTTAAGATTTAAAATTGGTGCAATTATATTTTTTTTCATATTTATTAAAGAAACAATCATTGCTAATAGTAAAGATACAATTAAAATAAGTAATGCTACCCAGATTATTATAGAAGCATTATTTATAGCAACTTCAACTTTTTTTATATCACGAGAAGTAACAGCTATTCCTAATTTTTTACCATTAAAGTCTTTTATATCAATATATGAATAAAAATATTTATCATCCATTAAGTATTTATTGTCCATTAATTCTTTAAAATTAATATTTTTTAAATCATTTAAAACTTCTTTATTGATAAACTTTTGTGAAATAATATAATTACCTAATTTATATTTATCATCAACTTTGGCAACAGCTAAGGAACTGTCCATAAGTAAAAAGAAAGCATCTCCTATTTTATCGAAAGATTTAGCAACTGAATTAACACCTTGCATAAATTCTAAGGAACCTAAATGATTACTATTTTCATCTACAATAGGAACAACAGATCTTATACTAAGTCCTGCTTTACCCACTTCAAATGTATTAACAGAGTTTACTGTTTTATTTACTTTTACAACACTTGATCTAAAAGAGCTTAAATCGTCACCAAATTTTTTATCTTTCCAAGACCGTAAAAATGATTTATTATCTTTTGTATGAATATGTACTTTTATATTTTTAAAAGGTGTATGAGTTTTCATATCTTTTGATAAAGAGGAGAGTGCTTTTATTGCTAAGGCTCTGTTATTTAAAGATAAAGAGTTTTTTATCATACCATCATTAGAGATTGATATAGCATTTGATATACCAACTTCTAATTTTGATTTAAGTTTTTGATCAGCTAAATAATTCAATTCGATATTTAAATCATTATAAACTTCATTTTTCAAATTATTCTTATAGTTATTTAAAATAAAATAACCAATAATTAACATACTTACTGTTACGATAATTGTAACAATTGCAAACTTTTTTGCAAGACTAAAACTCTTCATTATTGAGACCTTGTAACTATTTTTAACTTATTATATATTAATAAATATTATAATTTAATAATAGCAAAAAGATTAAATAATTTTTATAGTTATCCCATTGGATACATTATTTTGTTTTGTATCTGTTCAATTTTTTTCATTAACTCTTTATCAATACTAAATTTAAAAGCTTCTAAAGATTCATCAAGTTGAGATAATTCTCTTGCACCTATAATAGTAGATGCTACAAAGTCAAAATGTTTAGAATATGCAACTGCTAATGTAACAGGTGATATTCCATACTCTTTAGCTAATTGTGTATATTCATTTGAAGCTTCAATTGTTTTAGCATTTACAAACCTAGCAGCTTGTGCTTGAACTCTAGGATTTGAATTATTTATATAAGCTGCAAATCTTGAATCTTCTGGATAGAAATTGTTGTTATATTTACCTGATAAAACACCTCCTGCTATTGGAGAATATGGAAGTAAAGAAATATTCTCTTTTCTACATACAGTTGCAAGTTCATCTAAAAATCTTGGGTTTAATAAAGAGAAATTATTTTGAATTGATTGAAATCTTGAAAGATTTTTATTTTTAGATGTTTCATTTGCTTTTGTAAGTCCATAAGCAGTATCATTTGAAGTTCCAATATATCGTACTTTACCCTCTTTTACTAACTCATCAAATGCTCTTAATGATTCTTCAATTGGTACAATTGGGTCTGGCCAATGCATTTGATAAAGATCTAAATAATCTGTATCAAGTCTTTTTAAACTACCCTCAACTGCTTTTTTAATATGAAAAGAATCAATAGCTGTAAGACCATGTCTTTGAGGTGGAACAAACCAACCAGCAGCTGCTCCACTTACTTTTGAAGCTAATATAATAGAATCTCTTTCTTTTGTTTTTAACCACTCTCCTACAATCTCTTCAGTATCACCTGCTGTAGATTTTTTAGGTGGAACTGGATATAACTCTGCTGTATCATAAAAATTTATTCCATTGTCATATGCTTTATCTAAAATCTTGAAAGCTTCTTTTTTTGATGTACTAGAACCAAAAGTCATTGTTCCCATACAAATAGAAGAAACTCTAAGTCCACTATTTCCTATATATCTAAAATCCATAATATTTCCTTCATATTTTTAATAAAGAATTATTATAACTATAAAAAAAGTTTATATCAATAAATTTTTTATGAAATATTACGATTTTTCTTTATAATTACTGTCAGCATTCTGCCAGATTCATCTGTTAAAGTTTCATCATAACTTAAATATAGGAGAGATTATGTATACAAATATTGTTAAATCGACAATGAAAATAGCTGTTACTACAGTATTAGGATTAGGCTTAGTAGGTGGAACAAATCTATTAGCAGACGATTATCCAACTAAAAAACCAGTTAACATGGTTGTAGGATTTGGTATTGGAGGAAGTGCAGATAGAATGACACGTTCTATGACAACATTTTTATCTGATGAATTAGATACAAGAGTAAAAGTTGTTAATAAAAAAGGTGCAGGTACACAAATCGCTGCTAATTATGTATTAAGAAAACCTGCTGATGGTTATACTGTATTTGCATCAACTTTTGCTCCATACTTAGCAAATACTATCCTTTCAGGTAATGCAAAATATCAAATGACTGATTTTGATTTTTTAAATATACAATGGTTTGATTTTGAACTATTTGCTTTAAATAAAAATTCAAAATATAACAATATGTTAGAAGTTATTGAAGCAATTAAAAATAAACCAAAGACTGTTAAAGCGGCCGTTGTTCAAGGTTCCGGTGGACATTTAATGTTAAAACTTTTATTAGAAAAATTTGACATTCCTCAAGAAAATCTTAATTTAGTGACATATAGTAGTGGTGGAAAAGCAAGAACTGCAGTTGCAGGTGGTCAAGTTGATTTAATTGCTATTTCAGCACAAGGAAGTGAAAGTATAAGAGAGTTCATTAAGCCAATTGCAATTGTAAAAGATGAAAAAATGAAACAATGGGATGCTCCAACTTTAAATGAAGCTATTTCTTCATCTGGAATTAAACTACCAGTATTTAGTGGATCTATGAGAGGTTTTGCAGTTCCAGTTACATTTAAAGAAAAATATCCAGAGAGATATACAAAATTAGTTGATGGAATTAAAAGAACATTAGCGAATAAAGGTGTACAAAAATTTCTTAAAAAGAATGATATAGGTTATACTTGGAGTGGTCCTGAGCAATCTAATAAACTTATTCAAGAATCATTTGAAATCTTTAAGTCATACTCTTACTTACTTAAAAAATAAGGATAAGCCATGGCTTTATCAACAGAAAAAATAGCTAATAGCATAGTCATACTATGCTTAGCTACTTTTGTATTATGGTATGCAATAGATACACATAATGCTTCAAGTAGTCTTGAAAATATAATTTTAATTCTTCCTATTGCAGCAATAGTACTTTGTTTATGTATTTATGAGTTTTTTACTCAAAAAGATATAAGCAAAGAAGAGACTAAGGATAGTATCTCTTCAGTGATACCTGTAATGATTCTATTTACATTATATGTATTAACATTAGAGTTATTAGGATTTGACGTAGGAACAGTTTTATTTTTAGGATTGTTTTTATTTTTTCATGGTGAAAAAAGATTACCATGGATATTAGGTTATAGTTTAGTTTATGGTTTTATAATTGCATATTTCTTTTCACAGATGCTTCCATATCCTATGCCTATGATGATATTACCAACAGATTATTAGGAGGGATTATGGATTTAATTGATATAGCTTCTGCTTCAGAAGCCTTTAGTTTACTATTTTCGCAACCTGAATATTGGTTAGTTGTAATACCTGGTATTATGATTGGACTATTTTTTGGTGCAACTCCAGGATTACAAACATCAATGGCTATGGCAATTTTCTTGCCAATAACTTTATATATGGACTTTTTGCAGGCAATGTTGTTTTTAACGGCAATATTTACAGGTGGTGGTTTTGGAGCAGGAGTTCCTGCAATTTTAATGAATATACCAGGAACCTCTTCTGCTATTGCAACAGCTTTTGATGGTTATCCAATGGCAAGAAACGGAAAACACAATGAAGCTTTAGGTTTAGCTTTAGGTTCTTCTACTTTTGGAGTACTTCTTGGATATATTTTATTATTCTTTTTAATAAAACCCATGTCTGGATTTGTGTTAAAACTTGGACCTTCTGAAATGTTTATGGTAATTCTTTGGGGACTTACATTAATTGCAAGTTTAACTGGAAAGCATATGATTAAAGGTTTAATTGCTGGTCTTTTTGGACTTTTAATTGGAACAATAGGATTTAGTGAAGTTGGGGTTATGAGAGGAACAATGGATATTGAACTTTTAGCTGACGGTGTTCCTGTAATTCCAGCAATGATGGGAATGTTTGCTGCATCTGAGCTTTTTAAACTTGTGAATTCTGAATTTTTAGTTGAAGATGAAAGTCAAAGAAAAGTTAGAATTTCATATATTCTAAAAGGATTTAAACAAGCTTTCAAGTATCCAGTAATTTTGATTAGAGGAAGTTTTATTGGTGTTTTAATTGGTGCTGTTCCAGGAGTTGGTTCTTCTGTATCTAATTTACTTTCATATATTGAAACAAAAAGAAGAGATAAAGACCCAGATAGCTTTGGAAAAGGAAATCCAAAAGGTGTAGTTGCTTCAGAAGCTGCGAATAGTACATCTGAAGCTGGTTCAATGGCAACATTATTAGCACTTGGAATTCCAGGTGGTGGAGCAACAGCAGTTATGCTTGCAGCCTTTGCTATGCATAACATTACAGGTGGTCCTCAGTTTATTAGAGAAGAGATGGACATAGTTTATGCAATTATTTTTGCTAACTTTGGACAGGTATTTTTACTTATAATCTTAGGATTATTACTTATTCCTGTTTTAGCTTCTATTATAAAAGTAAAGATGAATTATCTTGTTCCTTCTGTTTTAGTACTTGCAACTGCAGGAGCATTTGGATTAACGGGTAATATGGCAGGTCCTATTAGTGTATTAGTGTTTGCTCTTATAGGATGGTTATTTAGAAGATATAACTTCTCAGTTCCAGCAACTGTTATTGGCATGTTACTTGGTAGTATGGGAGAAAGTAATTTAGTTCAGTCTTTACAAATTTCTGGCGGAGATATATCATATATAGTTGAAAGACCAATTACCTTAGTAATTTTAGCTTTATTAGTTATATCTTTATTTGGTTCTACTATCATCGAAAAGTTTACTAAAAATAAACTTTCTACTAAATAATTAAACTTACAAACTAAATAAAAAAAGAGGCTAAAAGTCTCTTTTTTTTTCACAAAACTTTCAAATAGGAATAATATATATGTTAAAAGAAAAATTAAAAGATTATTTAGGTTTTGCTGTAGCAGGTAATTTTGCAGGGCATTTGGGAGAAGCTGGCGAAGCAGATGAGTTTTCAGTAATAAAAACAAAAGATAAAAACGAACCAAAAGGATTATTCCCTTTTTATATAAAAGATCATGACTCTTTTTTGAAAACATATCCCATTTGTACTAACACTATTTATACTCATCAAAGAGAAAATGATAAAATCCAAGCAGAACCAGAGCTTGCATTGATTTGTGACTTTGTTTATAAAAATGAAAAATTAATAGATATAACTCCTAAATATTTTTCTGCTTTTAATGACTGCTCTTTAAGGGTACAAAATGGTGATAAATTAAGTACTAAGAAAAATTGGGGAATAAAAACAAAAGGTATATCAGAAGATATTATTGAAATTGATAACTTTACAGAAGATGGAATTTTAAGTAAATATCATATTTCCTCTTTTATAAAAAGAGATGGAAAGCTTCATAATTATGGAACTATTTCTGCTGTTAAGTCCTATTCATACTTTTTTACTCAATTAAAAAATTGGATTATAGATAAATTTAATACTCAAGAGGATTGTGGTCCACTTGAAGAGATTACACAATTTATGAAAAAAGCAAATGAAGCAAAAGGAATACTAATAGCATCAGGTGCAACTGCTTATAGTGAGTTTGGAAAGAAGAACTATTTAAAAAATGATGATGAACTTTTTATATATGTATACAATGCCCGTAAATACAGTCATCAAGATATTATTAATAATATAGATTCAACTATAAAACTCGATGAATGTTCAAAACTTCATCAAGTGATTAAATCTTAAGATTATATATTAATTTAGTGGAAAAATAATAGAGACAACTAATCCATTATTGTTTATAGCTTGTACTTTTGCATTGTGTAAAGATGCAATTTGTTTTACAATATTTAATCCTAAACCATTTCCACTTTTTTTAGAATCAACTCTATAAAATCTATCAAAAATAGTATTTAAATCTTTTTTTTCAATGCCTTTACCTTCATCTTTTATATTTAACCAAATAGTATTATTATGTTTTTTCAAAAAGAGTGTTATTGTACCTATTGGATTTCCTAAATCATCAAGTGCATAATGTAGAGCATTATTAACAATATTATTCAGCATACTTTTTAACATAATTTCATCAGCTTCTATGAATATATTTTCATCAATATTTTCAAAGGCAAATTCAAACCCTTTTGAATATACTTTTGATGAAATTTTTAAAGCATAATCCTTACAAAAATTATTAAGGTTTATTCTTTTTAAATATGTTTTATCTATTGTATTTGGATTAGTTTTTGCATAAAGTAGTAGTTGTTCAGTTATATGGGACATTGTATTAACTACTTTATTTAATTCAGCATAATCCCAATTATTGTTTTCTTTATACTCTTCTAATTGGACTTTTAATTCAGCTAAAGGTGTTCTTAATTGATGAGAAACATCTGAGTTAAATTGTTCAATATATTTAATCGTATCTCTACTTCTTGTTAATAAAATATTAATACTATTAACAACATCTTCAATCTCTTTTGGAGACTCAAAATATATTGGTTTTAAATCTTTAGTATCTCTATTTTGAATTATCTCTTTTAATTTATATAAGGGAAGTAAACCATTTTTAACAGCAAAAAAAGATATTAGTAAAGTAAAAATAATCACTGAAAAAACAACTATAAAAAGAATAGTTAAAATTTCATTTATAGTTTCTTCTCTTCCTTCTAGTGTTTCTGCTATTGTAATTGTTGCAAAATGTGTTTTTCCTGCACTTGCAAGTGAGGTATTAAAAGATACTGCTCTTAATCTTGCACCTGCATATGTTGTATTATAAAAAAGTTTATCTTTATTTTTTAATAAATCATCTCTTAGTAAGTTTTTATATCCAGTAAGGACTTTTTTATCTTTATTTACAATAGAATAAAATACTAAGCCATCATTATTGGAAGCTAATAGGTCAATAGCAAAATAAGGAAGGTCAACAATTAATCTTCCATTTTTAATATTTATACTATCTTCCATACTTTTTGCTGTAGCATTTAATGTATTATCAAAGTGTTTATTTACTTTATCTTGTACTACAAAATAAATAATCAACACTAGTAAAATTGCCCCAATAGTTAAAGGTAAGCTTAAAGATACTATAAGTCTTGATTTAATTGATTGTATATTATTCATTTACTACTCAAAATATAACCTAAACCTCTTGCTGTTTTAAGATTTATTGAATCTCCTAGTTTTTTTCGTATTCGTGATACATAAGTTTCTACTGATGATGGTTCAATAGAATCTGTAAAAGTACTAATATGTTCAACAATATTTTCTTTACTTAAAACAGTATCTACATTTAATAATAAATTTTCAAATATCGCTAATTCTCTTTTACTTAACTCAACATATTCATTACTTTTTATAAGTGTTCTATTTTGAGTATCGTAAACTAAGTCATTATAAGTTATCTTATTATGTACTTGATATTTTGTTCTTCTAAGAAGTGCTTGAACTCTAGCAATTACTTCATTTAGTTCAAATGGTTTACATAAATAATCATCAGCCCCACAGTCTAAACCAAATATTCTTTGATCAAGTTCATCTCTAGCAGAAATTATAAGTATTGGTATAACCCTATGAAGATTTCTTAGTTTCTTAATAATATCAATACCATCAATACCAGGCAAACCTAAGTCTAAAATAAGTAAATCATAAAATGATGTTTCTATAGCGTACAGACCTTCTTCTCCATTTAAAAAAAGGTCTACACAATATCCATTGTTTTCAAGTTTTTTTAGAACTGCATTTGCTAGTTTTTCATTATCTTCTACTAATAATATTTTCATAGTATCATTCTAACATAATTAATGAGACATAAAAACTGGTATGCTAGAGTTTTCTAATAAATATCTTGTAGCTCCACCAAACATAAGTTCTTTTAAACCTTTATGCCCATAAGCACCTGCAACTATCATATCAAAGTTTCCATCTAATGCAGAATTCAATAATGCTTGACCTGGAATTCTTGTTGTTTTAACAATCTCATAACTTGCTTCAATTTGGTGTAGTTTTAAATAAGAAAGTAAATTTTCAATTGTTTCATTGTTTTTTGTATATTCAATTGAAGAAACAATATGCACTTTTTGAGCCTGTTTTAGTATTTCTATAGATGATGTAATAGCACGTGATACTTCAGGAGAGTTATTCCATCCTATAATAATTGAATCAAAAGAAAATTTTCTTAAAATTCGAGGAAACATTAATACAGATTTTCCACTTTTAAGAACTGCTGTTTCAAATGTTGCTGTTGTAATACCAGAAGGAGGAGCAGCAGCTATAACTAAATCACAAAATTTTGATTCTTGTTCAACAAGAGTACTTCTAACACCCTCTTTTATTTTTAAATCAACAAGTGAATCATTTATATTAATTTCTTGAGAAACTTTTTTAAAAAGTTTCTCAAATTCTTTATTTTCATCTTTATATTTACTTTCAACTATTTCATCAATTTCTTTTATTATTTCATTTGGAATAGCATATGTTTTATAAAGACTAGAATCAGATTTATGTCCACATTTTAGTACATCTAATTTAACATCAAATTTTTTAGCAATTAATAATGCCCCATATAATCTCTCTTCTAATTCATCTCCACCACCAATTGGGAAAAACAACTTCTTATAATTCATCTATATTCCTTTAAAAGATTTTTATAAATTATAAGATAGATATCTGGCAGAATACTGACAAGCAAGAAATAATATATCTTTAAAACTATTCCATAATACAAATTTCTTTTTTTGTCATATGAGCAAGAGTTTCTCTAGCAACTAAATAAACAATAACTGAAGTTATTAGCATGAAAATATATGATAATAAGCTATAGAACCAATATGAAGTTAATTCAAACATTAAAATTGTTGCAAGTGTTATTGAAGCCATTGGAAAGGTAAAAGCCCACCATGATATAAAAAATTTTATATTTATGTAGTTTTTATACATTGTAAATACAAGTATTGTAAAAAATAAACCTAAACTATATAAAATATGTGCAAAAAAATCTAACTCTCCCGCTAACTTTATATATGAAAGAAAAGCAATGGCAGGTGGTGCAATTAAAATAAAAAGTGTTGGCATAAATTTTGGTGCAAATTGTTTATGAAAGATAATTCTATTTAAGATAATAGAAAAAAGTATAATCCAAAAGAAAATACCAATTGAGAAATAAAAATATAATACAGAGTCATCAATAAAACCTTTACCAGCAATTGGAACAATTAAATTACCAACGATTGGTATAAACCAAGCAGGATTAGAGTGTTGAATTTCAAAGCTATTATTTATCCAAAACTTCATTGTATAAAAAGTAAAAAATATATGTAAAGAAGCACCAAGAATAAAAAATATTTGGGATAAATCATCTAAAGTATGTCTATAAAAAATTGATAATAATAGTGTTGAAATAGAAATAGCTGCAAAAAAATTAACTCTTATTGGATGAGTCATCTCTTTTTTCACTTCTTCTTTATATTTTAGTAGTTTTAAAAGATAAGTAAAAAGAATTATAAAAAATACAATTGTAGAAAATATTCCTAATAAAACTCCCACAATTGAAGGAAAATATAAAACTTCGCTCAACTTTTTAAATACTAAGGATAAACCACTTAATCCCATAATAATTGCAAACATCATTACAGGAAAAAACTGTAATCTATTTGATGGTATTGATTTAATACTTTCATTTATTTTCATTTATTACATCCTATTTATAATTAATTTATTATAATTAGAAAAAAGGTTGAAAATGGCAAAAAAGAAACCAGCGTTAGTAGATTTAAAAAAGATGAACTTATCTTTCGAAGAAAAAGGTCAAATAATAAAACTAATAAACTTTAAAACTCAAACACTTTCAATTGATACTGAAATCTATGAAAATGAAACTTTTATTGCTAAAAGAAGTATGGTATATGCACATTTACCTAAAAAATTAAAGGTAATATTAAACAAATTTTTCTAACTATTT
>NZ_WFKJ01000020.1 GCF_009208075.1 Poseidonibacter ostreae | reverse complement strand
AGTTGCATTTATAATTTTTTTATATATTGCATCATTTAAAGATTTGTATCCACCCTCTTTTTGATACTTTTGCATTAAGAAAGCTAAGCCATTTGATTTTTGCTCATAATCTTCAACAAACTCTATTTCTCCATCTATTATCACTGATTTAAACATATGTGTTGCAGGTGATGCATTTCCTGTATCTGTACTAAAATATGATGGAAGTAAAGAATATGATTCTACAACAGAGAAACTAGCACTGTTATTATTTTTTATAATATTTATTTTTTTGCCTTTTTTTCCTCCATGAAAAAAGATTTCTTTATTTATTGCTACAAAGTTTAAAGGAAGAGAATATGGTTTACTATCACTACAAATTGCTAAGGTTCCATATTCTGCATCTTCTAAAATATTTTCTATTAAACTTTCATCTTTTATTTCATAAATTTTTCTCATATTAACTATTCTCACTCCAATCAAATTGCATTTGTTTCGCTGTTTTCTTTGCTAATTCATAACTTATAAGTTTTGAAACTAAATGTAAGCTCATATCAATTCCAGCTGAGATTCCTGCTGATGTAACAATATCTCCTTCATCAACCCATCTTACATTATCTACAACATCTAAAGTTGGATAATCTATCTTTAAATCTTTGATATCTTCCCAATGTGTTGTAACTGTTTGAGTTGTAATAACTTTAGCTTGAGCTAAAAGAAAAGCTCCAGTACAAACTGAAGATATTAGTTTTACACTTTTTGATTGTTCTTTAATCCAATTTATTACATTTGGCTTTCTTACTTCTTTAGTATGAACTCCACCAACTACAACTAAAACATCTAAAAAAGGATGATTAGCAAAAGTAAAATGAGTATTTACTTTAAACCCACCTCTAGCTGTTATTGTAGTTTTTTCTTCACTTATTAAAAAAGTATTAAATTTTTCATCATCATTTAAAAATCTTGCAGCCACAGAAAAAACTTCAAAAGGTCCAGAAAAATCTAAAACTTCTGCATCATCATAAATATAAATTCCAATATTCATTAATCTTTCCTTTTAATCTTTTTTTAGTAATATATCAAATATCTGACATTGTAACAAGTGCCAATTTATAAAAATAATACAAGGACAGTTATGTATCATATAGAACAAAATACTAAAATAGCACTTCGTATACAACTTTTTGAAGCTATAAAACAAGATATTATTGATAACTATAAAATAGATGAAAGACTTCCATCAATTAGAAAAATGATGACAATGTATAATCTTAGTAAAAACACAGTTGAATCTGCATATTCTCAACTTGTAGCAGAAGGGTATATAGATAGTATTCCAAAAAGTGGTTATGTTGTAATTGAAAATAATTTTACAAATTTTAATAATACATATATAGAAATACAGAAGAATAAAAAAACAGAAGAATTTTTATATGATTTTTTTCCTGCGAGACTTCAAAAAGAAAATTTTCCTATAAAAATATGGAAACGTCTTTCTTCTAAAGTTACTAATAGCTCTTTAGATTTAGGTGAATATCCAAATAAGCAAGGAGAAGTTGACTTAAGAATCCAGATTGCAAAATATCTAAATACCTCACGTGCAGTAAAATGCAGTGCAAATCAAATAATAATTGGAAATGGATTTATTAGTTCTATTAGTTTATTAGCTTTAATTTTAAATAAAGAGCATGACACCCTAGCTATTGAAGAACCAGGATATCATGTAGCTAGAAAAGTTTATGAAAATCATAAATATAAAATAGAGAAAATTGATATAAATAATAATGGTATAGATATAAAAAAACTAGAAGAAAGTAAAGCTAAACTAGTTTATATCACGCCCTCTCATCAATACCCAACAGGAGTAGCAATACCTATTTCAAATAGATTAAAACTATTGGATTGGGCAAATAAAAAAGATGGCATTATAATTGAAGATGATTATGCAAGTGAATTAAACTACGTAAACAGACCTATTCCTTCACTTCAAGGTCTTGATACAAATAATAGAGTTGTATATGTAGGAACTTTCTCAAAAGCACTCTCCCCTGCTTTAAGAGTTAGCTATATGGTTTTACCAACAAACATACTTAAAATTTATCAAGAAATGTATTCTTATTATGATTCAGGAGTATCACTTCTTACTCAAAAAACACTGCATAGTTTTATGAAAGAAGGGTATTGGGATAAGCATTTACGAAAAATATTAACTCTAAATAAAAAGAAACACAATCTTTTAAAATCTCTTCTAGAATCCAAATTAAACAATAGTATGAATATAGTAAGTCAAGGTGGGGGATTAGCTATTTTAATACAGCCAAAAACAGATTTTGATTATGAAAAGTTAGAAACTTTAGCAATAAAAGAAAAGATAAAAGTATATTTTGCGAAACCTAGATGTGGAGGAAAATATCAAGCAGTCATGATGGGATTTGGAGGAATAAAAGAAGAAGAACTAGAAGATGCAATAAATATTTTTTCAAAGATTTGGTTTAAATGCTTGAAGGAAAAGAAAGAAAAACTCTCTTAACTTTTCTCTTTCTTTTAAATATTATATAACAATGGTAATAGCCATGAAAAAGTAATCCACATAATAAAAGTCAAAGGAATTCCAACTTTTAAGAAATCTCCAAATGTATATCCACCAGCTGTCATAACTAGTAAGTTTGTTTTATATGCCATTGGAGTTGCATAACTCATATTTGCTCCAAAAAGTACAGCTAATACAAAAGGTTCGGGATCTAAGTTTAATTGTTGTGCAATTCCTATAGCAATTGGTGTTCCAATTACTGCTGCTGCGTTATTTGATACAACATTTGTCATAATTGCCATTAAAAGCATTAATCCACTTAACATAAAAGTAGTAGACATTCCATCCATGGAAAGAACAAAAAGATGAGCTATATAAGAAGCTGCTCCTGTTTTTAAAAGTGCTCCTCCAAGAGCTAAGGAAGCCACTACTATTAATATAACTTGTGTATTTAAAGCATTAGAAGCATCTTTCCAATTTATACAAGAAGTTAAAAACATTAAAAACACTCCAAGTGTTGCACTAATTGCAATTGGTAGTATTCCTAAAGCAGCAACTGCAACTATTCCAAACATAATAAAAAAAGCAATTGGAGCTTGTTTTGTATGTGTTAAATCAGAAGTTGCATCTAAAACTAAAAGTTCCCTGCTTTGCTTTAACTCTAAAATATGTTCATTTTTTCCTTGAATTAGTAAAACATCTCCAATTTTTAGACTTATTTCTGCAATATCTTTAAGAACTGTTTCTGTTTTTTTACCAGAACGATGCAGGGCTAATGCAATTAAGTTATGTCTTTGTAAAAATCTACTTTGTGAAAGTGTTGTATTATTTAGTTTTGAACCTTGTGATATTATTACCTCAGCAATTTGCTGTTCTTCTTCTAATAAAGGGTGTTCCTCATCAACAGCACCTAAACTTGAATATAAAACTGCATCAAGAATTTTTTCATAACTTTTTAAATTTTCAGGAGTATCTTCAACTACTAGCATATCCTCAGCTTTTATAATTGTCTTAGAGTTTGGTAAAACATACATATCATTACTATTTCTATGTATTCTTAAGACTTTCATCATGCCATCTGTTTTTAAAATTAGTTCATTTAAAGCTTGGTCTTTTGAAGCTGATTCTTCTGTAATCATTAGTTTTGCAGTAAACACTCTAGGAGAAGTATCCATTAATGGTGCACGTCTTTCTTTTATAAAATATGGCACTACTAACCATAAATATACAATTGCAAAAGAACCTGCTATTAATACAGGAAAAATAAAATCAAACATACCAAAATCTCTCATTCCCATATCAACAGCAACTGAGACAACAAGTAAGTTTGTTGATGTACCAATTGTTGTACTCATTCCACCTATTAGTGTTGCAAAACCCATTGGCATTAAAACTTTTGAAGCAGATGTTTTTGTTTTTATAGAAACTGCTGTTAAAATTGGCAATAGTAATATTACAATTGGAACATTATTAACAAAGGCACTTAAAGTAGCACCCACTATTAAAGTAAGAAGAAGTGATAACTTTGGACTTGATGCCCAAAGTTTTGAGAGAACTCTTCCAACTGGTTCTAATGCACCAGTTCGTACCAAGCCTTGTCCTGCAATCATCAAAGCACAAACAGCAATCAAAGCTTCATGTCCAAAACCTGAAAAGAAATCTATTGAATGAAGCTCTTTATTTTCATACTCATAAGGAAAGATTGTAAAACCAACAGTAAGGGCTACAATAATAAAAAGACTTGAAGTTTCTAATGGAATTTTTTCTCTAGTAAAAAGGAAAAGTGCTAAAACAGTCAAAAGCATTACAGCTATTGAATGACTATTTACAGATGTAACTAATTGCATAAAATAATACCTTTTTTATTTATTACTTTGATTATATCAAATATAGATATATTTGTTATAATTGCTTTTAAATATATATTCAAGGAAAGAAATGAAAATAGCTATTTTATCTGATATTAAATCCAATGTTTATGCTCTTGAGGCAGTTCTATCTGATATTAAAACTAAACAAATAGATGTAATGTTAAATCTTGGTGATTCTTTTTATGGACCAATTGAACCTAAAGCTACCTATGACTTACTAAGACAAAATCAATTTATCAACCTTTTAGGAGATGAAGATAGAAAGATTTTAGAATCAAGCCTAGCACAATTAGAAGAGAATGATACCTTAAGATATACATATAACAATCTAGGTGATGATGTTTTATATTGGATTCAAGACTTACCATTTGAAAAACTAATTGGAGCAGATTATTATATGATTCATGGAACATATTTAGATGATACTGCTTATATGTTAGAAGATATTACAAGTGGAAAAGCAATACTAAGAGATGATAAAAAAATATTAGAAATAATAGATGATATAACATCAACTTTTGTAATGTGTGGAAACTCTTGTCTTCCTCGATGTGTCAGTTTAAGCTCAGGACAAATTGTGATAAATCCAGGTTCAGTTGGACTACAAGCTTTTAAAAGTGATACTCCACCTTCTCATATCATAGAAAATAATACACCTGATGCTTCTTATGTTATATTAACTGTTGAAGACAATACTTATTCAGTTGAGCCTGTACGTGTTGCTTATGATTATGAAAAAGCAGCTTTAAAAGCAGAAGAAAACAATAGACCCGATTGGGCATATAGTTTAAGAACAGGAAAAGTTTTGAACTAATAAATAGATAATTATTTAATAAGTAAATGAACTGTGTTTAGATATCATACAAAAAAAGTAATCTCATATTAGGAATTTTAAACATTATGCAAAATATAAGTGAATTAATAGAAGAAATAATCAAGCAAGAAAGTATAATTTATGCAGTTTTTAGTGGAATAAGAAATAAAAGTGAAAAAACTTTCAATAAAGTTACTATAAAAAAAGTAACAATTCAAAATGAAATAAAGCATCAATTTGAATACTTTTATGATAAAAATGTAGAGCATAAAAATCTAGACAATGATGAAACAAAAGCTGAAATGTCAACATTACTTGAAACATATTTTAAACAAGCACTTATTAATACTAAAGATTCAGATTATCATATTTTAATTAGTAAAAAAGGTGAGGTAAAAATAAATAAAAAAGCACCTACAAAAAAGTTTGAAGAAGCATCACATAATAGAAAGAAAAAATATATTCTAAATGAAGGTGAAAAATCAGCATTTTTAATAGAACTTGGAATTATGACAGAGCAAGGTAAAATCGTAAATTCAAAATATGATAAATTTAAACAAATAAATCGTTATTTAGAACTTGTATCTGATTGTATTCCTTATTTAGATAAAGATAAAACTATTAAAATTATTGATTTTGGATGTGGAAAAGCATACTTAACTTTTGCACTTTATGATTATCTTGTATTAAAAATGGGATATAACGTAGAAATTGTTGGTTTAGATTTAAAAGAAAATGTAATTAAATTCTGTTCAAACTTAGCAAAAAAATTAAATTACGATGATTTAAGATTTGAGCAAGGTGATATTAAAGGTTTTAATCAATTTGGTGATGTAGATATGGTTATCTCATTACATGCTTGTAATACAGCAACAGATGAAGCTTTAGCAAAAGCAGTTAATTGGGGAGCAAAAGTAATTCTTGCAGTTCCTTGTTGTCAACATGAGTTTTTAAAGAAAATTAAAAATGAGAAAATGATTCCTATGATGAAATTTGGAATTATAAAAGAAAAATTAGCATCATTACTAACAGATAGTGTAAGAGCAAATGTTTTAGAAATCATGGGTTATAGAACTCAAGTCTTAGAATTTATTGATATGGAACATACACCTAAAAATATAATGATAAGAGCATTCTTTGAAGAAAATACTAATATTAATAAAGTACTTAAAGAGTATAAAGAGTTTAAAAATGAGTGGCAAATAACTCCATATATTGAAGAAGCTTTTGGAAAAAGTCTGACTAATAAACTAAATTAGTCAAACTTTGTAAGAGCTCTCCATGTTCCTGCATTGTGAACATTTTCAAAACCCTTTGCCTTTAAAATACGTTTTGCTAAGCCACTTCTACTTCCTGAGGCACAACAAAGAATTATAGGTTTAGTATTATCTAACTCTTTAGTTCTTTCTTTTAGTGAAATTAGCGGAATATTAACACTTCCTTTTTTATTAGCTACAGCAAATTCATCTGTACTTCTAACATCAACAATTTGTCCACCATCTTTAAGTAGTGATGGTACAAGTTTTAATACCTTATATGTATTATATTTTTTATAAGCTATAAAAGCTGCAAATGCGATTATCGCATAAATTATATTTTCGTTCATAAAATTTTCCTTTATTATAATTCATCTTTATGAACTATGAAGTTGTACTCTTTTGAATATACAAGATTACCACTATTTAAATCCTTTTATATTCTTCGTATTCTAATGAAATTTGACTTACATTCTTTAATTTATATAAGTTGTCTAA
Source organism: Poseidonibacter ostreae (assembly GCF_009208075.1). Taxonomy (GTDB): domain Bacteria; phylum Campylobacterota; class Campylobacteria; order Campylobacterales; family Arcobacteraceae; genus Poseidonibacter; species Poseidonibacter ostreae. Next base: position 41,577 of record NZ_WFKJ01000020.1, on the reverse strand, counting down.
AAGGTTGCATATGCAATAATTGCATATGCAACAAAAGGAAATTGATGAATCATGCTTTAAAAAATTCTATTGCTTATAGATTTATACGAGGGGCAAATCGTGTTAATAAAACATTAAATAAGAAGTTAAATCCATATAATATAGCTATAGAACAAAGAGCAACATTAGAAATTATTAAGTTCGAACCAAATGTAAATCAAGTCAGAATTGCTAAACTTTTAGGAAAAGATAAAACAACAATTAGTCGTTCTTTAAACTCTTTAGAAAAAAAAGGATTAATAAAAAAATCTGAAACAATAGAGGACAAAAGACATAATAAAGTTGAACTAACAAAATCAGGAGAATCAATTTTAGAAGATACAATTGATGAAGTTACCTCTTTTAGAGAATCCCTAAATAAAAAGCTAACAGCCCATGAAGTTGAAATGTTTTTCAAAATTGTTGACAAATTAGAACTATAATATTTTTTTAATTTTAAGGTTGCATATACAACTAATTTAATAAAATAAAGGATAATAAATGACATATTATAAAAGTATAGATAAATACGTAAGAGTTTCAAATGAACTATTTAAAGAGTTTGATAGATTATATAAAAGAAAAGAAGAGTGTGAATTAGTATATTTTAATAATAGTAATGACAAAGTAAGTATCAAATCAAAAATTTTAAAGTTCTTAAATATTGATGGTTCTGAGTTTATGGATGTTAAAGAAGGAAAAAGAATTAGACTTGATAAAATCGTTTCATATAATGGAGAGGATACAAAGTCTTTAAATCACTATTAATTTCCTCTATATAAGATTAAATAGATATAATTTCACCTATATAAATAAATGGGTGAAATTATGAATTTAAAAAAATGGATATTTATAGCAATACTACTAACAATACTTTATTACACATTTGTAGTGAATTTTGTTATAACACTTTCAATTATAGCTACTTTATATGTAGCATTTAGGCTATACAAGTTTAACACTAGAAGAAAGCTAAATAAATTATCAGCTTCAAAAGAACTATTTCAAGAAAGTGAATTAGGACTTTTTATTGCACTTGTTGCAAAAGTTGCTAAAGCTGATGGAAGAGTGCAAGAGTTAGAAGCACAACTTATTGGTATGATGTTTGATGATATTGCAAAAGTTTTTGATGAAAAAGAGAAAACAAGAGCTATCATGAAAGAGATTTTCAATGAAGAAAAAGAAAAAGATGGTGATACAAAAGAGATAGCTCAAGCTTTAAATAAACTACTTGGTCGTAGCATACTTAAACGTAAGCAATTTGTAACTTTTTTAATCCAACTTGCATTTGTAGATAATGGTATTAGTTCTGATGAAGAAAAAGTATTACGAGAGATTACAAAAGAGTTAAATATAAGTGATGCTCAATATGACACTATTATAAATAACTTTGAAAATAGAATGAAAAATAAACAACAAACTATGACTCCTAAAGAAGCTTATGAAATTTTAGGAGTTAAAGAAAGTGACGATATGAATACTATCAAAAAAACATATCGAAAACTTATCAGACAATACCATCCAGATATTATAAGTTCACAAGATAAGGGTGAAAGTTATATGGAAGAAGCAACTGCTAAAACTCAAGAAATAAATCAAGCATATCAAGTTATAAAAGATGAAAAAAAATAAAATTTATTAAAAGGTAGTTTTTGTGTCAATATTTGCGTTACAATCCCTAGCAGGTGGTTTTCTAGATGAAGATTTAGAACATTTTAATAAATATTTTGATGATTGGTGTATTCAATTTGAAGATTATGAAGATGCACAAGATATAGTACAAACTCTTGAAAATCAAGAAGCTATAGATATAGTAGAAATAACACCATTGAGTTATCCTAAGTATTTCTTTTCATCTTTACAAGGAACTGTTTATACAACAAGACAGATTAAAGATAAAATTGTTTGTGTTGTAGAACCTGTTATGGGTGCTAGTTTTAGAATTGCAATATGTGACCTTAAAACAAAAAAAGTAAGATTAACAAATACACGTTATAAAAGTATTCCAAGTGTTGAAGGTGCTTTTGCTAATCTAGATGAGATTCTTTAATTTAATTGAAAATATTAATAGTATCTTCTAATAAGTTATAATCTTTGATTCTTTGGCTTGTAATATAATTTTCCCAAAACTTTTTATCTTTTTGTTTTGAAATAGAAGTATATAATTCTACATTTATATCCCGATAATCAATCCACGATCTTTGAACTTTTATAAAATCTTTTTCCATAATAGACATACGCATACCACGAACAGGAGTCTTTTTTAATCTTTCTTTGATTTTTTTATATCGTTTATTTAATATTTTGTCATTTTCACTTAGACTAGCTTTTACTATAGGAACAAAGCCATTTGCAATTTTTCTTATAAACTTTATATATTCATTCTTTTGATTTAGTAAAGAACTTGTAGCCCATTGAGCATAACCTGAACCATCATGTCCTTCTTCATACCATACTTTTGTATCTAGGTATTTAGATGTATTTTTATATGCACTATATAAAAGATCACTATTATTTAAATTTATATCTTTTAAAAGTAAAGATAACTCTTTTTCAATCTTATTATTCTCTGCTTCTTCTTGTCGTTTTGCACATAAACTCATACCATAAGTACTTGTAACATAATTACAAATATCAAACTCTACTAATTCTTTATTATTTTTCCAAATATCATAATAATCAGATACAGCACTTTTAACTTCAGCAGGAACAAAAGCACCTTTGATAATTAATTGTAAAACAAGTTCTGGATTTGAATTTTTAAATATTTCTCCTCGTGAAGCTTTTTCAGCTAGCTTCCATATATAATAGCCATCATTTTTAAAGTCTTCATCTTTTTCTAATTGATATTGTTTTATAAACTCTTCTGCTCTAAATAAAGGAACTTCTGCTGCCATTTTTAATATTCTTATAGAATCCTTTTCATCATAAAAAGTGATTTCACTATTATTATTTTTAGCAATATTATAAACTTCAAGTGCTTTTTTAGGATCAGATAAAAGTAAATCATTTGCTCTAAAAAATAGTTCTTCTAAGGTATAAAATAAAGCTTTTGAATGACCAAGTTTAGCTGCTTTTGAGTAATGATAAATTGCAGTTTCTTTATCAACAACATATTGATAAGCTAATTTAAAATGTGCTTGTGCACTATTATTTTTTGAAGCTTTTATATAATACTCTTTTGCTTCTTTTTGCTTCTTTTGTTTATATAAATCATTAGCTGTATTTAAATCTTCTGTAAAACTTGCACCACTAGCAATAGTAAATAACAAACTAAGTAAAACTATTAACTTTTTCATATTAATTCTCCTTTTTCTATATTAAAATCAGGGAGAGAAACTACCTCCCCTGGAATCATACTATCTAAATGAATATCTCCAATACGAACTCTTACAAGTCTTAAAGTAGGAAATCCAACAGCTGCTGTCATTTTTCTTATCTGACGTTTTTTTCCTTCACAAAGTGTAATAGAAATCCAACTTGTTGGTCCATGTCTTGCATCTCGTATATTTCGACCACGTAATGGTAAATTTGGCTCACCATTAAGGCTAAATGCTTTACAAGGTAGAGTTAGATAAGAAGTTGAATTAACAGTAATATCAACACCATTTTGTAGCTTAAGAACTGCATCTTCAGTAATCTCGCCATCCACTTGCACGTAGTACTCTTTTTCTATACCTTTATCTCGTACTTGAAAGCTTTTCATACCATCAGTTGTAAGTAATAATAAGCCCTCAGAATCATGATCTAATCTACCAATCGCCATCGTCTTATTAGGAAAATTAGCTAAATCACCTAATAACTTTTTCTTTCTTTTAGCTTCTTGTACAAACTGACTTAAAAAACCATAAGGCTTAAATATCTTGAAGTGATGGTGCTTTTCATTTGTGTTTGGCATTAGACATTTCCTTAGAATGTATGGAGTATGAACTTTTGTTGTTGAATTATATTCCTTTTATTTTAAATTATAATTAGTTTAGTATACTGTCCTAAGATTTATAAAAATCAACATAAGGAAAATATATGAAGAGATCTATTGGAATGAAGAGTTCTTATGTTTTAACACAAAAGAGTGTAGATTATGAAATCACAAAAATATCAGCTGGAAACTTTGCTTTAGGATATGAAACTAAAAGTGGATTATTTGTAGTAGAATATTTTGGTCGAAGTGACACGGATTTAAATCACGAAATAAAAAAGTATATTGATAGATATGAAAGATTTAAATTTTTCTATGCATCAAGTCCTAAAAGTGCTTTTGTAAAAGAGTGCAAAAACTATCATGCTTTTGATAAAAATAAAATAGTGAATAAAAGCCACCCAGAAAAACCTGAAAATACAGATTATGAGTGTCCTTACTGTAAACAATAAATAAAGAGGAACAGTAATTTAAAATTTTCTGTCCCTTTTATTCAACTCGGAGAAAGAATATTAAGTTAATTTTTTATTAAAAAACTCAATAGTACGCTTCCATGCAAGTTCTGCCTTTTCTTTATCATATCGTCCTGTAGAGTCATTATGAAAACCATGATTAGCATTTTTATACATATGCATTGTGTATTCAACATTATTAGCTTTTAAGTCCTGCTCATATTCAAGCCATGTGGCATTAACACGTTTATCTAGTTCACCTAGTTGAATCATTAAAGGCGCTTTGATATTTTTGCGTAAGTTTGCACTTGCAGGCGTACCATAAAATGGAACACCAGCACTAAGAAGATTTGAATCAACTGCAGCTAAATAATTTACAATATACCCACCAAAACAAAAACCAACTGCACCTAAGTTACCATTACTATTTGAGTGCGATTTTAAAAAGTTGGCAGCAGCTACAAAATCATTTTGAATTTTTGCTCTATCCATAGTCTTTTGCATAGCGCGACCTTCATCATCGTTCCCTGGATATCCACCTAAAGGATATAAAGCATCAGGAGCAAAAGCAATAAAGCCAGCTTTAGCAAGTCGTCTTGCAACATCTTTGATATAAGGGTTTAAACCACGATTTTCATGTACTACTAATACTACAGGAGCTTTACCATCCAAATTTTTTGGAACTACTAAATAACCCTTTCCTTTACCATGACCTTCAGGTGAATCAAACTCTTCATATGTTGCTTTTATACCTTCATCATTAAAAGATACTTGCTCTGCTAAAAGATAGTTTGGTAATAAAGCAGAAGTTAATGTAGCCATAGTAAACCCAAGAGCTGTTAATCCTCCAAGCTTTTTCATAAAAGTACGTCTATCTATTATACCGTGTGCATATTCATCATACCAATCAAATGCTTCTTGAGGTATATTATCTGTTTTTAAAGTATTCATATTTGATCCTTATTTTTAAATAATTTCTAATTTTATACTGTAGAGTAATAACAATTTATAAGTGAAATATAATATCTCACTATTACTTTTTTAACAATACTAGTATATCAAAAATATTTGTTTATTTATTTTTATTGGAATTTATCACCTCTGTCATATGCTCTATAGTTTTTTCAAAATATGGATTCCAAGTAAGTCTAGCAAAATACTTACCCTCTTCTTTTAATCCCCAAGCTGAATACCAAAGTTCATCTTTACTACTATTGTAAATTTTATCTTGTCCATTTCTAAACATTTTAAATTCATTATTTATTCCGTAAAAGAAATGATCTTTTTTAAATAAAACACTCAAATGAGAGAAGTTAGCAATATTTTGATTAGGAAGATAACTAGGTAAGTGAATAATTCTTTTATCTTTAAAATTGTTTTCTTTTCCAAACCAAAGTAAGTGACTTTTTGAATTTTTAAATTTACTTGTAAAAATTGATACTATTTCTTTTGCTTCTATAACACTATCATCTTCACTAATAGTTATAAATACTGGTTTTGAAAAATTCTTATTGTCAAAACCTTCTTCGACTTTTTTTAATGATTGGTAATATAAATTTGAAGCATTCATTGATAAAGATTCATATCGCAAGATATTCTTACTATTATCATTTTGAAATAACCACGTTTTAAAAAAAGAGCCAATTTTTGAAAATGGTAATAAAGTACTTTGATTTGATGCAAAGCCAGGAGAAAAAAGTAATAAACCTGAAATATCTTCTTCATTTTGTAAAGCATAAGAAGTTACAAGATTAGCTCCTGTTGAAAATCCACCAAGCCATAAATTTTCAACTTCTTTTTCTAATAGTTTTATATGATGCTTTACAAGATTTTCCCATTGTTTAAACTCTACATTTATTAAATCAGCAGGTTTGCTACCGTGACCTGTCAATAAAATAGTTCTTACTAAAAAGCCTTGGGAAACTAACTCTTGCGTTAAATCATGAAAATAAGCAGGAGAATCACTAAGTCCGTGAACAAGTAAAATTCCTTTTGAAGCTTTTTGATTAATAGGTTTTCTTTCATATGGTGAATTTAAAAAAAGTTCTAACTCCTGATTTTTTGTCAAAAAAATACGATTATTTTCTAACCATTTTTTATTTTCATTAACATATTTTGAAAAATTTTCTTGATTAAATTTAGGAAGTGATTTGGAAGTGATATATAAAGGGTTTTTGTCTAAGGCAAAGCTAAAATTAAAGATTAATATTAATAGTAAAAGAAGTTTAGTCAAGTATTAACCTTTTTAATTAATAATTTATTTTAGCAAAAACACTTTGAGAATTAGCAACATTTTTAGTGAATTGTATTTTAGATATGACCTGTTTTTACAAAAATTACAGTTTCTTCATTAACATAAGGAAAGTGTTCACTTAAGTGAGGGCTTCTTATCCACGATCCTTTTGGATATTCTCCATATTCATCTATAAACACTCCATTAAGAACTAATACTTCTTCTCCACCCCAATGTTTGTGTGGAATAAACTTTTCACCTTTTGGCCATTTTACTAATGCCGTTTGTTCATGTAAGGGTTGAACTTCAAGATTACCTTGACCAGGAAGCCAAGGAGAGCTATTAGTATCGATTATTACTTGTGCTTTATCAGTAAAGAAATTAGTTTTTCTAAAGATTACAAAACCTTTATCTGATTTTACTAATGACTCATCTTCTTGCGGCAGTCTTAGATAAGTTCCTTTTGGATATTCTCCATATTGATTAATATAAGTACCCTCTAATACAAAAATCTCAACACTGTTTATTTTCTTTGTTTGATTTAATGACGAATTTTCATTTAATTTGATAAATGAAGTTTCCTCTTTATCTTTTATTGATAATATTTTTTTTAATACATTTTTATTTTCTGTTTCTTGCCATTTGATAGTATTAGTATCTATTAAAGCTCTTTTTTCATAGTCACTATTCATTTTTATTCACTTTTTTTTCTTTATTATAGTTTAGAGTTAATTAAATAAGTATTTTTAATACCCCATTTAAATTTATCTTTATACCATCCATCTATATCTGAAATAGTAACACCATTAGCTTTACCAGAACTTGCATGAATAAACTTACCCTCACCTAAATATATACCACTATGATTTACATGACCTTTTAAACTTGTATCAAAAAAGACTAAATCACCTTTTTTGATTTCAGCTCTTGTAATCTTGGGACCAATTTTCGATTGGTTAATAGATGTTCTGGGTAGACTCATATTATTTTCATTAAAGACATAATATACAAACCCAGAACAATCAAAACTATCAGGACCTGTTTTAGCATAGACATATGGGCTTCCAAGTTTTGATTTGGCTAGGGATATTAAAGTATCAGAAGAATTAGTAATAATAGGAGAATTAGCTTCTTTTGTCTCTTTAATAGCAATTGAAGATTGTGCAGATAAATACATATATAAAGTAGATGTAGTTACTAATAACAAAATAAAAAGTTTTAATATTTTCATAGCTTTGTTTCCTTTTTATATTTAGTATACTGTCCCCGGATTTTCCATCAACCCCTTAATATTTTTATATAGGTTCATACAAGCAACTGTTTTTGGTAAAACATTTAACATATTTAAGAAAAGTTGAGTTTGAGGTATACATCCTTCCCATAATCCTAATAAAAATTTATATCGCTTACCGTCTAGTAATAATGATGAAGTATTAATATCTTCAACTGGATCTTCCTGAAGGGTAATAGAATTTTTTTCAAGTGATTTATTAATCTTATTAATGATTTCTTTGTTTGGAGTATTTATTCCACTGCAATGAGACAAACACAATTTAATCGCATATTCAAGCCTGTATGTACATTTTTGATATTTTGGATCTAATAGCATTCCAGAAAAAACAGATGCCATCTCTATGGGAGAATAATCTTTTAATTCCAATTCTATTTCTTTAATCCATAGGCCATCATTTTCTTGTTTCATAGTATGACTTTACCTTCATATAACGCCGCATTAAGGTGTGACGCACGCTTGGCTACACTTGAGCGAAGCGAAACTGCCAAGCGTAAGGAATCACTCTTAAATGCTTTGTTATATTCAACTTTCGAAGAACTCTCGGATCTCTTTAACCAATGCTTCTGGTTTTTCTTCGATAACCAAATGTCCAGATTCAGGCACTGTAACTAACTTAGAGCCTTTAATTTTACTATGAAGTACGTGAGCTTGCTCAACAGGGATCCATTGATCTTCTTCACCCCAAAGAATTAATGTGGGTACATCAAAGCTAGAGAATTTATCTTGAAATTCATCCGTATACTTTGAATCAGCTTGAGCTATTTGCCTATAAAAAGCTTTCTTACCTTCATCTCCAGACCAAGGGCGGAGAATACCGTCAATTGTTTCCTGAGATAATGGTTGATATGACGCTGTTTTTATGTATGCTTCAACGATTGCTGAATGGATGAAATCAGGCACTCCTGCAAAGGCTTCTTCATGCTTTTCAATATGTTTAAAAAATGGAGAGCCCCAAGGAGATAACGCAACTGGATCAATTACAACTATCTTTTTGTACTTTCGTTGATTCAGCAAGTAATTTCTCAGTACTGTCGTACCGCCGAAGTCATGCCCCACAATATAAGGTAACTCAAGCTGCCAATGACCTATTAATGAGTCTAATAGCTGATTTTGTATTTTTAAAGATACATCCGCATCACTTTTATCTGATTCACCATAACCAAGTAAATCAAAGTAGTAGACTGTATAGTGGCTCGAAAGTGCTTGAATCAAGTGCCTAAGGTTGAATGATGACCAAGGCGTACCATGAACTAAAACAAGAGGCTCTCCTTTTCCTTCAATCCCATATTTCACCTTTCGACCCTCATACTCAAAAGTATAAGGTAAACTCCAAATGTCCATTGTATCTCCCTGAATATAACGGTTGAGTTAAGCGACAAGGCGATATAACTCAGTAAAAAACTGCTTTATCATTTAACTTAGTTTATAAGATAAAAACTTGGTATTTTCACTCTATAGCCTTGTTCGATTTCTACGATTTGTTATCTGTTTAATTAAGCAACATTGTACAAGTCAACAAGCTTTTCTTTCAATTCTCCAAACTCAATCTTATTAGAAAATTCTTTATTTAATCCTATTTTTAAGACAAAAAGAAAATCTTCTTTTGAATAAGTATTATAATATTTTTCAATAGAATCACTTTTTGCCAACAAACATAATAATTGATAATCTTTATGTATGTTTCTTGTATTATTACTTGGATGAGCTTTAGTATTATGTTGAGTAGCTGTTAATAAAATTAGGTTTTCTATATATGATTCAATTTGTGGATATTCTGATTTCATGAAAATATGATGTACTTGTGTAGCTTCACCTATTGCTAACTCATCTTTTACTTCACTTGTTGGTGAATGTAATTTCCTAACTATATTAGTAGCTTTATTGATAGTATATTTAACATAAGCATCTTTAGTTTGTTGTACTTCTAGTTTAGCTCTAATTTCATATTCTTCTCTAGTTTCTGATTTATTTTTAGTGATATCTCTCCAGTTTTTTCTATTATACATTAATACATCATTTGATATTATATCTTTAGAAAAAAATCCTCCACTTGTTCCATGCTTTTGTCTTTTAAAAGAAAGAGGATTTAGAATTTTTGTAAAAATTCTTCTTACTTCGATTTCTCCATTAATTGGAGTATGTAATATAATAAATTTCTCATATTCACTTTTAAGGCTAGTAAAATTATCTTTTGTATTATTTATAAAAAAATTTTCAAATAAATGCCAAATATGGCTATCTTCTAAAACTTTTTTCAAATATATGTCTAAAAAATTTAGTGTATTTCGCTCTTTTATTGCAATATATTCTAAAATTTCTAAGTTCAAAACGGTGAAATATATTTTATTGCCTTGCTTTTCTTCTTTAAGTATTTTTGCATATGCTAATGCTTTTAGGGGTTGTTGAAAAAATTTATCATATTCATTTTTTGCTTTTTTATTTGATACATCAGTTTTACCAAATATCTCTTTTATATTTGTATTTGAATACTCATGTTTCCAAATATCTGTTGAACTAAATTTAATATTTTCATCATTTTTAGTTTCTATAAAATTTAATACACAATCAGCAATCATACACATTACATCTGGTGTAACTTTTTGATCCATAAATCTTGCATTTTTTGTAACTTTAATATCAAAATTATAATTATTAAAATAATTGTTTATTGTATCTACCATTTATGCTTCCTTTAATAATCCAAAAAATTGAACAGAATTATTATCAATATTTAAAGATCTAGTTCCTCTATTTCTTGCAATCTTATAATATTCAATAAATTCACTACTACTATAATATTCTAAATGATTGCTAGTAATATTTATATTGTTTTTTGCTTTTAAAAGTGCAACTGAACCATCTGTTATTGTATCTTTAGGTAAAAATGTTGCTCTTGGATTATATGTTAAGTTTGGGATAAGTACAATATTATTTTGATTTAAATACTTTGATACAACAAAGCTATCTATTTCATCAATAAAACAATCATAATTGTCTATATTTTTAATACTATTGTTAGCAATATTTCTTGATTTTAAAACTCTTATATTCCCACTATTTAAAGTATGTTTTTTTGTAATTTGTCTATCTCTAAAACTTTCAAAAATATCAAGTTCCATTTTATTTACAATAGTATCAAAAAAATTATTTCTATAAATTAACCAATATGGAAAATCTTTTGAGAATATGTAGTCTTTATTTTGGTAAAAGATAGTATTTGTTATATAACTTTCAATTTTTATCTTTTCAAATTTTTCTATTTTGTAAGTATCTAATAAAAAGCTTATTGTTTCAATTTTTACACCTTTAAAAGCTTTTTCACCATAATCAGTAATTGAGTGTAAATTTTTCTTTTCTAATATTTCTCTTGTTTGATTGAATTCTGGAGAATTAATCAAGCTTTTTGGAACTATTAAGGATACATATTTGGATATTTTTATAGACTTCTCGATAAAAAATGAAAATAAATTATTTGTATTTTTATTATCACAATCTAATTTATATTTATCTAGTAAAAATTTATTATTTATTACTTTTCCATAAGGGGGATTACCAACTACTAAATCATATTGATATTTATTTTCCCATAGTAAAAAATCTGTATTAATAAAATTAATAGTAAAGTTTTTTGGTATTTTAGTCTTAGTTAATAGTATTTTTAATGTATCTAATGAATTATTGTCAATATCAATAATATCTAAAATAACATTTTGAATATTATCATATTTTTTAAATAATAAAGGTAAAAAATTTCCTATACCAACTGATGGTTCAAGTATTCTTATACTTTTTTTATTTTTAAATGTAGGAAGTTTATTTATTACATTGTGTACAATATCTTCCCTAGTAAAATATGCTTTTGTCTCAGTTCTTTTTATATTTGAAAGTTCAGCAATATTATAAAGCGTATTCAAATCATATTTATGATTATTGTTAATAATAAAATTTTGTAAATTATTTATATCTTGTAAAGTATATTCTTGAATAATTTTTTCACATTCATTAATTGATAAGACTTTATGTTTTAAAACTTTTTTTACATTTTGAGCTATTTGTTCAAAAATTATAGTTGGAACTGCTTCACCAATGCAATGTCTTATATTTAATTCATCTTGTTTTAAATATTTCTTTTTTTCTTCATGTGATAAATTATTAAGTGTGTTAAAATCTATATTTGACCATTTGAATTCAGATGATATTGTCATCATCCTCATTAATTCTCTAATACTAAATACTCTATTGTCTGAGGGATGTATAGTACTTTGACTAGCTAAAATATCATTTCTTGTATGAATACAAGGAGCTTCTCTATCCCAGTACCATCTTGAATACTTATCACCATTTTTATTCTTATTAAAAACAATTTCACCATCAATTATTTTATGAGGTATTCTTGTTGGTTCTATATTATCAAAAGCTGATTGTCCCTCTTTTATATTTTCTATCCAAGACAACATTTTAGTATCAAAATTTCTATAAGAATGATAAATATCATTATCAGATATTTCACCCATTATTTTTAATGATGGTAAATCACCAATTAATGATTTTAGTTTTTTAGCTTTTTGTTGTTTTGGAAATAGTTGATAAGGGCTTATATTAACTAGGTCCTTTCTAGTACCAATTACAAGCGTTCTTGTTCTACTTGATTGCGAACCGTACTCTTTAAAGTTAACTACTTTTGAGAGTATATTATAGTTTCCACCAAGATTTAACTCTATAGATTCTTCGATTGGCTTATCAATATTATCAGTATCTGTACAAATTGTATTTAAAAATGCTCTTACATTTTCAAATACAAAAAATTTTGGTTTTATTTTTGAAACTATCTTAATTGATTCTACAACTAATGAATTTCTTTTTGTTTCATTATTTTTTTTATGATTTGCAACAGACATACCTTGACAAGGTGGGGTTGCAATTAAAATATCTAAATCTTTTATATTATTGTTATCTAACTCTTTATAAATTCTATCTTGAATTTCTTGAGTTGATAAATCACCTTGAATATAACCACTATCAAATTCACACTTATTATTGTATTGTTGTATTTTAATTCTTTTTTCTAAATATTCATTAGTGGCTATACACTTAAAGCCTTGTTGTTTAAATCCATAACAACCAATTCCCGCACTACTGAAAAGTGAAATATATGTTAAAGCTTTTATATCTTTTCCTTGTGATTTATTTATAAAATCAAATAAACTTGGTGTTTTCATTATACTTCCCCATCTTTTGAAAAAGTATAGCAATAAATTTTAAGTTTCTTTAAAAGTATGTCATTTTGCAATGTTATTTATAAATTATATATTGAATATCTATTTTATCTAAAGTTAACTATTATTTTTATAATTTGATATTTTAGAAGTATTTACTTTTTTCAGATAACGGTTGACTTCAGTGACGCTATGCGTTCACTGCTAGGTCTTGTTAGGTTTTTAACTTATTCATTACTTTTAAAATAATCATATGCTGATATTTTTTTAATTGTTTCGACTAACATTTTAGGACTTAATTTATTACTAATGTAGCTATCTTTTGTATCTACTCTCCAAAATAAATCACCTTCATTGGAAAATTCATTTCGTCTTGTTCTTAATACACTTAGAATAGTTGTTGTCCATGACCTAAAATCATCTAACGTCCATAGATATACATCTTTTAAATGAGGGAATGCTCCTTTATGTGCCTTTTTAACAGCAGTTATTAAAACTTTTATAATCTCTATGTCTTTAGAAACAGACAGATTCTCTTTAATCCAATTATCATGTGTTGTGGCTTGTCTTGCTTTAGTGGCACTAAAGTATTCTGCAGTTCCTTCTGAATGATCTTCAAATACTATACATAAGTTATCACTTAATATCCACCAAGGATCGGGAGAAGCATCATCTTCTATATTGCCTGCTTCAAATCCAATTAGTGCTCCTAGTCTCTTTTGTGCTTCTTCAAATTTTTTAGCATCTTCGTTCATAATTCCTTCAAGAATAAACTGTTCTTCTTTATCATATTTTCTATTACTCGTTAAACCAAATTTTTTGATTTCTTTTTCAAATTTTTCTACAACAGAGTTTAAATCACTTTCATCAATAACATCTTCTGATTTTATTCCTGAACTTTTAGCTAATGTAACCATCCACTTCAAGGATGGAGCAGCTTTCATAGCATTTGTAAAAAATTCTGATGCTAAATCTGCATTATCGGCTAATAGAGCAGACGCTCCTGCTAAATAGTTCCAAAGTGCTCTGTATCCTTTTAGATTAGTGTCAGTTAATTCTTTTAGTGCATTTCGTGCCTCATCAGTAGCACCACTATAATCTGTTTGCCACATTTTATATTGATATTCTATCTCATACTTTACACTGTTTTGTAAATTTTTTATATATGCGGGTTCTTCTTTATTCAATTCATCTCTCAATGAAATAATTTCTTTATCGGCTTCAAACCAATCATCTGTTTGTCCAGAAAAATCATTAATATTTTCAATAAAATCTTGTAAAGTCATATCTTTTGATTGGTCGATACCAAATTCAAGCTCAGCTTGTAATTCAGGATGTAACAACTTTCTTTTCCTATCTGGAAGTAAGTAAGATACAAGTTTTTCCCCTAATACAATTACCGATGAATAATCAGTAGGTGAACGAGTACATCTTCCCATAGCTTGAACAACTCTAGTTAATATTCTTTCGTTTAATAACTCATTTGCAGCCATACGGTTTACTAAAAATTTCTCTTGTAAATTTGTTGATGTAGGTAAATCAGAAATTATTAATGTTCTTGCTTCATCTTCAGCAAAGTCGATACCATCATATCTATTTGCAATAATTGCTACTGCATGTTCTTTTGATAAAAATGTTTCTTTAGACTCTTCAATGTCACTAGCATCAAAAGTTTCATATTTGATTTTTTCATCTATAAATTTTTTAAATATTTCTGATGAAGTAAAATCTTTAGTTAAAACAACAGACCTTCCTGAAGATTTAATAGTGTCTTCCAAAAACAATTCGACATCATCGCTATCTAGTGACCTCTCTGGAAATAGGAAGAATCTTCTTCCAATACCTTGTTTATCCCAACCATCAGGGATAGGTAGTCTAAATATATTACTCATTCCTGTTAATCTTTCTAAATCACCACCATTACCAAGTGTTGCGGACATATAAATTCTTTGTTTAGCATTTGAAAAAGGTTCATGTGATTTTGTTGGAGGAATAATTGGTCTTATTAAAATTTGATTTGTACTAATATAACATTGACAAGCTATCAAATTATTTTTTATTGTTTGCCAAGGATATTGCATTTCATTCTGAACACAATATGTATCTAATAATGAAGAAATATCATCTACTAGTTTACTAAAAACAGTTATAGGTAATTTATCGTTCCATTCTTCGTAGTTATTTTCACCAACCATTCTGTCGTAATCTATTTTTGGAATATAGTCTTTAATCAAATTTGCAAATGCTATAAATAAAGTTTTTGAATACTCAGCATTCTTGTTGATTTCTAATGACCACAATGTGCTAATATAATTTTCTGAAGAATGTGCATCATCCAATATAATAATATCAGCATCTTTAAAGTATGGATTAGTATTAAACAAGGCACTATACGATGTAATAGCTATTTTATCAGCACTTTCATAATCTGATTTTATTGAGATAGGATAATCTCTAATTCTACCAACAAATTTTGCAACTTTTAATCCATATTGATTTTCTGCTTGTTCTGCTACTTGATGTACTAATTGATTTGTAGGGCAAACATATATAACTTTCTCTTTAAACTTTTGTCGTCGCCATTCAGCTAATATTAAACCTACAAGAGTTTTTCCACTACCTGTAGGTAATTGCAAGGCTACATCAGATTTGTCTAAAGCTTTTTCTAAGTATCTTCTCCACATGTCTGCTTGATGAGAGAATGGGGCTTTGATTTTTTTGCTTCTTAAGTCATGAAGTAAAGCTTCTGGTGTTTCTATTGTAACTTGGCTAACACGATTCTTTTTAAATGCCATGTGCTTCCTTATTATTTCTTTTGTAACCTAACGTCTAAATTGAAGAACGATGACCCCTCAATATGTTTGCTGATTTTTTTTATAACCACTATATTAAAGCTAATTAGGCTTAAATACTCGCAGGGGTCACTCGTTCTTCTTCCAATGATTTGTTAGATGTTTTTATTACATGATATATCCATCTAGCAGAAATAAAATACTTTTCTCTAATCATCATTCCTACAAAACAATAGTTAATTTGACTATTAACTTTTTTTAATCCAAAGACTGGTGAACCACTTAATCCATTTAAATATTCTTTTGTATCTTCTGCTGTTTCTAAACTATAACAATATGTATATGGACTTTTAGTTATATTAATAGCTTCAATTATCATTCTTTGAGCATTTACCTTTTTCTCTTCATAGTCTATTCCATTTATTTTTGAGGGAAACCCATAAATAATAAATTCTGTATATGATGTTGCTTCCAATAGACTGTTATCTATTTTATAAAAACTTGTTTTTATAAAATCTTTATTTAGCTTCTTTTTCTCTATATGTATAATTGCAAGGTCAAATTTATCAGTATCATCTATTTCACTAGAATAGCTTAACTCATGTATGATATTTATTGGTAAGAAGGTATCACTACCTAATATATAAGGTACTAAAATATTCTTATTTTCAAAGTTGTCCAGAACATGTTGTGCAGTAATTATTAGATATTCATTTTCATATTCTATTCCAAAACAACTTCCTAATAGTCCATAAGGGTAGTCACAAGATTTTGTATCAAATAATACTGGTCTAGTGTAAATACCAAGATCTTTAATTGTCATAACTTTCCTTTTATCTAACGTTTGAGTTGAGAAATATTTGAGCCGCAGGTTCAAATATTTCTCTCCAATGATTTGTTAGCTTTTTATGTTAGCTGTTGCTCATGTTCTACTAAAAACAATAAATTAGTTGCAGTTAAATGCAACATATAACTTGTAATTTCAGCCGTAACTTGAATTGGTTGAACCCCTTGACCATGTCCAGAATTTTTATTTCGTATTGTTGGAACTCCACTTTCAAATAATTGTTGGAGTGATGAAAATTGTGTTTGTAAATATGTCGGAATCAAATTATTATCAAAACATATTTTTATTAATTTTTTTGATGTGTCATTTTGATTATATGTCCAATTATGCTTATCACAAATTGTTTTCATTGTACTTTCAAATGATTTAAGGCATTCATTTAAACACTCTTTATATCTTTTATGTCGATAGTGTTCATGAGCTTTTAAAAACTCTTCATTAGCCCCTTTGTATAAAGAATTATTTAATATTTTTAAAGTTGGTTTTACAACTTCTGAATGAATAAATTTAGAGTCTACTTTAATTGCTTCACCTGATTCAAATGAATATCCGATAGCATTTTCTTTAAACCTTTCATTAAGTTCAATGATCGCATCATCAATCATTTTACTATAAGTAACATGGTCTTTATACTTTTCTTTTAATACAAGATAAAAGTATCTGTAAAATAATTCAATTATATCTAGTGCTTTTTGATAATCCTTAGTGTTTAATAAAAAATCAAATATTGCTTCTTCATTATTTTGTGCATATTCTTTTAATGTAAAGACACCATATTCTTTACATAATATTTTATGAATCTCTAAGTAAATATTATCTTTACTATAATGTTCTGTATCAATTACTTCTCTAAAAATGTGAATTGCTTGAACTTTTAAATTGGATGGAATACTTTCATATTCATATACATCAACAGTATCGTTATCTAATTTTTTTTGTCTTTTTGAAAATATATTAAAAACACCAAGCATCAATATCCTTTTTTAAGCTAACGACCGACTTAAGGGACAATGACCCTCAGACAGTTTGATGATTTCTTTTATAACCACTACATTTTAGCTAGTAGAGACTTAAAAATTTCGTGGGTCACTTGTTCCTTTCTAGGTTTTGTTATACTCCTACTTTATAGTTCAATTGTATTTCATCCCCTGTCATACCTCTAAATCCCCAATTTGAAGCTTTGCTTTCAATAATACAAATTTCTATATCATTTACTGATATATCTAAATATTTATTTATATTTTCAAATAAAGATTTTATCAAATTCTTTTTTGTTTCAGTTTCTCTACCTTCCATCATCATTATTTCTATAATAATATATTGATGACTTTTATCATCTGGAAATATCATATCATCTTTTTCTAATGATATAAATCTATGATATTTTTTATCTTTTGGAAATGATAATACTTCAACTATTGTTGAATGTATTGTTTCTGATAATTTTAGTTTAATATTATCAAGGTTCTCTTTTAATCCATAAATTTTTACTTGCGACATAGAGTATGTTCCTTTTTGAGTATAACTATTTATTCAAGGAACATTATATCCCAATTAATATTTAAATACATTATTAAAAGACATAAAAAGTGTTCCTTTAATAATATTTTTTATTACAAAATGTAATGTATTTAAAAAAATACTAACTTTTATACTATTATCCTTAAATATAAAATGTCCTTTTACCTCCATATTAAGAGATAACAGGACAAAGTGTTCCGTTATTTGTCACATATCTTAGTATAAGGACATTATCTCCCTTAAGAAAAAGGTTTTTATTATGGAAGTTAAAAAAAGTTATTAGATGTAGTTAGAGATAAAGTTAGATTCAAACACTATAGTATTTCAACAGAAAGAACATATATACATTGGATAAAACATTGCTCCAACAACTCAAAATCAAGCTTTTTCAGCAATATTATTCTTATATAAAGAAGTTTTAGGTATTGATTTAACAAATGAAAATATACAAGCATTAAGAGCACAAGAAAGGAAGCATATCCCTGTAGTTTTAACAAAAGATGAAGTTAGAAAGGTTATTGAAAATATTGAAGGGATATACAATCTTGTAGTCATGCTTATGTACGGTTGTGGACTTCGTATGAGTGAAGTACTAAGTCTTAGAATAAAAGATATAGACTTTGGTTTTAACAAAGTATATATATGGGATAGTAAATCACTTAAAGATAGAACTATTCCCCTACCCATAAAATTAAAACAAAAACTTTCAATTCAAATTGAAACTGTTTCTGACATACATAAAAAAGATTTAGAGGAAGGTTATGGAACTGTGTTTATGCCTTTTGCACTGGAAAAAAAGTATCCAAATTCTAAAAAAGATACAAAGTGGCAATTTTTATTTCCTATGACTAAAGTATCAAAAGATCCAAGAAGTGAAGAAATAAGAAGACATCATATTCATCCTAAAACTTTAGGAAGAAATATATCTAAAGCTGCAAAAAAAGCAAATATATTTAAAAAGATTTCATCTCATACTTTCAGACATTCGTACGCAACACACTTACTACAATATGGAACAGATATACGTTCAATTCAAGAGTTATTAGGTCATAAAAGTATAGAAACAACTATGATATATACTCATGTTGTAAAAGAGTTGAATAAAGATGAGATAAAAAGCCCATTAGATTTTTAATAAAATCTATTTTTATATCCAACAAACCTCATCAACATCAATATTCACATGGATTTTATCGCCAGGTAGTAGTGTTTGTTCTTTCATTTCTTCTCTTGTAATTTTGCTATTAAAGCTTACTCCTCCTATTGAGAATTCTATTAGAAGGAATTCATTTGATGATTGTTGTCTTATCGTTTGAACTTCACCTATTAGAGTGTTTTCATTTTTCATATCATCACAGTTTTCTCTACAAATAGTAATATTATCACTATTTACCATCATTACAGAATCTCTTTTTTTCTCACTTGTACTTGGGATAGTTAATCTTTGAGAATCTAAGAATACTTTTACAAGATTTCCTTCTGAATCTTTTTCCCATGGTGCAAAAAGTAAGTTTACACTACCACTTTCTACTAAGTTTCCTTGAAAAAGAGCAATT
Source organism: Poseidonibacter ostreae (assembly GCF_009208075.1). Lineage (GTDB taxonomy): Bacteria > Campylobacterota > Campylobacteria > Campylobacterales > Arcobacteraceae > Poseidonibacter > Poseidonibacter ostreae. The sequence goes on along the minus strand of NZ_WFKJ01000020.1, from coordinate 21,729 downwards.
CTTCTATCACATATATGATTTAGCCAGTTATGGTCATGGCTTGAGATAAATATAGTAGTATTATATTTTTGTTTTGCTATAAGAATTGCTTCTTTTATAAGTTGTGCTGAATTTGTATCAACTCCAGATGTTGGTTCATCTAATATTAAAACCTTTGGTTTTAGTATTAGTCTAGCTGCAAGTGCAACTCTTTGAGCTTCTCCACCTGATAATTGAGACCATTTTCTATTTATAAACGAGCTATCAAGTCCTACTAAAGTTAAAGCTTCCATTACTTTTTCTTTTAGATTATCTCTTTGTTTTCTAAGTTTCAAACCATAAGCTATGTTTTCATATACAGTTCTTTTTAAGAGGTATGGATTTTGTGGTACGATAACAACGCTTTGTCTCATTTCTTGGTCTAACTTTTTATTACTTATTCCATTAAACTCAATCTCACCATGACTTTGTTTATCAATAAAAGAAAGCAATGAAAAAAGAGTTGATTTTCCACTACCATTTGGACCAAAGAAACCTACTATTTGATTTTCATCTAAAGTAAGAGTATCTATATTTAGTACTTTTCTTCCATCATAGTATTGTTCAATATCATGTAATTCATATAAACTTTTCACTGTGTCCATTTCCTTTTTAACTGTGATAATGCAATATTAACTATAAGTGCAACTGCAAATAAAACTAATCCTAATGCAATACCTGTAACAAACTCACCTTTTCCAGTTTCAAGTGCAATTGCAGTTGTTACTGTTCTAGTATGATATTTAATATTTCCACCAACCATCATAGAAATACCAATTTCTGTAATTATACGTCCATAAGCAGTCATAGCAGCTGTCATAAGACCAAATCTTGCTTCTATTAAAGTAGCAACCAAAATTTGATGCTGATGGGCACCTAGACCTTTTAGTGAGGTATATAACCTTTTATCAACAGATTCAACTTGTGTTGCTGTTAAAGCAATAATAATAGGTAAACCCAAAACTATTTGACCTATAATTATTGCTTCTTGTGTAAAGAGCAGATTATGCTCTCCAAAAGGCCCAGCTTGTGAAAGCATAGTATATGCAATAAGTCCAATTACTACAGTAGGAAGTGCTAATAGTGTATCAACTATAGTTCTAATAACTGCCTTACCAAAGAAGTTATAATAACCAAGAGCAAATCCTAAAGGAAGCCCAATAGCTAAACTAATTAATAAAGACCAAGAAGAGACTGTTATTGTTGTACTAATGGCAGAGTAAACACTTTCGTTCCCTGTCATTAGTAGTTCTATTGCTTCGTTAAAACCATCTGTAAAAAGATTCATTCTATATACTAACCTTCAAATTTAATTCTTTAATTTTTTACTTATTTTCCAGCATTTGGAATAAACAGTGCTTGACCTAATAATCTAAAATCAGCAATTGTTTTTTGTGTTGAATCAGACACAACCCAGTTAGTAAATTTCTTAGCTAGTTCTGGTTTTACGTTTGAACATTTTTCTTTATTAATTGAAACAACAGAGTATTGGTTAAATAGTGATTTATCACCTTCAACTACAACTTTCATCTTATTTGCTTCACCTTTTTGAGACATATACTTAATCCAAGTACCTCTATCTGTCATTGTATATCCAGACTTTTCAGATGCCATATTAATAGTTCTTAACATTCCTTGACCAGTTTGAACATACCATGTAGAAGCTGATTTTGCATCAACATTTGCATTTTTCCATAAAGATAATTCTTTTTTATTCGTTCCTGAATTATCACCTCTTGAAAAGAAGTTAGCTTTTTCATCTCTAATTTTTTGTAAAGCTGCACTTGGAGCCATTCCAGATACACTTGCAGGGTCTTTTTTAGGACCTACAATAATAAAATCGTTATACATTACTTGCTGTCTATCTCCACCAAAACCAGTAGCAATAAACTTTTTCTCAGATGCAGGTGCATGTACAAATAAAATATCAACATCACAATTTCCACCCATTTTAAGAGCTTTTCCAGTACCTGTTGCTACCCACTTTAAATTTGTACCTGTCTCTTTTTCAAACTTTGGTGCTAGATAATCTAATAATCCTGTATTATCTGTACTTGTAGTTGTTGCCATCATTAAAGAATCTTTTGCCATTAATCCTGTTGCAAATACCATTGATGCACTTGCAACTAATAGTGATAACTTTTTTAATTTCATTATGTTTTTCCTTCTAATTAAATATATTTACTGTCTTAGATAAAAACTTATTATTAAATTTAATAAGTTTAACCATTTGCTCTGCTTCTACACCAGCTGTATTTTCCGATGTTACTAAAATACAATTACTCTCATACAATGCAGTAATCATTCCTGAACCATATTTATTATTTCTCGTTACGTTAAACCCTCCATTCTCACAATTTCCAAGAACTAAATTTACTCGTCCTTTTTTTGTTTTAAAAGATTCTTGATTTTTTGCAATTACTACATCATGATAAAAACCACTATTTCCTTGTATTTTATTTAATACAGGAATTGCAAAAAGTTGCATATTAACCATTGCAGTTAGAGGATTACCAGGTAGACACATTACAAAAGTTTGTTTCTTATCACTTTCCATACTTCCCATCATAATAGGTCGTCCTGGTTTTACATTTACTCCATGAAAAGCAGTTTGCAATCCATTTTGAACAAATGCTTCACCAACAAAGTCAGCATCTCCCATAGAAATACCGCCCGTTGTAATAATTACATCAAATGTTTTTAAATTTGAAATAAAGTTTATAGATTCTTCTAGATTATCAGGAACTACACCACTATATGTTGCACAAAACCCTGCTTCTTCAAGTAATGAAACTAAAGCATATGAATTACAGTTATAAATCTCTTCTTCATTTGCTTCTTCCCATGGTTCTTTTAGTTCATTTCCTGTTGATACAACAGCAATTGAGATTTGTTTAAAAACTTCAATCATCATAAGACCTTGAGAAGCTAAAAGAGTGATATGAGATGAATTAATCACCTCACCTTTTTTAAATAATACATTGCCCTCTTTTTGCTCTTCACCTTTTAATCTTAAGTTGCTTCCAACTTTTAAATCATTTGGAAGAGTTACAGTTTTTTCATTTGCATCAATACAGTTTTCAATTGGAATAATAGTATCAACATCACTAGGTACTTTTGCACCTGTCATTATCTTATAGCATTCACCCTCGTTTAAAATAGCTTCAACATCACTACCTTTATCACCTGCAAATATCACTTTTTTGATTTTAAGTGTTTTGCCACTATCAGCTATTTTAAAAGCAAAACCATCCATTGCTGAATTGTTAAAAGATGGAAGATTTTTTTTACAAATCACATCACTCGATACGATTCTTCCTAATGCTTTTGAAATAGGTACAATCTCTTTTAATGTTGTTGTTTTTGCTAAATTTAGACTTATTTTTACTGCTTCTTCAAAGTCTAGAAAGTTAAGTTTATTGCTCATTTAAAACCCTTATTTGTCTATATTTTTTTGCAAATGCATTTACTGTTTTTTCAATCTCTTCTTCTTCATATTTTTTAGTAAAAGTTAAAGATATTGCATTTCTTGAGATTACTTCTTCATAACCCATAGCTTGAATAACTCTTGATGGCATTGATAAACCTAAAGAGCATCCTTCTCCATTTGTAATAAGAATAGAGTTTAAAGCTAATGTTCTTATGATTTCTCTTGCTTTTATGTTTTTTAATGCAAAATGAAGAGAAAAAGGAAGTGTTTGTTTTGAATCTACAAAAAAGTATAAATCTTCTCCAAATGCATTTACTAACTTTTCTTTAAATATCTCTTTTTGGCTAGTTTCAAAACTTTGTGTTTTTAAAGCTTCATTTATCGAATTTACAGCCACAACATCTTTAAAACCAATAACTTGTTCTTCAAATAACTCGTTTTTAAATAATATACATGAAGATAAAGCAAAACCAGTTAATTTATAAGTATCAAAATATATTGCATCGCTATTTGTAGAAAAATCTGCACTCGCATTTGAAATTATTTTAGCATTTGTTAAATTTTTTAAATCTTCTAAATTAGTTTTTACAAAAGTATCAATAACATAAGAAGAGATAAATATAAAATCAACATCTACATTTTCTAATTGTTTTGTATTTACTTTCCCATTTTTTTCTAAATCAATCCAAATAAGAGGAAAACCTAAAGCTTCAAAACTTAATGCAGCTTGAATAATTGCATATGATTCACCAACACTTACAGCTATTTTTCCTTTTTTTTCTAGTTCTAAAAATAGACCTAGAAATCCACTTTTAGAAAAAGAGAATGTTAATAAATCTAGAAAATTGTATTTTCTTTTTAGCTCATTTTCAACTTTTAAGAAATCATCATTGTTTTTCAATATATCAAGTGAAAGCTCACTAGATATATGCAAATTTTGCACATTTGGGTATTGTAAAGAATTTAATTTAATCACTTTTCATTATCCTTAATATTTAGTATCTCTTTGTTATCTTTCAAAAACAGCTCTTTAAATCTATCATCTGCATATTTTTTAATATCATGTTGCAAGATTTTATAAGTTTGTATAACTTCTCTTGCTTTTGGAGTAAGAGAACTACCACTTAATTCTCCTTGTCCTTTATTTGTATTTACTAAATCATCTTCAATATTATTCTCTAATATTTTTATATGAGACCATGCTTTTTTATAATTCATCCCAACTCTTTGGGCTGCTTTTGAAATAGAACCTGTTTCATCAATTAGTTCTAAAACTTCTGTTTTTCCACCACCAAATATAAGATTTTTTTCATCATCTTCAATCCAGATTTTAACTCTTACTTTCATGATGTACCTTATGTCCTTTTTTCTCTCTAAAACATCCTAATTGACAATGTACTACATCAATATCAGAGTTTTTAACAGTAGAACCCACTGCTTTTAAAGATGATCTTTGTGCTTCATCCCATAAAATTTTACATTCAAGTTTTTTATGACCCGAATAATTCTCTTTTAATCTATTATAAACAGCAATTTTTGGGTCTTGAAATTTTAGCTTTCCAAAAACTCCTAATTCACAATTTGTAATTTTTAATCCTAAACTTTTTGTAATTGCAGACATTTCTTTTGGTTTTCTACCAATTAAACGTGCTACTTTAAACGCTTTTAGACAAGATAGTTTCCCATCTTCATCTAAATTCGTCATTATTAATTCTTTTTGAATATTATCAAGTTTAAAATCTAGATTATCGTCAATACTAGACATCGATTCTTCCTTGATGTGTATATAAATTCATTTTCTTTCCTCTTGCAAAACCTATCATTGTAATACCATGTTTATGCGCTACTTGAACACCTAAATATGTTGGTGCTGTACGTGAAACAATAATAGGAATTCTATGCATAACAGCTTTTGTAACCATTTCAGAACTAAGTCGTCCTGAAACAAATAAAACAGATTGAGTTGTATCTAAACCTTGCAATTTACATTTACCAACAACTTTATCAATTGCATTGTGACGTCCTATATCTTCAGCAGTAATAGTCGAACCATCAAGTAAATAAATCATTGCTTTATGTACACAACCTGTTAAATAGTATAATTCACTCTCTTTGTAAAATATTTTCACTTCAGTCGAGATAGTTTCAGGTTTAACTTTAAAAGTAGTTTGATTAAATGGAATTTCTAAAGAACCTTCAATATTTCCAGTAACTCCACCACCACAACCACTAACAAGTGTTTTTTCTTTGTATAAGTTTTCTAATGAACCATCATTAATTCTAGCTTTAACATCAACTCTTAGTCCATCTTCACTTATAGTTAATTCTTCAATATCATCTACACTTGTAATTACATTTTCACTCATTAAAAAACCAATTGCATGTGCATCTTGATCTTTAGGTATACACATCATAGATATAGTTTTTTCACCATTTAAATACAAATTAAGACGTGATTCATCAATAGTCACATCTTCAAATTCAGTTGCTTCATTTTCTATAAGTTTGTCAATAATTACTGTTTTTAAATATTTGGCGTTTTCTATATTTTCCATGTCTTTCCTTAATATGCAAATTTTGCATATTTGTATATTTTTAAAAAAGAAAAGAGGCTTTACTCCCATAGGAGTAAAACTACTTAACTTATTTTCTTAAATCTTCTTCTGCTAAAACATCAGGTCTTAACTGTTCTAGATACTCAACAGGTAATTTTCCTGTAATTACTCCAGGGATATATCCTTTTACAGATACAAAATATGAGTACACTGTTTCAAACGTAAAGAATGAAATAATAGCACTTCCCATAAAGTGAATAAACAGAATAAATCTTTTTAACTGTATCGTTTCCGCATGTGTTGCTGCATCAGGAGCCATCCACCAAATTATAAAACCACTAATTACAAGTAATGCACCAAATGATACATACATGTAATAGTTAATTCTATCCATTGGCTCATATTTTCCTCTTAAGAAAATCTTATTCCAAAGTTTTGTACTTGATCTTTTAAAATACTTATGATCTTTAAATGCAATAATAGTCATGATTAACCAAACAGGTATCCATCCAACTCCTACTATTTCATGAGTTGATCTCATAAATCTAGCAAGTTCTCCACCACCAGTTACGTTTCCAAATGTAATTGAAAAACCAGTGATAAATAAATAACACATAATTATAATATTTAGTAAAAGTACTAATCTTTGAAAAATTGAATATACTTGAACTTTATCATCAGCTCTAGTAATTTCAGCTTGTTTTCTTCCCTTTGCAACAATAAACATCGTTAAGAATAAAAAGAACTCTACTACAAATACAATAGGTAATAAATGTTGTCTTTCTTCAAATGCTCTAATTACTTCAGGCGCAATTGCATTATAACTAGGTCCGTAAAGACCAACTTCCATTTGTTGATACTTAGTTAAACTTTCAAAAGGAACAATTTGCCCTGTAAAGTTTCCTTGTAGCATCTGTAAAAGGAATTGATATACGTAACTAATATCAGCAATAGTTGCTAACCAAAAGTACCAATATGTTAAAAGGACGAATAAAAGACCTATAATTATATAGGCCTTATATTCACTTAGAAAACTTTTATTTTCCATACGCTTTATCCCAACCATAAGGTGCAGATTGAACCCCATGTCCAGCAGACATTACTCTTTCTCTAAAAATATTTGCTACAGATTCTGCATCACCTACTAATAAAGCTTTTGTAGAACACATAGCAGCACAAACAGGAACTTTACCTTCTGCGATTCTATTTTGTCCATATAATTCTCTTTCATGCTCACTGTTAGTTTCTAAAGGACCACCTGCACACATTGTACATTTATCCATAACACCTTTTGTTCCGAATGCCCCATTACTTGGGAACTGTGGAGCTCCAAATGGACAAGCATATAAACAATATGAACAACCAATACATGTATTCTTATCATGTAAAACGATACCGTCTTCTCTGATATAGAAACAATCTACTGGACATACTTGTTCACAAGGTGCGTCTGTACAATGCATACAAGCAACAGATAAAGAAAACTCCATCCCTTGCTTACCTTCATTAACAGTAACAACTTTTCTTCTAGAGATTTCAACAGGTAACTCGTGTGCTTCTGCACAAGCAACTGAACAACCATCACAATGAATACATCTGTTTTCATCACAATAAAATCTCATGCTTGCATAATCTACATTATTATTACTCATATTGATTCTCCTACACTCTTGCTATCTGACATAATCCACCCTTAGTCTCAGGTATTTGAGTAACAATGTCATAACCGTAGTTAGTAACAGTATTTGCACTTTCACCTGTTGCATAAGGAGCAGTTCCATCTGGATATTTATGAAGTAAACTTTCACCTTCCATTACACCAGCGAAGTGAATTGGAATAAATATTCTATCAGGAGTAACTGAATGAGAATAATGTGCTTTTACTTTAATTTTAGTTCCTTGAGGTGAATGAATCCACATCATTGAACCATCTCTAATTCCGTATCTTCCCGCTAAATCAGGATTGATATCACAGAACATTTCTGGTGTTAATTTAGCTAAATATTTACTAGCTCTATTTTCCATACCAGCACCGTTCATATTTACAAGTCTACCTGTAACTAAGTTAATTGGGAAATCTTTTGCCCAATCTTGTTTAGTTTGCTCAGAAATATATCTTGTATCAACTCTCCAATGATTCGGCTTATCTGCAAAACTTGGATATTCTTTTGTTAAATCTGTTCTTGGTGAATGTAATGGTTCCCTGTGTTTTGGAATCTCATCTGCCCATCCCCAAACTTTAGCTCTTGCTTTTGCATTTCCATAAGGAGCAATTCCAGCTTCCATACATTTTTCAGCAATAATGTTTGATTTATCAACTTTCCAGTTTTTACCTATCTTAGCTTTTTCATCTTCAGTTAATGTAATACCTAATACAGCTTCTATATTATCTTTATTAATTTCAGGATAACCATCTTTGTTACTAGAAGCTTTTGGTGCACTGCCTTTACCAGCTAGTAAATTAACACCATCTCTTTCCATACCAAATCTGTTTCTGAACCCCATACCACCTTCTTTAACACTTCTGTTAATGTTGTATAATACTGGGCTTCCTGAGTGTCCTTCTGTCCAACAAGGCCATGGTAAACCATAGTACTCACCTGTCATTGGTCCGTAACCTCTTAAACTAACTTCATCAAACATGTGCCAATTTTCTTGGTGCATCTTTAATCTCTTAGCTGTCCAACCTGTTAATCCAATAGTTTTGATAATTCTAGCTATCTCATCTGTTGCATCCTCTGGCCAAGTAAAGTCTTTTTTATTTTCTTTTACTTTCATTCCAGCTGTAAATTCATCATAGAACCCAAGTCTTTTTGCTAATTCAAACATAATATCTTGGTCAGCTTTCGATTCATACATTGGTTCGATAACTTTATCTCTCCATTGTGCAGATCTATTAGTTGCTGTTACTGAACCTGCTGTTTCAAATTGTGTAGCAGCTGGTAAAATATAAACATCATTTTGCTTATCAGTAATAATTGCACCTTCATTTACAAAAGGATCACAGAATACTGCAAGATCTAAATGGTCTAAAGCTTCTTTAACTTTTTTTGTTTGTGCAGTTGATGTAATACCATTACCCATAACAAATAAAGCTTTTAATCTTGTTCCTGCATTGTGAATTGCATCTTCACCTGGATTTTCACCAAGTACACCAGCCCACCATCTAGCTAATGTGAAACCTTTTTTATTCATCCATGAAGGATCTTTAAATCTACCTTGTAACCAGTCAAAATCTACACCCCATGATGAAGCGAAATATTTCCACGAACCTTCAGATAAACCATAATATCCTGGTAATGAATCAGCTAAACAACCAAAATCAGTTGCCCCTTGAACATTATCATGACCTCTAAGAATATTTGTTCCACCACCTTCAACACCCATATTACCAAGTGCTAATTGTAAAATTGGAGCCATTCTTGTATTAGAAGTTCCATTTGTGTGCTGAGTTAAACCCATCGCCCAAATTAAAGTTCCTGGAGTATTTTGTGCATAATGCTTCGTGATTTGTACAATTAAATCTGCATCAACACCTGTAACTTCGGCAACTTTTTCAATAGGCCAGTTTTTAGCTTCAGCCATAATTTCATCCATACCAAAAACTCTATCTTTAATAAAATTCTTGTCATGCCAACCTTTTTCAAAGATTATATTTAACATTCCATACATAAATGGAATATCAGTTCCTGGTCTAATTTGTGCAAAATAATCTGCTTTTGCAGCAGTTTTAGTAAATCTAGGATCTACTACAATTATTTTAGTGTTATTTCTTTCTTTAGCTTTTAAGAAATGTTGAAATCCTACTGGATGATTTACTGCTGGATTTGCTCCAAAAATAATTATCGCTTTAGAATTTTGAATATCTCCTAAAGAATTTGTCATAGCACCATAACCCCATGTGTTTGCCACCCCGGCAACTGTTGAGCTATGTCAAATTCTAGCTTGGTGATCTATATTATTAGTTCCAAACATTGCAGCAAATTTTCTATAATAATAAGATTGCTCATTATTGAACTTTGCTGAACCTAAAAATTGAACTGAATCAGGACCATCTTTTTGTCTTAAATCTTCAAGTTTTGAAGCAATACCATCTAATGCCTCATCCCAAGAAATCCTTTTCCATTCACCGTTTTTCTTAACCATTGGGTGTTTAAGTCTTACTTCAGATCTAACCATATCAATCATATCAGCACCTTTACAACAGTGCCCTCCTAATGATACAGGGTGATCTTGAGCAACTTCTTGTCTTACCCAAACTCCGTTTTGAACTTCTGCTATTACACCACAACCAACTGAACAAGCTGTACATACAGTTTTAACTGTTTGTGAACCAGGGAATGGATTCTTAATCTCTTCCGCTGTTGCTTTTCTAGTAGCTGTAGTACTTGCAAAAGATGATGTAACTCCAAATGCAGTTGCAACTGCAGCCATTTTCATAAATGACCGTCGTCCTACTTTTGCATTTAAAGATTCATATGTATTTGCTGACATACATTACTCCTCTACTTATTTTGCGCTCTTGTAAAATTCTTCCCAAGTCGCAGTTTTTTTGTATAGAATTTCTTTTTTTGTAGAACTTCCAACAATAACACCATTATTTTCATCACCTTGTACAGATGATTTTCCAGTAGCCGCCAATACACTAGTTCCTGCAACTGCTGCTGCACCTGCTGCAACCAATGCCGTTTTCTTGGCAAAATTTCTTCTGCTTTCTTGCACGACTGACCTCCTTATAGAAATTAAGCCCCTAAACTAAGAGACTTTATTAAAAAAATTATTCCTAATTTTCTTAATAAAATCTCCAAAAAAGGAATTACCTTTTTTAGATCTCGCTTTCTGCTGCACTTACGTTATCAATAGGTCCTGTAGGTTTTTCATCTTTAGGACCCATTGCTTTTAATGCTTTATTTCTAGCACGTCGTTCTAGTTCTTCATCAGAAATAGTCTCAACTACTTCTTTTTTCTCAACTTTTACTTTTGCTTTTGGTTTACTAACACTTAAATATAATCTTTCAAACTCTACAAAAGAATGTAAAACAACTATTAATTCTTTGAAAATTTTTGAACTTTCGTGTTCATAAACTTCTTTTGCAAAATCATCTATAAAATCATTAATAATTTCTGAGAATATACAGTGAACAGTATTTTCATACTCTTTTTCACCATTTGTAATACTTTCACATAATTGTGCCATAAATGAAAATAAGAAACCAACTGAATCTTCATATTCAAAATAGTTCTTTTCATCACGTCTTAGCTTTGTCTTTGCAACAAACTGAATCATTTCAACTCTTTTCTTACCAGACTCAACACCTTCATCATAGTAAGAAGCGGTTAACCTTATTTTTTTTGTTGATGGGTTATGAAAAATATCATCAAATTCTTGAAGTAATACTACATTTGAACTTGAATCAAGAGATTTTGAAATATCTTCTAAAGCAGACCCAGAACTTGGATCTAATGGGTTTTCTTTTAAAACATTAATTAATTTAATTAATTCAAAATAGTTCTCTGTTTTTTGAGTATCCACGAAAAAATTTGCAAATAAATTATAATAAAGTGCTCTTGCTTTATTTATTGCTTGATTATCTTGCATTAGGCATTTCCTTTGTTTCTTTGATCAAAATGATTTTGCATCATAATTTTTGGTTTACAATCTGCACAACAATATAAACTTCTCTCTTTTACAGGATCATGTGCAAAAAGAGGACTCATCATATTTGCAATTTTTGTAACTGCTTTTGTAGTTGCAAACTCAACACCACACTCAACACATGCAAATAAATCATCTTTTGCTAAGATACTTTCTTTAAACCAAGTTGGTTCTAGTTTTATAACATCTTTTTCAATTGTTAAACAATCAGCTTCAGGGCATGAAACTTCACAGTAACCACAAGATGTACATAAAGAAGGATTTAATCTTAATGTATTATCACTTGCATCTGCTTGTAAAGCATCAACATTACAAGCTCCAACACAAACTAAACATAAAGTACATTTATCTTCATTTACTTTTACAAGTCCATAATGAACATGCTCACCAGTTTTTACTTCACCTAAATCTTCATCTCCTACAATTTTTTGTAATCTATGAGAGAAAATTTCTCTTTTTTTAAGAGTATCTTGGTTGAAATTAAACTCAGAACCTTCAATAAATGAAACTTCATCAAGTGCAACTTTAAGTTCATCTTGATTCATTGCAACTAAAATTGCATTTTTACCATATTTAGCTTGGTAAATATCATTTACAATTCTAATTGCATCTCCAGAACCTTTTGAAATAAAGTCTGAGTAGAAAATAACTTGAGAACCTGAAATTTGAAGTAGAGTTAAGAAAGAAGCTTCATGTAAAAACTTTTCTCCCTCAACTGCAAAAGGTAAGATATTCTCTTTTAATGAAACTTCTAAAGAACTCATGTTCATTTTCTCTGGAATTACTAAAGGATGAGTCTCCTCATAAAATTTACTCATTTCAAATAAAGATTCTTTATTTGATGGTGCATAATCAATAGCACCACTTGGACATACGGAAACACATCCACCACAACCATGACAATCAATTTGAGAAAAACCTAAAGTTTTTGTCTCATCATCTTTTGTAATTGCAACTGTAGGACAAACTTCTTCACATTTAGAACAGATTTCTTCTCTTCTTTCATGATACTGACAAATAGTATGATCATAAGTAGTAAATTTTTTATAAGAATAAGAGTTTATATTCTCTTTTAAAGTTTTAACAACATCTTCTACACTTGTTAAATTTGGATCAAAAGTACCACTTTGATTTAATCCAATTTGCTTAGCATCAAACCAAACAATTTGAGATACATTTAAAGTAACATCTTTCCCCTCATCATCAACAATAACTGACAAGTTTCCAATATGACCTGAAATTTGTTTTATAATATCTTCATTAATAGAAAATAACTCAAAATCATCTGGATTAATTGCATTAGTAAAAGATTCATACTCTTCTTTTGTATTTGCTATAAGTAAAAGTTGTTTTGAAACTTCTTCATCATAAGAAATATCTTGTGCAAAGTCGTATTTTGTAGCTGCAATTTCATAAAGTTTTAGTACATTTTCAATTTTTGCAGAAACTGAATCCTTAGAATTTTTAATATAAAAGTCGATTTCATCAGCGTTTAACTCTGAATCTACTTCTTTTGTATTAGAAATTAAAAAGTTTTTATTTTTTGTATCATTAATATCACTAGTAACTAGAATCTCTTCACTAATAGGGAAATCTAGGCCTTTTGGATTATAATATATAAATTCTTGCATATAACATGCCTTTTTGGTCAATAATATTTTACTTAATGATATATGTATAAAAATTAAACAAGGCTTAAAAGTTAAAAAATATTTTACCAAAATTTTACCAACTGTTACTTTTAAGCTCGAATATAAATTCAAATGTTTTTATCTATCAAAAATTAAAGCATTTTTTTGAATATTTTTTAGTAAACTACATTATGATTAAACGTATTCCAATATTATTTTTTATTTTAGCAATAATTTATATTTACTTTAAAGATGAAACTTTTACTGACAAAAATATTACCATAGGAACCTCAATTCCTAAAACTGGTATTATAAAAGCTTGGGGAGATTCTGTAACTGCTGGAGCTAATTCTTACTTTAAATATGCAAATGATGAAAATCTTTTAGGTGATAAAAAAATAAACTTTTTAATTTATGATGATAAGTATGAACCTGAACTTACAGTTGACAATGCTAAAAAGCTTACATTTGAGGATAATGCTTTTGCACTCTTTGGTTTAGTAGGAACTCCAACTGTAAAAAGTATTTTGCCTATTTTATATGATAAAGATATACCTTTGTTTGCTACATTTTCAGGTGCATCTTTTTTAAGAAATACAAAAAATGAAAACTTTATAAACTTCAGAAGTTCATATCAAGAAGAGATAGAAGCTATAGTTAGTCATCTGCATGATGAAAAAGGCTTAAGTAGAATTGCTGTTTTTTATCAAAATGATGATTATGGAGAAGAAGGATATATATCATTAATTAACTCTTTAAAAAAAAGAGGACTTCCTTTAGTTGCAGAAGGCTCATATAAAAGAAATACCCTTTCAATTAATCATGCTTTTAATGAAATAAAAGATGCTAGTCCTGAAGCTATTGTAATGGTTGGAGCTTACAAAACAAATTCTCTTTTTATAGAAAAAGCAAAAGAAAATATAAAAATGAAAAATACAATTTTTTGTAATATATCTTTTGGTGATGCAAATGAAATGGTAAAAGAGTTGAAAAAACAAAAAACAAATACTAAAAACCTTTTATTTTCTCAAGTTGTTCCAAGTTATTTTGATACGAATATTCCTGTGATTTTAGAGTATCAAACATTAATGAAAAAATATTATCCAAATCAAGAGTTAGGTTTTATTTCACTTGAAGCCTTTTTATCTGCAAAAGTTTTAGTAAATGCAATAAAAAGAATAAAAGGTGATATAACAAGGCAAAAATTTCTTCATAATTTAAAAACTACACCATACAATTTATTAGATGGAGTTATTTTAAACTTTAGAAATACACAACTACTAAATAAGGTTTATTTATTTGAATACAAAAACTCTACATTTGAAGAGATGAAGAACTAGTATGAGTTTAAAAAAAATATTTGCATTTTTTGATAATTTAAGTTTTAAATATAAAACTTCATTTTTAATTTTTATTATTGCGGGAGGAATGATTTGTATAGTTGTTTTATCTCAAATTTCTACATTTACAATAAAAGAAGATTTTGATATTTTATTTGATAATAGAACAAAAACATTAATTAAATTAGAAAATATGAAAGATACTTATAAGGTAAATATACAAGATACCTTAAAAGACCTAGAAGAGAAAGATATTTCTTATATTCAAGCAAAAGAAGTTTTAGAGTTAGCACAACAATTAATTGAAAAAAACTGGCTTGAATATAATGAGAATATAAAGCATAAGGCATCTCTTTTATTCATAAATACTTTTATTAAAAAGTTTTTAATTAATGAAGAAAAATATCATGAAAATAAAGTTTTAAAGAAAAATATAATAAATAATATTAATAAAAAACTATTGAAAATAAAAAAGAAACTAATTAATTTTGATGCAAAAGAAAAACATGCTTATTATGCTGAACTTAATCTTAGTATAAATGCTATATCTATTTACATAACAAGTTTGATTAACTATGATTTATCACTTGCAATTAATGAAAAAAGAAATACTCAAAAAGTCTTTAATACTATTATGATTTTTTCTTTTATTTCTATCTTTTTAGTATTCTTATTTTCTATTATTCTTACTGTTTTAATTATTAATAATGTTAAAACCTTACACAATAGCTTAGAGCAAAAAGTAGAAGAAAAAACAAAAGAGTTAAAAGAGTTAAATAACTATCTAGAAACAAAAGTATCAAAAGAAGTAACTCAAAATAGAAAGAAAGATATTATTATGTTTCAACAAGCAAGGCTTGCATCTTTAGGAGAAATGCTTAATAATATTGCACATCAATGGAGACAACCACTTGGTTCTTTAACTATGATAGTACAGAGTTTTCAAACAAAAATGCTAGTAGGAAAATTAACTGAAAAGTTTGTAGATGAAAAAGTAGAAGATGCCCTACTTTTAGCACAAAATATGTCTAATACTTTGGATGATTTTAAAAACTTTTTTTCTCCAGATAAAGCAAAAAGTAAATTCTTTATAAAAAACTGTATTGAACACTCAATGCAACTTGCAAAATACTTATTAGAAAAAGAGAATATAAAAATAAATCTAATAATAAAACAAGATATTGAGATAAATAGTTTTTATAATGAGCTATCTCATGTATTTTTAAACATTATATCAAATTCAAAAGATGCTTTATGTTCCACTGTTAATAAAAATGATAGAATAATTAAAATTATAATACATAAATATAAAGAAAATATCATAATAAATATGATTGATAATGGGGGAGGAATTCCTGAAGATATTGTTCCTAAGATTTTTGAACCTTACTATACAACAAAGTACAAAAGTGCAGGAACGGGTATTGGTCTTTATATGTCAAAACAAATTGTTGAAAAACATATGAATGGTACTATTTTATATAAAACTGTAACACATAAAATCAAAGACAAGCGAAATTTTAATTGTTCCTTATTTACTATTAAAATTCCAATTATAAACGAAGAGGTTAAAGATGGAAAATAAAGATTTAAATATCTTACATGACTTTAATATTTTATATTTAGAAGATGATGAAAATTTATTAAAACATACACATGATGTATTAGAAGATTTTGTTAATAATATATATGCAGTAAAAACATCAAAAGAGGCTATGGATATACTACTTAATAAAAAAGTGGATGTAATAATTTCTGATATATTACTTGAAAATGAAAATGGAATTGATTTTTTAAAACATATAAGAGAAAAAAACATCTATATTCCAACTATACTAACAACAGCACATACAGATACAAAATATTTACTAGATGCTATAAAATTAAAAGTTGAAAACTATATTGTAAAACCAATTAATATAAAAGAGTTATTAAATACTTTACATGACATATTACTGCCTGTAGTTCAAAGAAAAGAGATAAGAAAGAATATTCATGTTATTAAAACAATATCAGCAATTACAGATAGTAAGCAAGTAGATATTATAAAATATATCATAAATAGTTTAGATAATGATAATCTTTTTACAGCCTCATATACTGAAGTGATGGAAGAGATATCTATTTCTAAACCAACTCTTATTAAACTTTTTAAAGAGTTAGCAGAAAAGCATATATTAGTGAAAGTTGCTCATAAAACTTATAAGTTTAATGAAGCATCTTTAGATAGTATTTAAATTACAGGTTTATCTATTCCAAATTTTTTATACCAATCATAAGATAATACTATATGATGATTAGCTTCGTTGTCTAAGCTTTTAAGATATTCATCATTTGGGTATGTTTTTGATAATTTAATCCATATATTTACAGCAAACAATAAGTGTGCTTTAATATCTTTTGGAACTGGAATATAGGGTCTAAAGTCTGTAATGCCTTCTTTTTCAAGTTCAGCAAGTTTTTCATCTGTAATATAATCTATTGGTGTATTTGTTCTAGGGTTTCTAACTATTTTAGCTTCCATATCTTTTTGATATTGTGCATAATCAAATACTTCAACAGGTTCGTAATCTTTATTTATAACTTCATTCATTTTAAAACTTCTCTTATGTGATTTTTGCGTATTATAACAAGTTAATATTTAAATTAAAAGTTCTATACTATTTAGTATTTTGTTGAGTTTTTTTAATAGTCTCATTTGTAGTTTTAATAGTTTCATACCTATCTAATAAAATTGTAACCATGTATCCAAGTGAAATAACAATCACTGAAATTATTACTATATTTTTCATGTTTTTCCTATAATTTTTGATTGTATTATAGAGTAATTTATTTTAAAGAACATCCACAAGAAGAAAAACTAGCATCAGCTCTTAAATATTCTCTTGCTTTTTTAGAAATTAAATCAACTATAATATTTAATAAAGCAGTTACAAGTAAAAGCAAAAACATTTTATCTAATCTAAAATCAGCAATTGCAGAATCAATAAAGAATCCTAAAGTAGCAATTCCTAATATTCCTAATATTGCACTTTCTCTCATAATAATTTCCCATCTATAAAATAAAAATGCTAAAAATTGATTATAAACACGAGGTAGTACTTCATAAAAATACTTTTCATTTCTTTTTTTTGTAACATCGGGACGTAAGCTTAATAGATTTGTTTCATTACCCATTAGGTGTCCAATTATTGAACCATTATGTAACATTAAAGCTAATGCTGCTGGAAGCATTGAGGGACCAAATAACTGCAAGAAGATATAAGCTAAAATATATTCAGGAGTTGACCTTAGAATTACTAAAAATATATGTGAAGTAAGTCTTGTAGGTTTTGAAAAAAACTTTTTTGAAACTAAAGGAAATAAAACTAAAGCCAAAAGTGCAGTTAAAAAAAGAGATAGTTGTGTTAAAACTATTGTATTAAAAACACCAGGAAGTATCTCGTTTGAAAAGATATTATCAAACCAAGCTAGAGTTTTGTCAAAACCTAAATCATTTCTAATTGGATGTGGCACAATATCACTTGTTACAAATCTTACTAAATTATCCCAGTTAAATCCTGAAAAATCATCTAGATAAAAGAATGAAGCAATAGTCAAAGGAGTAAAAGTATATTTATTAAACCACCATTTAACACTTGCAATTACTATATAAAATAGTATTAACATTAACCAAACTTCGTTGTAATAGCCTTGCATAAAAGAACTAGAAAGATAATATCCTAAAGTAGTAATTCCAACAAATCCTAAAATTGCAGTTGATCTTAATGCACACTCAAATCTATATAAAGTATAAGAAATCAAATGAGGAAAGGCATCTGGTATTTTTGTATAAATAAAATATGATACTTTACTTTTCCCTCTTAAAACGTCAGGGAAAGTATCATGTTCTTCAAGTATTTCAGCGTATACTTTTGCAAGAATTGCACTATAAGGTATGATAATTGCTAGTATTGCAGTTAAAGTATTTAGTCCAAAAATCTGTAAAAATATTAAAGCCCAAAAAAGTTCATGAATTGCACGTGTAAAGGATAAAGATATACGAACTAGCATATTTGAAAAAAACAAAGCTAGAAAAAATCCAATAATTGAAGAGATAAAAATCGAAATAATAGCAATAGTAATAGTGTTTAAAAAAGCTTCGAATAAAATAGAATAATTACTAAAAGAAAGCTTTATAATTGAGAAAAAGAATTCTTCAACTAATAAAGAAGTATCAACTGTTGAAATAGATAAGTCAGCAATAAAGAAACTTATAAGTCCAACAATAAAAATTATAAAGCTTACCCTTAGGTTTTTAGTCACAAACATAATACAACTTTTGCCTATCATCTTCATTTAAGTCACTACAAGCTTTATCAACTAAAACTTTTCCATTTTTAAGGCCTATTACCCTATCAAAGTTTTTTATTGCTAAATCTACATTATGTAATGCACAAATTGAAGTTTCAAACTTAGTAGTTAATAGTTTTAAAATTTCATCACTTAAATATTCATCAAGTGCTGAAATTGGTTCATCTGCTAAAAGTATTTGTTTTTTGTCAAAAACTGCTCTAGATATTGCACATCTTTGTTTTTGTCCACCTGATAGATTTGCAATTTTTGAATGAAGTTTATCTTCTAATTCTACTTCTTTTAAAACTTTTAAAATTTCATCTTTATATTGTTTTGAAGGTAGAATTAAATTTCGTAAGTTAACAAAAAGTGAGTTTTCATCAAGTTTTGAAATATAAACATTGTGAAAAACTGACAGATTATTTACAAGACCTAACTCTTGTGGAATATATGTAGAGTTTTCTTTTTCTAAGTCAAAAAGGTGTTTTAATAAAGTAGATTTACCACTACCACTTTTACCTAAAAGGGCAACTTTCTCGCCCTTTTTAATAGATAAACTAAAATCACTTAAAACTGTAAAGTCTCCATAAGAGATAGATTGTTCTTGTAAATTAAATGCCATATTAAAAATTAGTCAACTAAACCTAATTTTCTAGCTGTATCTAATACAGGTTTAAAATCTTCATTTTTAGCTTCAATAAATCCAGTTCTTGGGAAAGCATTTAAGATTTTTTCATCTTTAATATTTAAGATTGCTGCTTGAAGTTTTTTAGTAAAACCAGCACCGAATTGCTTATCTAAATCACCACGAGCAGTGAAGTTGTAATCAGGATATCCAGGTGTTTGATAAATTATTTTCACTTTTGAAGGATCAATTTTTCCAGATTTAAGTTCTCTTTTCCATACTTTATAGTTAACAGCACCTACTTCGTAAGCACCACTTTGAACTAATTCAACAGTTTTTGAATGGTTTCCAGAGAATCCAACTTTTTTGAAAAGATCATTTGGAGATTTTTTGAATTGCTCAGTAATAAAATACTCAGGCATTAATCTTCCAGATGTAGAACCTTTTGAACCAAAAGTAAATGTTTTACCTTCAATTCCAGCAGGAATAGTTTCACTTTTTTCTAATCCTGTTGAAGTATTCGCAATTATAAATGAATGAAAATTCGGGTCTTCGTACCCTTGTGCAATTGCAACTGAACCAGGAACTACAAGTCTAGCTTTAACACCAGATAATCCACCAAACCATGCAAGTTGAACTTGATTGTTTCTAAATGCTGCAATAGATGCAGAATAAGACTTAACAGGTACAAACTTAACGTCAACATTTAATTCTTTAGTTAAATAAACAGCTAACTTAGAGAATCTCTCTTTTAATTGTGTTTCATCTTGATCTGGAATTGCAGTAAATGTAAAAGACTTTGCATATACAAAACCAACAACCATGATTAACATTAGTAATATTTTTTTCATAGGATTAAACCTCAATAATTTGAAGCATACATTAAGATATAAAGTAAGATTGTTAAATATAATCATTCTTTATGTCAAACCTAAACCTTAGGTCTAAATGCTATTTTAAGTTGGCATAATACTATATCAAAAGTAAACAAAAGATTAAATGGTAAAAAAATTTTTACTATCTTAATATCTATTTAAAATAAAAAGATGTAAAATCTTTTTATATCATTACATTTAAATGTAAAAAAGAGGAAATATGAATAACGAATATAAACTAACTAAATTCGTTCAAGCAGCAGGATGAGCAGCAAAGATGGGTCCGGGGGATCTTAAACAAACTCTTTGTAACTTATCACCAAGTGATGAAAAAATTTTAGTAGGATTTGACACAGCTGAAGATGCTAGTGTTTATCAAATAAATGAAGAACAAGCTATTGTACAAACTTTAGATTTTATTACACCAGTTGTTGATGACCCATATATTTATGGTCAAATTGCAGCTGCAAACTCTTTATCAGATGTTTTTGCTATGGGAGCAGAAGTTAAAACTGCTTTAAATATAGTAGGATTTGATAAAAAGAACTTATCTTATGAAGCCTTAGGAGAAATCTTAAATGGTGGAAATGAAAAGATTAAAGAGTGTGGTGGACTTTTACTAGGTGGACATACTATTGAATCACCTGAAATGTATTATGGACTTTCTGTAACTGGTATTATTCATCCAAATGATATTGTAAGAAATAATACATCAAAAATTGGACATGTTTTAGTTTTAACTAAACCAATTGGAATGGGAATTTTAACAACAGGAATAAAAAGAGATTTAGTTGATATGAAAGTAATGAAACATTGTGCAAATATTATGGCAGCATTAAATTACCTTCCATCTAAAATAATGAAGAAATATGATGTTAGTTCTTGTACAGATATTACTGGATTTGGTTTATTAGGACATAGTTTAGAATCAGTAAATGAACTTACTTCTTTCTCTATTCAATGTTCAGAAGTTCCAATTATTCAA
This sequence comes from Poseidonibacter ostreae, assembly GCF_009208075.1. Classification (GTDB taxonomy): domain Bacteria; phylum Campylobacterota; class Campylobacteria; order Campylobacterales; family Arcobacteraceae; genus Poseidonibacter; species Poseidonibacter ostreae. The sequence goes on along the minus strand of NZ_WFKJ01000020.1, from coordinate 279 downwards.
GAAGCAATTGGATTATCTGATGATAATGTAATTCCTGGTGGGACTAAAAAGAATATGAAGTATATGGAAGAAAAAGTTACATATATGAGTAACTTATCACACTATTGTAAAGCACTATTATGTGATGCACAAACATCTGGTGGCTTATTAATTGCAATGGATCCAGCTGATGCTAAAGAGTATGTAAAAGAGATTCAGGATTTAAGTTTTGGATATGCTAGTATTATTGGAGAAGTTATTCCAAAAGGTGCAAAAGATATTATCGTTCACTAACAAAAG
>NZ_WFKJ01000002.1 GCF_009208075.1 Poseidonibacter ostreae | reverse complement strand
GCTAAGTTAAGTTCTAATACATTAATATCTAATGCAATTCTTTCACTTGAGTTTGCAGCAACATTTGCCATATGTTTTTTATCAGCAGGTAAATATTCTTTAATTACTTTAGTATCAGAAAATAATGCATTTCCTTCTTTTACTAACATACTTCCTTCTTTGATTAAATCTACATTATTATTTAAAAAACCTTTTTGGATTTTTGTCATACCTTGTTCCATTGTAGACATAGACTTTTGCATGATATCTTCTGCACTTAACGTACCTATCAATAAGATAGATGACAGTAATATTTTTCCTAGTTTCCTTTGCTTCCCCTTTTTTTGGTTATTTAATACTACAATGTAATTAGTGAAAGTGTACTTAATTTGTTTATATTAGTATATTTATTGAAAATAATAATAAAAAAGTGTAAATAAATGATACAAAAAAAGGGGATAGATGTAAAATCTATCCCCTTTTTATAATTTTTATTAAAGAAAAGTTTCTAGTGAACTTCTCTCCATTTAGAGTTTTTCCATAAGAATGCAAAGATTGCAAAGATAACCATATAAATTAAGAACTTAGGTCCTAATTCTTCTCTCATTGGTTTACTTGAATCTCCAACTTCTTCAAGATAAGAAATAACTTGATCTTGTGAATCTTTTGTTAAACCAACTCTAGGCATTGCAGTACCTTCAAGATGTTTTTGAGGACTATTAATAAATGTTTCTAAATATGAATGTCCTCTTGATTTAATATATTGAGATAAATCTGGTGGAAGTTTTCCCATATAAGATTTAATATTTTCATCAGGAGTAAATGCAGCCATTGTACCTTTTTGCATATCAGCATATTTAATAGCGTGACATCTTTGACAAGCGTCTACAAATACTTCTTTATTAGACATCTCTTTTGGAGCAATAGATTGTAAATATGCTACCATATCTGCAATTTCTTGAGGTTGCATCCAAGAATAACCTGGCATTGGATGAGCTCGTCCATCTACAAATTTATGTGAAACATCAGAAGCTTTTGCAGGATCTTTAATAAATGCAGCTAAATAGTCAGCATTATATAATTTACCAGCAGATCCTAAATCAGGTGGTGTTACACCATAAGCAGCAGCAGAACTTGCGTTATCCATTACTTCAGGGAACCCTTTAGATTTAATTGAGTGACAAGCAGTACAGTTAGCAGCTACAAGAGCTTCACCAGCTGTTGCATCTCCTTTAGTACCATTTAATCCATCAACATCTGCAAATTTATAATCTGCATCAGCAACGTGTGGGTGCATTTGAGAGTGAGCAAATGGCTCAACTCCCCAATATGTTATAAGTGTTAAAGCTACTACTACAGCTAGTATTTTTAATTCTCTCATTATAATGCTCCCCTTTTCTTAGCATCTATTTTAGTTACAATAGGTAAAACTAAGAATAGAATAATAAATAATGTTGCGGCAAAGAATCCAACCCATGCATTTACACCTGTTGGAGGTAATTTACCATAAACAGTAAGTACAATTAAATCTGCCATTAATATCCAGAACCAAATAAAGAATACTGGTCTTTTATGTGCAGGTAAAATAGCAGGATCTCTATCTAACCAAGGTAATACAAGGAAAATACCATTTGCGAATGCAAATGCAATTAATCCAATATCAAAAGCTTTAAATCCAGCAATATCAAAGAAGAAACCTCTTAATACTTCATATGACCATAAGAAATACCACTCAGGGTAAATATGTGCAGGAGTTACCATATTATCAGCAGGATCAAAGTTAACTGGATCCATTGCAAAGTTATAATGGAAGAATACTAAGTAGAAGTAGAATATTAAGAAAATACCTAATACAGCTAAATCTTTAGAAATAAATACAGGCCAGAAAGGAATAACTTTTGACTCTTTTTTATTTCCAGCTAAATATTTTTCAGCTTCTTCATCAAAATCAAACTCTTCAGAAGATTGATTATTAACGTGAGGAATTCTTAATGTATAAAAGTGTAATGCAATAATACCCATAATAGTAATAGGTAATAAGAATACGTGTAACATAAAGAATCTAGTTAAAGTTGCATCAGCAACATTAAAGTCACCTCTAATCCATATAACTAATGCATCACCAATTACAGGAACACCACCAAAAAGGTTTGTAATAACCATAGCAGCCCAGTAAGACATTTGTCCCCATGGTAACATATATCCAGAGAATCCAGCAGCAGAGAATGTCATAAATAATAACATACCTGAAATCCAAATCATTTCTCTACCTTGTTTATAAGAACCATAGTAAATTCCTGTAAACATGTGAATATAGATAACTAAGAATACAACAGAAGCTGCAACACCATGCATATGTCTAAATAACCAACCAAATGCAACTTCTTGCATAATTGTATAGTTAACAGAATCAAATGCTAAACCAATATCTGGCTTGTAGTACATCATTAAGAAAATACCAGAGATTATTAAAATACCAAAAGTAGTTGCAAGTAATACACCCATTGCCCATAAGAAGTTAATATCTTTTGGAATCCAATATTCAGTCATCATAACTTTATTGAATGTTGTAGTATTTAATCTTTGGTCTAACCATTCACCAACAGAGTTAGCTTTTTCAAATTTTGCCATTGCTTACTCCTTATGCCATCATCGCAGCAGCGATTTTTTTGTATTCAGGACCTTCTTCACCTAAAACGATAGATGTTCCTTTTACACTAAATGGAGGTAAGTCTAGAGGTCTTGGAGGTGGTCCAAAAGTTTGTGTTCCACTCGCATTAAACTCTCCCCCGTGACATGCACATTTCCATGTATCTTTCTTCCATGCTGGAATACAACCTAAGTGAGTACATAAACCAATTGCAACAGTAAATCTGTCAGAACCGATTATTAAATCTCTAGGAGCTTCTCCCATTTCAGCAGTTTTCTTTAATAAGAAAATTGGCTTTCCTCTCCATGATACAGTCACAGGATTTCCAGCTTTTAAGCTACCAAGTTCTACATTTGTAAAACCTCCAGCTAAAACGCTTGGAAGTGGATCCCATGCTTGTTTCATACCAACAAGTGACGCAGCACCACCTACTGCAGCAACTGCAGCAAATGAATAACCAAGAAAATCTCGTCTATTAGTTTCATTAGACATATTTGGCTTCCTTTTTTTTTGAATTAAAATCCTTTAATTATATTGTGTTTTGTCTTAAAATGAATTGACCTATGTCACGAAATGTTATGTTAATGCTACGATTTGGGAAATTTGTACACATAAATTAAGATAATGTGTACTTGTGTTAATTATTAGAGTGTCTTATGACTCTCTAATAAATTTAACAATTTGAGATTCAATATCTTCTTTATTGATAACTGAATCATGATTTATTTTTGAGTTAAATAAATCTTTAATGCTTTGAGGTAAGTTTGCATTGTATTTTGATGAAATCTCATCTAATGCTTCTTTATCAGAATATTTTGTATCATTTTGATTTAATGAATTTAAAACAGTTGGTGAGAATTTTGTCCATTCAGCTGTTGAATAGATAACAGTTTTTAAATCTTTTTCTTTTAAATTTTCATAAGCTTTTAAACAAGTTGCTGTATGAGGATCCATTAAATATCCATCATCTAAAAACTCTTTAATAACTTTTTGCCCATAAGTATCATCAGAGTTTACAGCAGAGAACTCTTCTTGTAATTTTAAAGTTTCTTCTTTTGTCATTGTAAAGATATTATTTTCATTTAAATCTTCTAATAACTCTTTTGTTCTTTGTGCTCCATATAATGAATACATAACTCTTTCAATATTTGATGATTTTAAAATATCCATTGCAGGAGATTTAGTAAGTTTTAACTCTTTACCTCTAATATCATAAATACCTGTATTAATCCATTGAGTTAAGATATTGTTTTCATTTGAAGCTACTAAAAACTTTTCAACTGGAACGCCCATAGCTTTTGCATAGAATCCACCTAATACATTTCCAAAGTTTCCAGAAGGTACTACTAAATAGATTTTTTCACCCATTTTAATTTCTTCTTGTTTTAATAATTGAATATATGACCAAAAATGATAAATTATTTGAAATATAATTCTTCCAAAGTTTACAGAGTTTGCAGCTGATAGTTTAATTCCATCACGTTGTAACTCTTCTTTGAAACTTTGTGAAGCAAGTAATTTTTTAAGTGCAGACTGAGCATCATCAAAGTTCCCTTTTATCCCAATAACTTTTAAATTCTTTCCTTCTTCACAAACCATTTGTAATCTTTGAACATCAGATGTTCCACCTTGAGGATAAAGACAAGCTACTTGAATATTCTCTTTATTTCTAAATGTATTTAAAGCTGCTGGTCCTGTATCACCTGATGTTGCCGCAAGTATTAAATAGTTTTCATTTCTTTCTTTTGCAATAGAAGAAAGAATAGAACCAAATGGTTGTAATGCCATATCTTTGAAAGCCCTAGTTGGTCCATGATATTGTTCATGCACAAATAAATCATCTTTTACTTTTACTACTGGACATGGATTTGAAGCATCATCAAAATTATCATATAAAGCTAAGGCTTTATTTATTTCTTCTTCATCTATATCAATTTTGAAAGCTTTTAAAATATTAAAAGCAAGTTCTTTGTAGCTTTTATCAATATGATTTTTAATAAAATCTTCTTCTAATACAGGTAACTGTTTTGGTACGTATAAACCACCAAAAGAAGCACTTGGATTTAGAATAGCTTCACTAAATTCAACTTCTTTTGGCATTACGCCATCATTTCCTCTTGTTTCAATAAAACTCATCTTTATGCCTTTGTTTCTTCATTTAATAATTTATCAATATCAATCCCATTATTAGGATTATCTCTTCTTAAAAATTGTGTTCCAATACCATCACTTGTAAATAATTCTAATAAAATAGAGTGTTCAACTCTTCCATCAATAATATGAGCTTTATTAACTCCATTATGAATTGCTTGAATACAAGAGTCAACTTTAGGAATCATACCACCTGCAATTGTTCCATCTTCAATATATGAATCAACATCTTTTTTATCTAAAGATGTAAGAAGTTTACCCTCTTTATTTAATACACCAACAATATCTGTCAAGAATAGAACTTTTTGAGCTTTTACAGCAGCTGCAACTTTTGAAGCTGCAAAATCTGCGTTTATATTAAATCCTGGATGATTAGGTTCAGCACTATCTGCAATTGGAGCAATTACTGGTATAAATCCTTGATTTAAAAGATTGTTTATAAGCTCACCATTTACTTCAGTTATTTCACCTGTATATCCAAACTTACCACCATCTTTTGGTTGTGCTTTAATTATTGCAGAATCTTTTCCTGAAATACCAATAGCTTTTGCTCCATGATGATTTAAAAGTGAAGTTAAGTTTTTATTAATTTCACCAGATAATACCATTTCAACAACTCTCATAGTATCTTTTGATGTAACTCTATGACCATCTATAAATTCTGATTTAATTTCTAGTTTTTCTAATAACTCAGAAATTCTAGCTCCTCCACCATGAACAATTACTGGTTTTATTCCAACAAGAGAAAGTAAAACAATATCTTCTGCAAATTTTTCTTGTAGTTCTGGACTAGTTTGAGCTGAACCACCATATTTAATTACGATTGTTTTGCCATTGAATTTTTTAATATAAGGAATTGCATCAAGTAAAATCTGTACTTTTTGATGTTTTTTCTGCATTTTATTTCCTGTGAATGTTATTTAAATTTTGCGATTATATCTAAATTTGACTTAATGAGGAAAAATAAAATAGTAATTATAGTGGCTTATTATTTTTACTATAGTATTATTACTTATGAAAAAATTTTTAGCACTTAAAGCCAGCGCAGGTTCTGGGAAAACATTTGCATTAACAGTAAGATATATAACACTATTACTATTAGATGCTAAACCAAATGAGATATTAACACTTACATTTACAAATAAAGCTGCAAATGAAATGAGTGAAAGAATATATAAAACTCTTTTAACTTTAGGAGATGATGAAGCATATCTTAGTGCAATAATTAAAGAGTCTGAATTAAGTAAAGAAGAGATATTAGGAAAGAAAAACTTTTTAATAAAATCTTTTACAAATGCAAACTTAACTATATATACAATTGATAAGTTTATCAATAGTATATTAAGAGAATTTTGTGGATATATTGGGATATCAGATGATTTTGAGATTAAAGAAGATGACATAGAGTCTTTATCTATGAGATTTTTACAATCACTTGATGCTAAACAGTTTGATTCATTAATTGATTTTTCTTTATATGAAAAAAAGAAATTTAATTCTATTTTTGATTTATTTAAAAATTTACTTGAAAAAAATGAAAATATAGAAATTGTTGATATTGATAGTGAATTAATAAATGTACAAAAAGAACAAGTTTTAAATAGTTCTTATAAAATAAAAGAAGCGATACTAAATTGCGATGTTGCAAGTGCTTCTGCAAAAAAAGCAGTAAATTTTGAAAGCTTTGATGAGCTTTTTACAAAAACATGGCTTAGCAAAGAAGTTTTAAGTGAATACTCTTATTTTAAAAAGTGTTCAAATGAAACTTTAGAGAGTTATTTTGTAAATATGAAAGAAGAAGTTGCCTTATATTATAAACTTCGTGCAGGATATAGTTTAAGTAAGCTTTTTGAACTATACTTAATGTTTAAAAATTTTAAACTATCCTTTAATAAAAACAAAAACTATTTAGAGTTTAATGATATATCAAATCTAGTTTATGAACTCTTATCAACAAAAATTGATAAAGAGTTTTTATACTTTAGATTAGATTCAAAGTTCTCACATATATTAATGGATGAATTTCAAGATACTTCACTTTTACAATATAGAATTTTAGAACCATTGATAAAAGAAGTATTATCAGGTGATGCTACAAAATTTAAAACATTTTTTTATGTAGGAGATACTAAACAATCTATATATAGATTCAGAGGTGGGAAAAGAGAACTTTTTGATTATGTAGCAAATACAAATGATTCCTTAGAAGTTGAAGTATTAAATACTAATTATAGGTCATGTGAGCATGTTATAAATTTTGTAAATTCTTTATTTGTAAATCTTCCTTCGTATGAATATCATGACCAGCTAACAATTAGAAAAGGTGGATATGTTGAAGTTATTGAAGATAAAGAGCTAATAGAAGATGATAAATTTGCAACAGTTGCTTCAAGAATAGCATCTTTAATAAAAGAGGGTGTAAACTCAAATGATATTGCAATTCTTACGTATACAAACTCTGATGTTTTAAATATCTATAACTATTTAAAAGAGAAGTTTCCATCATTAAAAATTTCTACTGAAATGACATCAAAACTTATAAATCAAGAAAATGTAAAAGCTGTGATAAATGCTATTAAATATATATATTTTAAAGAAGATATTTATAAAGAGAATTTAAATGCTTTAATTGGAAATGAAATATTAACTAATCTTGCTATGAATTTTGAAGTTGGGAAAAAAACACTTCAAGAAATGATAAAAGATATAGCAACAAGTTTAAAACTAATTGATGAAAATGTTGTTAAGTTTATTGAGTGTAGTACTGTTTATAATAATATTGTAGATTTTGTTTATGAAATAGATAAGCTTGACGCAGTTATGGAAAATAGTGAATCCTCAGGTTTACAAATACTTACAATTTTTAAATCAAAAGGTTTAGAATTTAATACTGTAATTTTACTAGATAGAATAAAAAGAAAAAATAGTGATAAAAGTTCACTACTTTTTGAATATGATAGTGTTGAGTTAAAAAATATCTTTTATAAAATAAAAGGATATGAAAACTACAATAAACAGTATGCAAATGCAGTAGCCAAAGAAAAAGCTCTAAGTTTAGAAGATGAAATAAATATTTTATATGTAGCACTAACTAGGGCAAAAAATAACATGATTATTTTTAAAAAAGAGAAATCCTCTGTATTTGATATTTTAAGTATGAAGGCTTTAAAACTAGGGCAGGTTATTCAAAGTACAAATGCTTCAATAAATTATGAGAAAAAAGAGAAAGTTGAATATATTCCAATGAACTTAGGACTTCAAGAGAAGCAAATATCAAAAGAAAAAGACCTAGATGATAATATGCTGCACTCTAAATACTTTGGGATTGCAACTCACTTTTGTTTAGAGATGATGAATGATTTTACTTTAAGTGATTTAGACTATTGTTTAAATTTAACAAAAACTAGATATTCCAACTATTTAAATGAGAATGATTTTATTAATATTAAAAATAGAATAACAGCACTTTTAAAAAACAGCTTATTTAGCGAATTAATTACTGATGCAAAATTTATAAGTGAGCAAGCATTAGTTTATAATGGAGAGATTAAAATTATTGATTTACTTTTATATAAAGATGAAAAGTATTATATCTTTGATTATAAAACAACAAAAGAAAAATCCAAAGAGCATATTTCTCAAGTTTCATATTATAAAAAAGCTATAAAAGAGATAGCTCAAAGTGATGAGGTTTTCTCTTATTTAGTATATTTAAAAGAAAATGAAGTTTTAATTGATGAGGTTTAAATAAAATATCTAATTGAAGCAAAACCATAAGCTTTTGTTTTTTCAATTTGTGATATTTGTTCCTTATCAATAATTCCACCAAGAGCAATAATATCAATATCTTCATACAATTCTAAGGTTTGTTTGAATTTATTTATTCCTAAAGGTTCACCCTTATTTGGTGTTTTAAAAATTGGAGAGTAAGTTATAGCATTTACATGCGCTTTTTGTGCTTTCTCTATTTCTGCAAAGTTATGGCAAGAAATTATTACATATAAATCTAAATGCTTAGCTTCCTTAATATTCTCAAATTGCTTTGAGTTTAAATGTACTCCGTTTGCACCTAATTGTTTAGCTAGTTTATAATCACTATTTATTAAAATTTTTTCAATATTAAATCTTTTACAAACTTCAATAAAAACTTTTGCTAATTCCTCAAAGTTTGAACTCTCTTTATCTCTAAAGCAGATGATATCAATTTTGTTTCTTTCTAAGACTTTTGTTAAATTCTTTTTAAATAGATCACTATTATTTGAGTAGTATTTAGGGTCAGTTATTAAATAAGCTTTTAACTCATTATTCATTTATATTATTCCTTAGTATTATATGTAATTATATAATATTTAGGCATAAAAAAAGGGACAAGCAAAACTTGTCCCTCCTTTTGATATTAAGAAAACTGAAAGTTCTAGTGTTCTTCCTCTGCCATCATAACAGATCCCGCAATGTAAACATAAGTTAAAATTGCGAAAATAAATGCTTGTAGGAAACCAAAAGCAGTTAATAAGAAGAAACCAGGAAGTGGTAATAACCAAGGTACTAACATAAGAAGTACCATTAGGAACATATCATCTCCTCTAATTGAACCAAAAAGTCTGAATGATAAAGAAATAATTCTTGATATATGAGAAATTATTTCAATAGGAAACATTAATGGTGCTAACACAGGCATTGGCCCCATAAAATGTTTAAAATAGTTAACAAAACCATTTATTTTAATACCAACATAGTTATAGTAAACGAATACTATTAATGCAAGTGATAAAGTAAAGTTAATGTTACTTGTAGGTGCTTCAAATCCTGGAATAACTCCAATCATATTACTAACAAATATGATTATTGCTAAAGAACCAATTAATGGTAAATATCTTCTAGAATTTGTTTCACCCATAGTATCTGCACCCATAGCTACAATTCCACCAACGAATGCTTCCATTACGTTTTGTGAACCGTTAGGTACTAACTGTAATCTTTTTGTAGCTGATCGTGCTAATAAAAATACTATTCCTACCACTAGGACAAAGTGTGATAAGATGATCCATTCTTGGCCGTGACCACCAATTGATCCCAAGAATGTAAATAGTCTTCCTTCCATTTTCTTCCTTTTTTTTGTTTCTCAATACTAAATTATCTATGCATTATAAGATTTGTTTTCTAAAAAGAATATAAAGAATTTACATTAACTTTAAATTTGTTTGAATCTATATCCATTATGTTTCAAATTTTCTCGTATAAGTTTTTGATGTTCTTCACCTTTTGTTTCAACAGCAATTGTTACATGCGCCTCACCAAACTCAAGCTTTACAGAGTTTCTATCATAATCAATTTGTACTATATTTGCATCACTTTTTTCTAATACATTAGTTAAATTCTTTAATGCACCTGGTTTATCCATAAGTGTTACGATAAGGTTCATTTTTCTTGAAGATTTTACTAAACCTTTCTCAATAATTAATGATAACATTGTAACGTCAATATTTCCACCACTTACAATTGAACAAGTATTTGTATCTTCAATATCTATTTTATTATGCATAATAGCAGCAGTTGAAACAGCACCCGCACCCTCAACAACTAATTTATGATTTTCTAATAAAAATAAAATTGCATTTGCTATTTCATTATCTGTTACTTCAACTACTTCATCAACATGTTCTAAAATAATATCAAGTAGTTTTGGTGTTACATCTCTTACTGCAATTCCATCTGCAATAGTTTTAACAGAAACAGAATCAATTGGCATATGTGATTCAAAAGACTCTTTCATCCCTTTAGCACCACTTGCAACTACACCAATTATTCTAATATTAGGATTTATAGTTTTTGCAGCAATTGCTATTCCAGAGATTAATCCCCCTCCACCAATAGGTACAACAATTTGTTCCATATCTTTAATTTCATCAAGAATTTCTAAAGCAATAGTTCCTTGACCTGCTATTACTTTATCATCTGCAAAAGGATGAATGAATTCTTTGTTATTTTCTTGAGCAAATTTTGTAGCTTCTTCATAAGCCTCATCAAAATTCGCTCCTGTTAATACTACATTAGCTCCATAAGATCTAACACCTGATACTTTTGTAAGTGGTGTTGCTTCTGGCATATAAATTGTAGCTTCACAATTAAATTGCTCAGCTGAAAAAGCTAATCCTTGAGCATGATTACCAGCACTTGCAGCAACTACACCTTTATCTCTTGTTTCTTTAGATAATTGGGCAAGTTTATTGTAAGCACCTCTTAATTTAAAACTTCCTGTTAATTGTAAGTTCTCTTTTTTTAAATAAATATTTGCATTAAGTTTTTTACTTAAAATTGGAGCTAAGGCTAAGGGAGTATTTATTGTTATATTGCCTAAGTTCTTTTTTGCTTCTTTAATATCATTTAGTGTTATCATATTTATATCTTTATTATAAAATTTTAAGAATGAATATATCTAAATTATGATTTGGTTAACTTTATTTTAAGTGGATCTGCTTTAGTATTTCCAAAATTATAATATAAGTGAATAATATGAAATTTACATTTGTAACACTTTTCCCAAATTTAATTGAGCCATATTTCCAAGATTCAATTTTAAAAAGAGCAGTTGATGCTAAGTTTATAAACTATGAGTTTTATAATCCAAGAGATTATACTACGAATAAACATCAAAAAGTTGATAAACAAATGGTAGCAGGTGGAGCAGGAATGCTTATGACTTGTCAACCTTTATTTGATTGTTTAGACAAAATTAAAGAAGAAAATAAAGATGCTTATATAATTTTTCCTTTAGCTGCTGCAAAAGCATTTAGACAAAATGATGCAAAGCGACTAGCAAAGAAAAAAAACATAGTTTTTGTTAGTGGAAGATATGAAGGAATTGATGAAAGAGTGATAGAAAAATACGCAAATGAGGTTTTTTCTGTTGGAGAATTTGTTTTAACTGGTGGAGAATTACCATCTTTGACAATGAGTGATGCAATTTCTAGAAATGTTGAGGGAGTTCTTGGGAATGCCCAATCCTTAGATGTTGAGAGTTATGAAAATGGATTTTTAGAAGCTCCATCTTTTGCTAAACCTGAAGTTTTCCAAAATTTAAGTGTGGTTAAAGAATTTTTAAAGGGAAATCATAGTAAAATTTCCGACTTAAAAAACCAGATGTCAATTTGTAAGACAAAATATTATAGACCTAACAAGGAAAAACAATGAAAAACAGATATATTGCTAGTTTCGAAACTGCACAAACAGAGTCAAAAGAGATCCCTTTATTTAGAGCAGGAGATACAGTAAGACTTGGTATTGAGATTAAAGAGGGTGAAAAAAAGAGAGTTCAAACTTACGAAGGTATCGTAATTGCAAGACATGGTGAAGGTGTTTCTGCAACTTTTAACGTAAGAAAAATCGGTGCTAACTCTGTTGGTGTTGAAAGAATTTTCCCATTATTCTCTGATTCAATTAAAACTTTTGAAGTATTAAGAAGAGGTAGAGTAAGAAGAGCTAAATTACATTACTTAAGAGGATTAAGAGGAAAAGCTGCAAGAATTAAAGAACTTAAAAGATAGTAAAACTTTAGAGTTTAGGCTCTATTGTTAATTAATATGTCAAAAATATTAATTCACACTACTTCTTTAATAGAAGCACAACCTATAGTTGATTTCTTTAATTTAGAGAAATTAACTAATCCAATTGAAAATACGATTTATTCTAATGATGATTTAATACTTATAGTTTCTGGTGTAAGTAAAGAAGAAATATTAGACTCTTTAAATTATATTTTCAAAAACTTCCAAATCTCTAAAGCTTTTGATTTAAGTATTGCCTCGTGCAGTGATGGATCAATTGCTCTAGGAACACTTTTTTGTACTAATCGATTTATCAATGGACTTAATTTTGCAAATGTTACTACAGTAGAAAAAGCTTTAGAAACAGATAAAGATTTAGAAACATTACTTGTTGATAAGCAAGCAGAGTTCTTTAGACAAACATGTAAAGAAAATATTCAAGAGTTTTATATATTAAAAATTGTTTCTGATTATTTTGATGAAACAGCTCCTAGTGAAAAAGAGATATTCCAACTTATAAATGATTCTATTTTAAAATGGAAGAACTTAATTTAATAAAGGTATTTAATGCTTCATGATATTGTAAACTTTGTTGTAGATACTGTTGGTAGTTTAGGCTATACAGGTATATTTATCATGATGTTTTTAGAAAGTTCGTTCTTTCCATTTCCTTCAGAAGTTGTAATGGTTCCAGCTGGTTACTTAGCATATAAGGGTGAAATGAATATATATTTTGCTATTTTTGCAGGAGTTGCTGGCTCACTAACTGGCGCACTTTTTAACTACTTTTTAGCAGTTAAATTCGGAAGAGCTTTTTTAGTTAAATATGGGAAATACTTTTTTATTAAAGAAGAAACAATTTCAAAAATGGAAGAGTTTTTTAAATCACATGGACATATTTCAACTTTCTCAGGGCGTTTAATTCCAGCAGTAAGACAATATATATCTTTTCCAGCAGGGCTTGCTAGAATGAATTTATTAACATTTTCAATATATACTACTTTAGGTGCAGCAATATGGGTAGTGATTTTAACACTTTTGGGATATTATTTAGGTGATAATGAAGCTTTAATAAAAGAGTACTTAAGATATATAATTGTGGGAATTTTAATCTGTTTAGCAATTATTGGATTTTGGTACTATTCAAAAATTAAAAAAAACAATAAAAATTCATAAAAACTTTTTATAAAAAGGCTTAGCTATCAAGTCTCAAAAATTAGCATATAAATATGCACTAATTGCTATTTTCTTTTGGTCTACAGTTGCAACAGCTTTTAAAGTTGCCCTTGAATATTTAAAGCCTTTTGAGCTAGTTTTTTATGCTTCTATTACTTCAACTTTGATTTTATTAACTATTATTATTTATCAGAAGAAAATTAATCTAGTAAAAATACATATTAAAAACAATTTTAAAATAGTTTTACTATTAGCTAGTATTAATCCTTTTTTATATTATCTTGTTTTGTTTGAAGCTTATGATATTCTTCCTGCACAAGAAGCTCAAGCTATTAATTATACTTGGGCTTTAATGTTGGCTTTTTTTTCAGTAATATTTTTAAAGCAAAAATTAACAATATCTGATATTGTTGCAGGAATAATTTGTTATTTTGGTGTCTTAATTATATCTACAAAAGGTGAACCTTTTTCATTAAATTTTTCTAATATAGATGGGGTTTTGCTAGCTCTTCTTTCAACTGTTTTATGGTCTATGTATTGGATTTTTAATACTAAATCAAAAGTTGACCCAGTTGTAGGATTATTTTCAAATTTTTTAATTGCAACACCTATTTTGATTACCTATTTTATTTTTACACAAGATTTAGTACTACCTTCAGTTTATGGCTTAGGAGCTGCTATATATGTTGGTTTCTTTGAAATGGGTTTTACTTTTCTTTTTTGGTTAAAAGCTATGCAAAGCGCTGAATCTACATCTAAAATTGCAAATCTTATTTTTATCTCTCCTTTTATCTCTTTAGTATTTATTTATTTCATTGTTGGTGAACAAATTTACATATCTACAGTAGTTGGACTTACTACAATTATTTTTGGATTAATTATCCAGCAATCTAAACTTTCAAAATAAATACAAATTCCTTAAAAAAGCTAGTTAAATAGCATTAAAATAGCATTTGCAATTTATTTGTAAAATTGCGTAATTTTTAGACAATTTAAGCTAATATATTAAGTTTTAATTAAGTTTCACTGTGAAATAATGATTAAAGAAAAAAAGGTACTACTTTAAGTAGTACTAAAAAATACACATAAAAAGTTATAAAAATGGCAAAGCAAAAATATAAAAGAACAGTTATACAAAAAGTTATAAATAATCACTTAAAAAGTAATAAAAGAGAAGTTTCTCAACTTACTGTAAAGATTGATAAAAGATTGGATACTGCACTTTTAGTTTTATCTACATCTTTAAATATTTCTAAAAATAAACTGATTGAAGATATTTTATTTGAAAGTGGTATTTTAGATGAAGTTGATGAAAATTTTGTTGGAGATAATAATGAATAATTTTCCATCTCAAGATGAAGTAGTAGAAGCAGTTTTAACAGGTATTAAAACTGCAAAGTCAAATTACAGTTTTTGGACTGCTGATGATATATATTTATCATACGCACCTCCAAAATTCTTGACTATACATGTCTCTCAAGAAATAGCAAAACTAAGTCCTTCTCCGGAAATTTTTATTGATGCAACAATTGCTGATATATTAAGATGTTCTCTTCCTAAAAGAGATGCATTTAAGTGGTTTATGGCAGAAAATAATATTGCTCAAGATGTAATTTGTTTAACACTAGATGAAAGGTTTGTTCACAAAAGTGATAATGATTCTATTTCAAAAGTAATTATGAGTATAAGAAATGGTGTAAGAAATGCACAAACTGAGTATAAAGACGACATTGAATTAATGTGTAAATTACTTCAAAGAGAGAAACAAGACGAATCAACGTTAGATTATGGAGTTTTTGCTTTTTATATGGATATTTCAAATACAGCAAGAAAAAAGAGTGAAAAAAGATTAGAAGAAATTATTGAAGCATTCAATAAGATTGTAGCTTCACATAAAAATTTAAAATCAAGTTTTAAAGGAGGCGATATTAACAAGATTGATAATGTTGGCGAATGGTGTGTTGGGTGTTATATTATTGAACCAACGGTTTAAATAATATAAGAAATTTAATTCAAACTAAGGAGAAAATATGAATTTTAAAAAATTAACAGGTGCTTTAGCACTAAGTGCGGTAGTTGCTAGTTCACTAGTTGCTGCAGATACTGTAAAGATAGGTGTTCAAGCGCCAATTACTGGTAAGTATGCAAATGAAGGTCAAAGTATTGAAAACTTTGTTAAGTTAATTGTAGATGAAAAAAATGCAGCTGGTGGACTTTTAGGTAAACAAATTGAAGTTGTTACTTGTGATGATGAAGCTAAAGCTCAAAAAGCTGCTGTTTGTGCTAAGAAATTAGTAAATGAGGGTGTATTTGCTGTAATTGGTTCTTATACTTCAGGAGCAACAGAAGCTGCTCAAACTACATACTATAGAAACAAAGTTTTACAAACTTCTGATGGTACAAGTGATTCTTTAATTTCTAAAAAATACTGGACTTTCTTTAGAAATTCATTTCCAAACTCATCACAAAGTGATTTTACAGCTGATTACTTTGTAAATGTAAAAAAATATCAAAGAATTGTTGTTTTATCTGATTACTCTTCTTATTCTGCTGGACTAGGTGATTCAACTGAAGCATCTACAAAAGCACTTGGCGGGAATGTAATCTTTAGAGGAAAAGTTAAATCAGGAACTCAAAACTTTACAGCAGTTTTAACAAAAATTAAAGCAATGAAACCAGATGTTATTTATTACTCAGGTTACTATACTGATGGTGGACTTATCCGTGCACAACAAGAGCAATTAGAAATTGATGCTGACTTTGTTGGTGGAGATTCAAATGATAACCCTGATTTTGTTAAATTAGCAGGAAAATCAGCTGAAGGTACAGTTTTAATTAACTTTCCAACTCCAGAAATTTTACCATATCCTGAAGCTAAAAAATATTTAGCGGCATATAAAGCTAGATTTAAAATGGACCCTCCATCAATTTGGCCTGTTACAAATGCTGATGGATTAAGAGCTGTTATTGAAGGTGTTGAAAAAACTAAATCTTTTGATACTAAAAAAATCTCTGATTATATTAGATCTACAATGAAAGATTTCCCAGGAATTACAGGACCATTTAACATTAGAGAAGATGGTGAAAGAGTAGGTGCTAAATTTGTTGTATATAATATGAAAAATGATGGTACTAAAGAAGTAGTAAAATAAGTAAGGGATAGACAAATATGGATACTTTTCTTCAACAGTTAATCAATGGTTTAACAGTAGGAAGTTTGTATGCATTAGTAGCCTTAGGTTATACAATGGTTTACGGTGTGATGAAGTTAATCAACTTCGCACACGGTGACCTTGTTGCCTTTTCTGCTTATGTAGGACTTACTATTTTTACTCAATTTTATGGTTCAAATGCATTGTCTTTAGTGAATATTGTAATAGTATTTTCATTAACAGCAATTGTGGTGGCTTTTGTGGGTGTTCTTCTTGAGCGTCTTGCATACAGACCTTTAAGAACGGCACCAAGATTAAGTGCTGTTGTTTCAGCACTTGGAGCTTCACTTGTTATTCAAAATGGAATTATGTTAATTTGGGGACCAAATATGGAGATTTTCCCTGCTGATGTATTCCCCTCAACATCTTGGAACTTTGGTGGAGTAATTATTTCATTTACACAATTAGTGATTTTAGCACTATCTGCTGTTTTAATGGTTTCATTATATATTTTTATTAATAAAACAAAAATGGGTACAGCAATTAGAGCAACTGCAATTGATCAAGATGCTGCAAAATTAATGGGAATTAATGTTAATAGAATTATTATGATTATATTTATTGTAGGTTCTATGTTAGGTGCAATTGGTGGTCTGTTTATTGGTATGTATTACCGAGGTCTAACATTTGATATGGGATGGCTTTATGGTTTAAATGCTTTTATTGCAGCAATTATAGGTGGTATTGGTTCAATTCCAGGAGCAATGCTAGGTGGGCTTTTACTTGGATTATTTAATGCAATGATTTCAGGTTATATTTCAACAGAATGGGCAGAAACATTTACTTTTATTTTACTAATTGTAATTTTAATTGTAAAACCAACTGGACTTCTTGGTGAAAAAACAGCGGAGAAAGTATAATGAATAAAACTACAGGAATTGCTACTTTATTTATAGTAGTTATGGCAGTTTTTCCATTTATAGTTGATTCTGCTTGGTTAAGTATTGGTATTACATTTTTAGTATTTGCAGTAGTTGCTTTTTCTCAAGATATTATTTTAGGTCGTGCTGGTATTTTTAATATGGGTCATGCAATCTTCTTTGGAATGGGAGCATATACAACTGCTATTTTAAATGTACATTTTGGTTTAGAAATTATTGCAACTATTCCTTTTGCAATCATAATTCCAGCTATATTTTCAATTTTACTAGCTGGTCCAATTATTCATTTAAGAGGTGATTATTTATTAGTTGCAACTATTGGATTTAATATCATATTTGAACAAGTTTTATCAAATGATGTATTTGGTTTAACAGGTGGTCCAAATGGTATTTTTGGTATTGATGTAGTTAGAATCTTTGGTTATGAATTATTTTCAGATACAGCAATTTATTATTTAGCATTTGGTTTATTAGTTCTTACATTACTAATTATAAGAAACCTAGATACTTCAGCTTATGGAAGAGCTTTATACTATATTCATAAAGATGAAATAGCTGCTAAATCTATGGGAATAAATGTTTCATATTATAAACTATTTGCTTTTGCTTTAGGAGCTGCGATTGCTGGAGCTGCTGGAAGTGTGTTTGCTATTCAGTATTCAGCTGTAAGTCCTGAGTCATTTAACTTTATGCAATCAGTTATGTTCTTTGCTATTGTACTTGTAGGTGGATCAGCTTCACTTCCTGGAATTATTATAGGAACATTTGTAATGTTTGTATTGCCAGAGTTATTTACAGAATTTAAAGAATCAAGATATTTAATCTTTGGTGCAGCTATGGTATTAACAATGATATTAAGACCAAATGGTGTGTGGCCAGCGAAGTTTGGAAATATTCCAAAATTTCTTAAAGAAAAAGCTTTAAAAGCAAGAAAATCAGAAGGGAGTAAATAATGGAATATGTATTAGAAATTGAAAATGTTTCAAAGTTTTTCCATGGTTTAGTTGCAATTGATGATCTAACTATTAAAGTAAAACCTGGTCAAATTTATGGAATCATTGGTCCAAATGGAGCTGGTAAAACTACGCTTTTTAACTGTGTTACAGGTATTTACACTCCTGAAGAAGGAAGCATTAAATATAAAGGTGAAGATATTACTGGTATGGAGCCTCATAAAATTGCTCAACGAGGAGTTTTAAGAACATTCCAAAATATTAGACTATTTAAAGAGATGAGTGTTGCTGAAAATATAATTGCAGGAACTCATACTAAGTCAAAGCAAAAATGGTACCATTCAATCGTTCATACATCTGCTTATAGAGCTGATGAAAAGAAACATTGGGAAAAAGTTGAAGAACTTATGGACTTTTTTGGCTTAACAAAATATGCAAATACTCCAGCTGGTGATTTATCATATGGAAATCAAAGAAAAATTGAAATGGCAAGAGCACTTGCTGCTAATCCTGAGATTTTAATCTTAGATGAACCAGCAGCTGGACTTAATGAAAATGAAACAATAGAGTTAACAAATATCATTTTAAAGATTAAAGAAATGGGTCTTGGAATTATGATGATTGAACATGATATGGAAATGGTTATGAAATTAACTGATTATATAACTGTTATTAATTTTGGTAAAGAGATTTCTCAAGGTGAACCATCATTTGTACAAAGTGACCCTAGAGTTATTGAAGCTTATATTGGAACAGATGATGAGGAGGATGAATAATGGTTAATAATGAAATATTATTAGATATAAAAGACCTTCATGTATCTTATGGAGCAATTGAAGCAATAAAAGGTATATCTTTAACAGTTAGACGTGGAGAAGTTGTAACAATTTTAGGTGCTAATGGTGCTGGAAAAACTACGACTTTACAAACTATTTCTGGACTTTTAAAAGCAAAATCAGGAAGTATTGTTTTTGATAAAAATGATATTACAAAGTGTGAAGCACATGACATTGTAAGTCTTGGAATGTCTCACTCTCCTGAAGGGCGAAGAGTTTTTGGAATTTTAACAGTAGAAGAAAACCTTATGATGGGTGCTTATACACTAAAAGATCATGATAAAGAGACATTAGAATGGATTTATGACATTCTTCCAAGATTAAAAGAGCGACGAAAGCAACTTGCAGGAACGCTTTCTGGTGGTGAGCAACAAATGCTGGCAATTGGTAGAGCAATTATGTCTAAACCAAAACTATTAATTTTGGATGAGCCATCACTTGGACTTGCTCCAATTTTAATTAAAGGAATTTTTAAAGCAGTAAAAGAGATTGCTCAAACAGGAGTAACTGTTTTATTAGTAGAGCAAAATGCGAAAGCAGCATTGAAGTTAGCTGATAGAGCTTATGTTCTTGAAGTTGGAAAAATTACGCATGAGGGTACAGCTGATGAGTTGTTAAACTCTAAAACAATACAAGAAGCCTATTTAGGAAAAAAACATTAAATAAATATTTATGAAGAAAAGTATTTAAAAGTAGTAAGAGGGACAAACTTGGCGGTTCCTTCCCTCTTGAGCACATTTAAAAGCGTGCGCTCTTAAGCTACTTAAAATTGATTTAAAAAACAATAAATTTTAAGGATAAAAGATGAAAAATGAACAAGAATTAATAAATTCATCAATAAAACTAGCAGAAAAATGGCAAAACAGAGCTACACAACTAGTAAGTGATTGGGATAGAGAATTTTATGTAAAGATGAATAAAATGCTTGAACATCCAAAAGATAAAGCATTATTAATTGAGCTTATGGACCAATGTTTCAGATGTGAATCAAATGCAAGAATTGCAAATCAAATCATATTTTTATTACAAAAACATGGAATGGCACACTTTTTTACAACTAAAGACAAGACACTATTATGGTTATTTGAAAACTTTGGTAAATACTTACCTAATCTATCAGTTCCTTTATTTGTAGACCAAATTAGAGAAGATACAAAAACAGTAGTTATTAAAGGAGAAGAAGAGCCTTTTAATAAACACTTAACAATGAGAAGAAAAGAGGGTACTAGAGTAAATCTTAACCTAATTGGTGAGGTAGTACTTGGTGAAGAAGAAGCTAGTGAGAGAATGGAAAAATATCTAAAAGCCCTTTCAAACCCAAATATTGACTATATCTCTATTAAAATCTCTACAATCTTTTCTCAAATCTCAGCACTTGATTTTGACCATACGGTTGAAGTTTTAGTTGAGAAATTAACACAAATTTATGCTCAAGCTGTTAAATATCCTTATATTGCACCAAATGGTACTAAATCAAATAAATTTATAAATTTAGATATGGAAGAGTATAGAGATTTAGATATAACAGTTGCAGTATTTAAAAAAACACTTGAAAAGCCAGAGTTTAAAGATTTTTATGCAGGAATTGTTCTTCAAGCATATTTACCAGATTCATTTAATGTTCAAAAAGATTTATGTGATTGGGCTAAAAAAAGAGTTGAAAATGGAGGTGCTCCTATTAAGTTTAGACTTGTTAAGGGTGCTAATATGGAGATGGAAGAAACTGAAGCTTCTCAAAAACATTGGGAGATGGTTACTTATACTGAAAAATTAGATACTGACTCAAACTATAAAAGAATGGCAAGATATGCTTTACAAAAAGAGAATGCTCCTTATATGCATATAGGAACGGCATCACATAACCTATTTGAATTAGCTTATGCTACTCAATTAGCAAATGATAATAATGTAGGTGAATATCATAGTTTAGAGATGCTTGAGGGAATGAGTGAATCAGCAAGACTTGCTATTAAAGAGATTTCAAAAGAAGTAGTTTTATATGCACCAACAGCTGCAAAAGAACAGTTTACAAATGCAATTGCATATTTAGTAAGACGTCTTGATGAAAATACAGGTCCTAATAACTTTATTAGATATTCATTTGGATTAACAGTTGGTTCAAAAAATTGGAATATGCAAAAAGAGTTATTTATTAAATCTTTTGAAGCGGAGAAAACTTCATTTGTAGGTGCAAAAAGAACACAAAATAGATTAGATGAGAAATGGGATGAATTTGAAAAATCATCATTTGATACAAACTCTTACAAAGCAGAAGCTGATACTGATTTCGTACTTCCAAAAAATCATGAATGGGCTAGAAATATTGTAAAAAAATGGAAACACTCTTCAGATACTATTCATACAATTGCTCCTGTAGTTGTAGGTGGAGAGGATTTAATAGGTGAGCGTAAGATTTACGATGCTATTGATAAATCACAGTTTGAAGATAATGTACTTGCTGGTAGATTTGCCTTAGCTAATGAAGAAGATATTAAAAGAGCAGTTGAAGTAGCAAAAGAGGATGTTGATGGGTGGAGAGACTTAACACATTCACAAAGACATTATATTTTAAAAGATGTAGCTATCAAATTTAGAGAAAGACGTGATGATTTAATAGGTATTGCAGGTGCTGAAGTTGGAAAAGTATTTACAGAAACAGATGTAGAAGTTTCAGAAGCAATTGATTTTGTAGAGTTTTATTCTCATGCAGTAAGACATTTTGAGTCTTATGAAAATTTAGAGTTAAAAGGAAAAGGTGTAGGAGTTGTTGTGCCTCCTTGGAATTTCCCTATTGCTATTCCAGTTGGAGGAGTGGCTTCTACTTTAGCTGCAGGAAATACAGTAATTATTAAACCAGCTTCAGTTGCTGCTTTATGTGCTTATGAAATGTGTAAGTGTTTTTGGGATGCTGGAGTTTCAAAAAATACTTTACAATTTTTACCTTGTCCAGGAGCTTTAGCAGGTGAACATTTAATTCCTAATAAAGATATTGATTTCTTAATCTTAACAGGTGGAGAAGATACAGCGGCTACTATGATGGAAACTAGAAATGACTTATTCTTAAGTGCTGAAACTGGTGGAAAAGATGCAACAATAGTTACAAATATGGCCGATAGAGAACAAGCTGTTAAAAATGTATGTCAAAGTGCTTTTGGAAATTCAGGTCAAAAATGTTCAGCAACTTCACTTTTAGTTTTAGAAGATGAGGTTTATAATGATAAGGGATTTAAAAAAGCTTTAATTGATACTGCAACTTCAATGAATGTAGGTTCTATTTGGGATTTTAAAAATAGAATTGGAACACTAGCAAATAAAGTAGGTGGTAACCTTGAAAAGGCATTAAACCAGCTTGAGGGCAATGAAACTTGGGCAGTAGAACCATCATATGAAAACAATAATCCATATATGTTAAAACCTTCAATTAAATGGGGTGTAGAAGAGGGTAGTTTTATTCATATGAATGAGTTATTTGGACCAGTATTAGCAGTAATGAGAGCTAGTGACTTAGAACATGCAGTAAAAATTGTAAATGATACTGGATATGGATTGACTTCAGGAATTGAATCTTTAGATGAAAGAGAAGTTACATATTGGAAAGAAAATCTAAAAGCTGGTAACCTTTATGTTAATAGAGGAACAACAGGTGCAATTGTTTTAAGACAACCTTTTGGTGGAATGGGAAAATCAGCAATTGGTGCTGGTAGAAAAGCAGGTTTCTATAATTATATAACACAGTTCGTAGATATAAATGAAAAAACAAGTCCTAAAACAGCTAAAAAATACAATACAGAATTAACACAGTTTATTGAAAATTGTAAAAATACGCAAAATGAAAAGCAAGATTTTGAAAAACTAGAAATAGCATTACAGTCATACTACGAGAACTTTGAAAATGAGTTTTCAAAAGAAAAAGATTATGCAAATGTTAGAGGTGAAGATAACCACTTTAAATATATTCCCTTAGATAATGTATTAATTAGAGTATCAAGTGACGATACAATTTTTGAAACAGTTTCAAGAATAATAGCAGCAAGAGTTTCCGGTGTTCATTTTAAAGTTTCAATTGAGAATAATGAGTTAGTTAAGTCATTTTTAGAAAATGCAAAAGAGTTATTTACAAGTAGAGATAGTCTAATTTCTCAAACAGAAAAAGAGATGATAAAAACACTTAGTAAGTATGATAGAGTTATCTATTCTGATATTTCAAAAGTGTCAGCATTAGTGTTTAAGGAAGCTTCTAAATCATTAACATTTATAGTAAGACAAACTCCTATGATGGAGGGAAGATTAGAACTTCTTAATTACTTTATTGAACAATCTATTTCTCACTCATACCATAGATATGGAAATATAGGAGCAAGAGGAATTAATTAATAAGAGAGATAACCTCTCTTATTGATAAATAGCTTAGCTTTTAGGTAAGCCCTAGATACTTTTAATTTGTTTCAAGTGCTTTATTAACACAAGACTTAAAGGAAGTATTATCTGCAATAACAGTATTGATATCTTTAGGGATATATTGTGCTGTTGTTTTCCCAATAGATATTGCTTTATAAGATTTATCCCAAGAAAATATTTTAAAAAAATATTTAACTGTTGAAGGAGAAGTAAAGATAATCTTAGAATTTTTAGGAATTTTAACTTTTTTAACTTTTTCATTAAAACTATTTTTATAAATAATCTCATCTTTACAATCAATACTATTGTCTTTCATAATTTCTAAAAAATCAGATACTATTTCTTCTCCTCTTAAATATAAAACTTTTTTGCCTTTTAATAAGTTTAATATTTCATATGCAAATTCATTACCGTGCTTTGTTTTGCTTATATACTCTAATTTTCCATCTAAATCTTTTACTAGTTTTGCTGTTTGCTCTGAAATAACATACGAAGGGATTTTTTTCCAATTTTTATTAATTGAATTGATTGCTTTAATTGCATTTTTTGAAGTAAATACAATAGCATCATATTTAGTAAAATCTATCTCTTTATTTATAAAAGTGATTTTAAATAAAGGTATATTTTTTGCCCACTGCACTTTTTTATCGTTTAGTAAAAAAATATTTTTACTATTGTTTTTGAAATTTTCAATAAATATTGAGAATTTTTCTTTTATATTAAAACTAGTTTCTTTAAAAGTAATTGTTTTATCTTTAACTACATTAAAGGGAATTCTCTCTTTTGATAAATAATATGTAATTTTAAAAAATTCTAGTTTTGTATGTTTATTAGAGTAATCAACATCTTTAATTAAACTATTTTCTTTACTATCAAATTCATAAAATATTAGATTTAGTGATTTAATAAACTCTTTTATATTAATATTCATTTTATTCCTTATTCAAATGATATTATATCAGTTTTGTATTTGATCACTATTTATGTAGTAAAGGCTAAGGTTTTTTAGCCTTCTTAACTAATTGCTCTGTTATATCTAATATTATACAGTGATGGGAATGCTAATCCTAACCCAATTCCACCTAAGATTATAATTGTTTTTAATCCATTTTCAATAAAAAGATTGATTAATTCAGGTGTAACTCCATGAGCGTTCATCTCTATTAAATTTATTATTGCAGAAAAGGCAAATGTTCCAGGAAGTAAAGGAATAATTGATGCAATAGTATAAACAGGTCTTGGTATTATAAATTTTCTAGACCAATAAAGTGCAACTATTCCAATAATTGTAGAAGCTAAAAATGTTGCTAGTTCTAAGGGTACATCTAAGTCTTGTAATATAATTCTTGAAGTATATGCAATAGCTCCGCCAAATGCACAATAAATAAGAGCATGTTTTGGAACATTAAAAACCATAGCAAATCCAAGAGCTGGTATTGCTGCAAAGATTGCATTTAAAATATATTCAGTAATCATAACTACCATCCTTTTAAACTTAATAATGCAAGAGCTAAAATAATTCCTATTGAAGTAGCTACTGTTAGTAAAACAGCTTGCATCCAACGTCCCCAACCCATTGCAAGATAACCTTTTACTGCATCTAAAACAGAGTTTACAAAAGGAAAACCAGGAGCTAAAAGAATTACACTAGCTGAAAGAATAACATTAGGAGTTGAACTTAACTCATATATTTGTGATAGTCCTGCAACTATTGTTGCTACAAAAGCTGTAAATGCAAAAGTTATAATCATTACAAACTTTCTTTTTGCTAACTCTTGTCTTGTAAACATAGCTAAAGTTGATGCTATAAATGTTATAAAAAATGCAGAGATATCTCCACCTGTTAAATAGGCAAATGAAGCACAAGATAAACCAACCATAAACATTACTAACCATCTGTTATAATAATTAGGCTGTATCTCTTTTAGTGCTTTAAAAATAAAGTCAACATCTTGGTTCTCTTTTTCTATATTGTGACACATTTTTTGAACATCACAAACAATAGACATATTAATAGGTTTATGATGTGCTCTTCTTGTAGTGGTAACAGATTGTGTTTGATTATTGCTAAGAGTACTTAGTACTATTGCAGAGGGTATTAGTGACATTTCAACAGAGTCTATTCCTAATGCATTTCCAAGTCTTTGTGCAGTCTCTTCAATAAGTTTACTTTCTGCTCCAAATTCCAACATTAAAACTGCTGCTTTTATAATAGCTCTTGTGATTTTTGTTTGTTCTTCGTAAGTGATTTTTTTCATATTTTTTTCATTATTAATTTTTTTGATATATTATCAAGAATTTGTTAGATTTGTATGATATTTGAGTATAAAAAATAAAGAATTTACATTAAGCCTAAAATAAAAGATTTAATTAGTTATAATCGCATTTATATAAAGGCAAAAATTGAAAGAATTAACAAATTATTTTACAAAAAAAGATATTATATTTAAACAAATAAATGAAACTACTCCAAAAGAGATAGGTTCAAGAAAAAAAATAGGCATATATCATGCAACTTCTGTAAAAAAAGAGTTTTATGCAATTTTTATTGTTGATGCAAAAAGTAGATTTTTAAGAAAAAATGCAGATGATTTAATGGCTCTTTGTGAAACATTATCTTCTCATCTTGACCATAACTTTAAGAAAAAGGTATTATTAATCTCTTCTCCTTTATGCTCAAAAGCAAAGGCATATTTAAAAGAGAATAAATGGAGTGTTTATATTGATTTTATGTGATATTGGTAATACAACTTTTCATTTTTTAATTGGAAAAAAACATAAGAAATATTCTTTAAAAGATGATATACCAAAGTTTAAAGAGAAGATACTTTTCGTATCAGTAAATGAAAAAGCAACAAAGAAACTACTTGCTTCAAATCCAAGTGCAATTAATATAAAAAAATATTTAAATTTTAAAACAGAATATAAGGGTCAAGGAATTGATAGAGCTCTTGCTTGTGCTTTTGTAAAAGATGCAGTTATAGTAGATGCAGGAAGTGCAATTACAGTTGATGTAATGAAAAAAGGTATTCATAAAGGTGGATTTATATTACTTGGAATGAGCGCATTTATAAAAGCTTACCCAAAAATTTCAAAAAAACTAAAATTTGATTTTGAAAAAGATATAAATTTAGATAAAATACCGCTTCAAACAAAAGATGCCATACAATATGCTATGTTGAAATCTATCATTTTACCAATCAAAGAAGTTGCTAAAAATAAGAATATTATATTTACAGGTGGTGATGGACTAGTTTTAAGTGGCTATTTTAAAAATAGTATATATAAAAAAGATTTAATATTTGAAAATATGAAAAGGATTATTGATGCTAACAATTGCATTGCCTAAGGGAAGAATTGCTAAAGAAACATTAGAAAAATTTGAAAAGGCTTTTGATGAAAAGTTTGTTTTTGAAGATAGAAAACTTATACTTGAAAAAGCTGGATTTAGATTTTTAAATGTAAGAAATCAAGATGTACCAACTTATGTAATGCATGGTGCTGCTGATTTAGGTGTAGTAGGACTTGATGTATTAGAAGAAAAAGAGTACGACTTAATTAAATTACTTGATTTAGAACTAGGTCGATGTAAAGTTGCTTTTGGTTTAAGAAAGGGTGAACAACTTGATATGACTAAAAGTAAAATTACTGTTGCTACAAAACATGAAGTAATTGCTAAAAAATATTTTGAAGAAAAAGCAATGGCAGTTGATATTATCAAACTATATGGTTCAATAGAATTAGCACCACTTGTTAATCTTTCTGATTGTATTGTTGATATTGTTGAAACTGGTGAGACAATGAAGCAAAATGGACTTGAAGTAGGTCCTACAATTATGGAAAGTAGCGCACATTTAATTGCAAATAAAAACTCGTTTTATGCTAAAAAAGATTTAATTTTAGACTTAAAAGAAAAGATTGAAGCACAACTATAATGGGTTTAGAACTATATTCAAAGATTGAACCTTACTTAGACTTTGAAGATGAGGTTTATTCTCTTCACAAACAGTTTATGGAGTTTGTGATGGTAAATGAACTTGATAATATCATTGATATTGGATGTGGTCAAGGATACTTTTTAGATAATTTAAAAATTAATAAAAAAACTGCCTTTGGTATTGATTTAAGTGTAGAACAAATCAAAGTATGTGAAGCTAAAAACTTAAATGCTCAAGCAATTGCTTTAAGTGAAGTAGAAGAAAAATTTGATTGTGCAACTGCTATTTTTGATGTATTAAATTACATTTCAAGTGAAGACTTAGAACAGTTTATTCAAGAAACAAATCTTGTTTTAAATCAAGGCGGATATTTTGTATTTGATGTAAACTCGCACTTTGGATTTGAATATATTGCACAAGGTTGTATTACAATAGATTTAGAAGATAAATTTATTGGTATTGATGCAGTTTTTGAAAATGAAAAACTTCAAACAGATTTAACACTTTTTGAAAAAAATAAAGATAATTTATATACAAAGACAAGTGACTCAATAATACAGCAATACCACTCAAAAGAGTTTTTAACAAAACTGTTAAAAAAATGCAATTTCGAAATTCAAGAGATAAAAGAGTTTAATTTACATAGTGATGAAGACGCCGATAAATTAATCTTTATATGCAAAAAAACTAACTAACACAAAACTATTTATAATTTTGTGTTAAATAAAAAGGCACAAAATAATGACTTATCCAGATTTTTATAATAAAATTGAAACAATCAAAGTACAAGATGAATTATCATCATTTTTAGGAACATTTGAAGATGGAATTTATGAAATTTCATATTTAGATATTGTAAAAGGTGCAGGGCATTCTTGTCCTACAGTTTTAGGCGCTTATCTTATGAATTTAGAAGCTTTAAAAGCTTTATATTCTAATGAACCTGCAAAAAGGGGTGAAGTTGAAGTTTCATTTTCACAACGACAAAGTGAAGCAGTTGCAGGTGTTATTGGGAATGTTGCTATGAATATTACAGGTGCTTGTACAAATAATGGTTTTAAAGGAATTGCAGGAAAATATGACCGTAATTATCTTTTAAAATTTGAACAAGATATTAATGATGCAAGTGCAAGATTTACAAGAGTAGATACAAAACAAAGTGTTGACGTATTTTATGATCCAAGCTCAATTCAATTTGATCCATCTATGCAAGCTTTAATGCAAAAATGTGTTCAAGGTAATGCAGATGAAACTGAAAAATTAAATTTTGGTAAACTTTGGCAGTCAAGAGTAGAGAATATTTCTAAAAATATCTCTAATGTTATAACAGTAAAAGAAGTTTAATACTTCTTATAAAGGATATAAAAGAGAAAATCTCTTTTATATTAATCCTACTACATCTCTTAAAATTCTCATTTTTTCTTGTGCAATTTTAGATGCTTTTTGGGCTCCATAAGCAAGTATTTCATGTACTTCTTTTGGATTTGCTAAGAGATGTTCTCTTTTTTCTTGATAAGGTGCAAAATATTCAGTCATACTATCTAATAAAGCTAGTTTAAAATGTCCATAACCTTCACCAGGAGTTGCATATCTTGTTTGTAATTCTTTTAATTCATCTTCATTCATAAATAATTCAGATAATTTATAGATATTACAATTTTCCCATTCTTTTGCTTCATCAAGCTCTTTAGAATCTGTTACTATTCTCATAACTTGTTTCTTGATTTTCTTTTTTGTGTTAAACATATCAATTGTATTTCCATAAGACTTAGACATTTTAGCACCATCAGTTCCAGGAACAGTTGCTAGTACTTCATCTACTTTTGATTGTGGTAATACAAATAAATCTTGCTTATAAGTATGATTAATTGAAGTTGCAATATCTCTTGCAATTTCAACGTGTTGTATTTGGTCTTTTCCAACTGGAACTACTTCTGAGTCAAATAATAAAATATCAGCTGCCATTAGTACAGGATATGAGAATAAACCATGATTTGCTTGAATTCCTCTTGCTGTTTTATCTTTATAAGAGTGAGCACGTTCTAATAATCCCATCGAAGTATGATTTGAAAGTAACCAGTATAACTCTAAAACCTCTTTTACATGGTGTTGTACCCAAAAAGTTGCTTTCTCTGGATCCATTCCTAATGCTAAAAAGTTTACAGCCGCTTCAAATGTATTTTGCTCTAGAACTGCTTTGTCTTTTACAGATGTTAATGCATGATAAGATGCAATAAAAGCAAATAGCTCCCCTTGATTTTGTGATTCAATAATTCTTTTGATTGCACCAAAGTAGTTTCCTATGTGCAATGTCCCTGATGGTTGAATACCTGATAAAATTCTCAAAGTATTATTCCTTATATTTTTTTTGTAATTATAGCAAAAATAGCTAAAATTAATAAGAGTTTATTTTTATATTTACCTTTGAGATAATAAGCTCTAAATGCATGATTAAATCATAATATTCACCCATATATGATAAAGGCACTTTTGTCTCTTCTTTTATCTCTTTTTTTAACTCTTCAATTTCTAGAAGTTTATTTTTCAACTCTTCTTTTTCAAGTCCCTCAAGATCTAAATCTAATGCTTGAACTTCATCATACCATCTATATATTTTTGAACGTATACTCCATCTATAAAGAGGGAAACCACCTTTTAATAAAGGAATTAGAAGTGTTAGTAAAGGGATTAAAAGGATTTTTAATCTGTCAAGATTTGATGCAATCCAATAAGGAAAGATTTTTTCTAACCATGTATCCCCGTATTCAAAGTATCTCTGTGCTTCAGTACTAGGAACAATTGTAATATTATCTATATTTGGAAATTGGTTTTCTGTTTCAAAAAGAGTTTTTTTATTATGAATATTTTTGATACTTTTTAAAATTAGTCTTGTTAGCTCTTCTGAAAAATCTTCTCTTACAACTAAAGTTGCAGTCGTAGATAATAAGTTTACATTTTGTGAAGGTAGGTTTTTATATAAATTTATTGTTCCCTCATAAAGAGTAATAGGTTCTAAGAAATTATACTTTCTACTATATGCTTTTGCTCTTTTAAAACTAAAAAGATTTATATCTGGATTCTCTAATAATTCTTTAATAATAGGAGAATCAGGTGAAATAACTAAAAACATTGCATCTATTTCACCTTTTAAAAGTTTATCTTTTGCTTCTTTTGTAGAATAGTTTAGAATACTTGAATTTGTATTATTAACATTGTTATCGTTTAATATTTTACTACTTAAATCAAATGTTCCACTGCCTTCTTTTCCTATAGATATTTTCTTTGAAGTTAATTCGACTATATAATCCATAGTATATTTTTCATTCTTGTAAAATATCCATAATGGTTCATAGTATGTTGAAGCTAGAGATTTTATTTTATGAGTACTTACATCATGGTCTATACCATTTTGAATAAAAGCCATGTCAGCTTTTTTTTCTTTTAATAAATTCAAATTATCAATTGAACCATTTGATGTAATGATATTTACTTTTACTTTTTGTTTTTCTAATATCTCTTTATATAAAAGTGCAGTTTTATAATATTGACCATCTTTTGAACCAGTTGCTATAGTAAACTCTTTTTTAGATGGAGGTTGAATAAACTGTGAAGTTATATAAAATGAAGCTACGATAAGCACAAATATCAATAAAGAAAGGGGTAAAAATTTATTTTTCATTCAAAATCTTTTTTATTTATATCTTATACAAAACTTTATAAAAAGCTATATAATTAATTATTAAAAGGTAATTAAAATATGTTTATGATACAATTCGCAAAATTTTAAGGAGATATTATGGCAATAGTAAGAGTTGAAAGAGCATGTGGTTGTTTTAGAAATTCAGACTTTGAACAAGTTACTGAATGTGAAACAATTGATGCAGCTTTAGAAAAAGCAAATGAAATGTGTACAGTTATGAATGAAGAATTTTGTGAAAAACATAGATTTAAAACTCAATATGTTGAGGGTGAAGTTCTAATAAAAATGGAAATGAACGGATAACATTTTTATCTCATCTAATCTCTTTGTAGCAATTTTTAGATATAATGCAAAAAATATAAATACAAAGAGAAAAGATGATTGATATAAAACTACTACAAAAAGACTTTGAAAATATGGCGAGCGCTTTAAAAAGAAAAGGCGTGGCTCAAGAAATTTTAGACAACTTAAAATCTATCTCAGAAAATGCAAAGCTTAAAAGACAAGACATGGAAAATGTTACAGCTGAGCAAAATAAACTTTCACGTGAGTTTGGAAGATATAAAAAAGAGGGCTTAGACATAGCTCCACTTCAAGCAAATATCAATGAATTAAAAGAAAGAAAACAGACTTTAGAAGATGAAGTTAGAAGTATAGAAGAAGAATTAACTTCTATAGCACTTGGTGTTCCAAATCTTCCTGATGATTGTGTTCCTAATGGTGCAAATGAAGATGAAAATGTTCTTTTAGAAACAATTGGAGAGAAGCCTGAATTCTCTTTTGAACCAAAAGAACACTGGGATTTACCAAATGAATGGATTGACTTTGAAAGAGGTGTAAAGCTAGCTAAGTCTAGATTTGCAGCACTTAAAGGTGAGGGTGCTAGAATGGAGCGAGCATTAATTAATTATATGCTTGATTTTAATAGACAAAGAGGTTTTGAAGAATGGTATGTTCCATTTATGGCAAACTCTAATGCACTTCAAGGAACAGGTCAATTACCAAAATTTGAAGATGATTTATTTAAAATTGAAGGTGAAGATTTATATTTAATTCCTACTGCTGAAGTACAATTAACAAATCTAGTAAATGATGAGATTTTAGCTTCAGAAGAACTTCCTATGTTACTTACATCTTATACACCTTGTTTTAGAAAAGAAGCAGGAAGTGCAGGTAGAGATACAAGAGGACTTATAAGACAACATCAATTTGATAAAGTTGAAATGGTTGCTATTACAAAACCTGAACAAAGTGAAGAAATATTTGAAAAAATGGTAAATTGTGCAAGTGATTTATTAACATCATTAGGACTTCCTCACCAAAAAATGCAATTATGTACAGGTGATTTAGGATTTAGTGCAGCTACAACAATTGACTTAGAAGTTTGGTTACCAGGACAAAATAAATATAGAGAAATTTCTTCAATTTCTAATACAAAAGAGTTCCAAGCAAGACGTGCAAAAATTAGATATAAAGACGGGAAGAAAAACATCTTAGCTCATACGTTAAATGGAAGTTCATTAGCAGTTGGTAGAACACTAGTTGCTATTATGGAAAACTATCAGAATGAAGATGGAAGTATAAGAATTCCAGAAGTACTTAAAAAGTATATGTAAAGAGATATTTATTTATCAGTTAAAAAAAAAGGATAAGTTATTTAACTTATCCTTTTTTTTTGTCCGCACACTCTGATTTTATTTATTAAAAAAGTATTTAAATATATTCAAAATAAAATCATTTTAACATTATAAAAATTTCGATTTTTTACAATAATGAGTAATTAAGAGAAGTCTTATCCTGAAAAAATTTTACAGCTACGTAATTTTTTACTAAGGAGAGATAATAGATAAAACTTCTATTGCCAAAAGTATACCATAAAAAATGCTATTTTAATGCTACGAAAGGATTTTTTTTTGAAATTTATAGATTATAATAAGAATTATAATGAAATTAATAAAGAATTTTAAAAAATATAAATTGGAGGATTATTTAATTGGAAGTATAAAAGAAGCTTTACCGTGAAAAATCTTATATTTGACTTTTATTTTAAAAGGAGGGGAGGAGGTAAAGCTTCTTATTATGTTGTAATTATACATAGATTAAAAAAGTAAATTAATGATATAAATCAATATTCTATTTATTTTACAAAAACTTTTGAATCATACAGTTTTTTATCAACTCTAACTTCAATATAGCCTTTTGTTACATTATAATGCTTGAAAGTTATCTCTTTTGCAATTTTAATTTTATGCTTATTATAAATTGGTATTTCTTTTATAAATTTTCCTAGTGAGTTGCCTATTTTAACTTTTGGCATGATATTATTTAGTTTTCCAAAGACTACTATTTTACTAAAGCATATACCATTATAATCATCTTTGGTTTTTCTTACATGCTGTATATTTTCACCTTTTCCATTTTCATGAAAAATACCAATTGCATGTGCAGCTTTTATTTGTGTTGAATAAGCATTTAAGTTTGTAAAGAAGAGAGCTAATAAAGCTATAACTATAAATTTATTTTTCATAATTATAACTTTACTATATTTTTGTGTAATTTTTGTTATTTCTTATATTCAGTATAACTTACATGACGAATTAATTCACCAGATGTTAGTTTTAGTTGATCATATTTTACTTGATATTCTACTTTTTTTTCAAAACTCATAGGAGTTCTAATAGACTTATATTCAACTAATTTCCCATCTTTATGAACTTCAGATATTTCAGCATAAACCCAATAATAACCTTGATCTTTACGTAAGTTTTTTACATAACCTGACCATTTACCTTTTGTTTCTAATTCTTTCCATAAGTCACTAAAAATAGCTTTTGGCATATCTGGATGTCTTACAATACTATGAGGATTTCCAATAAGTTCATTTGCTTCATATCCAGAAATCTCAGCAAATGTATCATTTACATAAGTAATATTACCTTTTAAATCAGTTCTTGAAACAATTAACTCTTCACTTGGTACAATTGTTTCTAATAAAAAATTACTTGAATTATATTCCATGATTATTTTCCTGTATTATCAAATGTTCTTGCAAAACCTTCTAAATCTTTCTTTTTTAAATCCCCATTATAAACTATATCTTTAGGATCTATATCTTCGTCATTTAAAACTTTTGGTACAACTTCCGCATTATCTAAAACTTCCATATGTGCACTTAACTCATCTTCACTATATGCCATTTGCATATCAGCTGATGCTACATGTGGAATTGCTTCTATTACTCTTAATTTCTTTAGCTCTTCTTCAACTCCAGCACCTTCAATAGTAATAATAATTCTTCCTAATTCATCATGCATATGATAATCACATACATCACATTTTTTTAAAGACTCTACTACTTCATCTAGATACTTTGGTAATGTTTGCACTACAATACTTGAAACGTTCATTTTATAATCCTTTTGTTTTAATCAATTAATCTTAATCAATTTTATAGTAATTTATTCTTTCATCATCACTTGTGACAAAAACTTCTTTCTCATTTATAAATACAATATTTGTAAGAGTTGTATTATTACCTTTTAGCATAGATAAATCTCTTTGTGTTTTAGTATTAAAAACTTTTACTTCATTGTTTTCAGTACTTGCAATTCCTGCAATCTCTCCACTAGGACTAAGACCTGCACTATAAATTAGAAATGTTGCATCTTTATGATAAGCAGTTTTTTCTTTTATTGAAAAAACAGCTGCTCTTCTATCTTGTCCTGCTGTTAATATAATATCATTTTTTAAATCAACTTGAAATACATTATCAAGATTTTGCTTCTTAAATACTTCTAATATTTTTAAAGTATCTGTATCAAGCATTTGTAAAATACCACTTTCATCAGCAATTACAATACGTTTTTTATCTTCACTTAAGACAAAGTTTGAAAATTTAGATTGTGATATTTGAGTTTCTAATAGTTGCTTTTTATTTTCTAAATCGTATAAATATAATTCATTAGATAATAAAGAAAATACAATTTTACTTTTATTAATAAATTTAGCTCGAGCTATAAACATTCTTTTTTTAGCAGAAATAATTTCTGTAAGCTTTGAATTTTTATAAAGATGGATCGCTCGGCCACCTTTACTTCCTTGTGAAAGTATTAGTATACTATCTTCAAAAACATCAACACTATATATTTTAGAATTAATTTCATCACCCATAAAATCTTTTATTTTAGGTAATGTAATTGAAGATATCTTTTCTTTTGTGTTTATATCAAAAATATCTACTTTTGATGCTTTTGTTGCTACATATAACTTACCATTTTTTATTACAAGATCTGTAATACCACCACTTGCTAAATATGTGTAGCTTGGATTTATATCTTTTGCATTTAATGTAAAAAGAAATAAAACTAGAAAAATAGCTGCTTTGATAAAAGTCATAGTTTTCCTTTATTAGATTATTTTTATAGCTTGTGTTGGACATACTTTTATGCAAAATCCACATGATGTACAGTTATCATTTATTTCAGGTCTAAACATACCTAAAAAATCGATAGCTTCATCAAAACAAGGATCTTTACAAGAAAAACACATAGTATCATTCCATGCTAAACAAGTACTTATATCTATTTGTATTTTAGCATTTATATTCTTTTTATCTTCAATAGATAAAACTTCATTTGGACAAGCAATTGCACATTCATCACAATATGTACATCCATTTAAGGAAAAGTCAATTATTGGAGTTTTATCATCTTTTATAACGATAATATTTTCTTCACAAACAGTACCACAAATTCCATCACACTCTATACAGTTTGTTAAAAAAACTTCTTCATCTTTATAATAAGGTGGTCTTAAAATAATCTCTTGCTTTTCTTTTGTTTTAAAAGAAGAAGCAAGAGAGCTAAATAGCTCTCTTCTTTCCATTTTTTAACTTATTTTTTTAATGTATCTAAGTCATCAAGGATTACTTCATCCCAACTTGATTTAAATTCACCATCTTTTTTAGTATAAGCAGCTTTAAAATCATTTTCTACAGCTAATTTACCAGTTGTTTGAGGTGCATGACATTGAGTACAATTAAATCTTGCTCCTGCTAATTGCTCAATTGGTTTTACTGAAACTTCATTTTTCATATTATCAATTGATTTTGTAAATTGTTTCCCATCAAATTTATGTTTTGGTCTAAAATCCATAAAGTGTGATTTAGGAATTGGTGTCGCGCCCATTGATTCTGCAACTGCAGGTTCATGACACATTGTACATTGGTTATTATTAATAGTAATTGGTAGCATACCATCTACATCATGAGGAATCATTGGTGGAGCATCTTGAAATGCTCTTTTGATTTTCTTAGATGTACCTGCTGCATCTGTTCCATACATTACTTTATCAGCAGTAGTATCTTTTTCACTATAAATAGTTGTTTTTCTTAATCCTAAAGATTCTTCACTAACAGTCTTTTCTGCAGCACTCATTGTTGTAGCGTATAAAGTTGCTACTGCAGCAATTGCTAAAGTTAATTTACCTAACTTCATTATCTTTTCCTTTTTTTAAATTCTTAATTGAAAAATTAAGAGCATCATCATCACACACTTCAATACATCTTCCACAATTTGTACATTCTCCACTTAATACGGGAATTGATTCTTTTGTAACCATATGAAGAACTTGTACTTCAGGACAAACTTCTTTACATTTCATACAAGCTGTACAATTTGGTGCATTATGATGAACTCTAATTAGACTAGTTTTCCCTATTAGTGAATAAGCTCCACCAAGAGGACAAACATGTCCACACCAGCCATTTTTTAAAACAAATAAATCAAAAAGAAATATTACTAGTATTGCAGCCCAACCAAAACCTAAACCGAATATAATTCCTCTATGAACCATAGAGATTGGTGAAATAAACTCAAATGCAGCTAATCCCATAAAAAATGAAATAACTAAACTAATAGCAAGTACCCAATATCTTATATTTCGTGAAGCTGGTTGCTTTTTTTGGATTTGATTAAATCCAAGTTTTCTTCTTAAATAGTTTGCTAAATCTGTAATCATATTTACAGGACAAACCCAAGAACAAAAAGCACGACCACCAACAGTCATATAAAAAATTGTAATGATTAAAGCTCCAACAATAATATCAATTGATATTACTGCACCTGCAACAAACATTTGTAATACTGCATATGGATCACTAAGAGGAATAATTCCTGCTAATAATGATGAAGATAAATTTCCTGTTAGAAAATTTATTCCATATACATTCGCAATTACATATAAAACCATAATTAAAACTTGTGAGATTCTTCTTGCTATTAAAAATCTATATTTATCTAATAGTGTTTTCATTAGTATAAGTCTCCTGAGTCATTTAAAGAATCTAATGCAGAATCTTTACTAATTTCAGTTCTTGTTTCTTTACTTGTTGCATTTTCAAGTCTTTTTTCATCTGTTTTGTCCCAGCCTTTGATGTAATAATCACCTGCTTTCCCTTCTGCTACTTCTCTAGGAAGTACAAAAATCGCTGCTTTATCAGTTACACAAGCTTTTTCACACATTCCACAACCAGTACATACGTCCGCGTGAACGATTGGTTTCATAAATGCATGTTTACCTGTTCTTTCATTCTTTGTGTATTCAATGCTAATAGCTTCTCCTAAAAGAGGACAAGCTCTATAACATGCATCACATTGAATTCCCCAAAAAGCAATACAAGAATTATCATCAATAACTGCAACACCCATATCTGCTTTAGCTATATCTAGTTCTTTTTTGTCATTTTGCACCGAGAAAATATCAAGTGCATCTGTAGGACATACAGGAACACAAGGAATATCAGGACACATATAACAAGGAACATCTCTTGGCTCAAAAAATGGAGTACCAAGAGGTTTATTATCACCTGGACGTGCAAGTTTTAATGTATCAAATGGACATGCTTCAACACACATACCACATTTAATACATGTTGCTAAAAAGTCCTCTTCTTCAAGAGCACCAGGAGGTCTTAATATTAGTCTATTTGCTGTAACTTCACTAACATATGCACTCCATGTAAGACCTCCTAAAACTGCAAGACCAATAGCTCTTGCAATTGTTAGGAAAAATCTTCTTCTATCATTAATAGGACTTTTTTTACCAGTATTCATTTTTGACTCTTTTTTAATTGAAGGATTAATATTGCTCAAAACAATACACCCTCCTTATTTACGCTTTATAAATTTTAACTGCACACTTTTTAAAGTCTGTTTGTTTTGATTGAGGACAAGTATAATCAGCACATACTTTGTTAATGAAAACTTTCTCATCAAACCAAGGTACAAATACTAAACCTTTTGAAGGTCTATTTCTTCCTCTTGTTTCAACTCTAGCTTTAACTTTTCCACGTCTAGATTCAACCCATGCTAAACCACCTTGTTTAACACCATATTTCTTAGCATCTTCAGGGTGCATGTAACATAATGCCTCTGGTACTGCTCTATATAATTCAGGTACTCTCATAGTCATAGTTCCTGAATGCCAGTGTTCTAAAACTCTACCTGTACTTAACCATACTGGGTAAGTTTCATCTGGAACTTCTGGAGGATCCATATATGGTCTTGCAAATATTTTAGCTTTATTTTTTAATGATTTTTTAGCTTTTTCTTTAACACCTAATAAATCACCTTGAGATAATGCTTTTGCTAATGTACCGTAGAATGCAAAATCAGTTCCATCTTTACCATATTTTTTAGCGTATGGATCGTATTTAGTATTAAATCTCCATTGAGTTTCTTTACCATCAACAACTGGCCATTTAAGTCCTCTTACTTTGTGGTAAGTATCAAAATCAGCTAAATCGTGAGCATGTCCACGTCCGAAATCTGCGTATTCTTCAAATAAGTATTTTTGAATAAAGAATCCGTATCCTTTAAATACTTTACCATCTGAACCAATCACATTTCTTGAATCACCAATACCATCAGTATTGTCATATCCAGCTTGAATTGGATCTTCTAAATCTATTTTATAAGATTTTGCTTTTTCATTTGCAAAAAGAATCTCATACATAGTTGTATCTTCTGTATATCCCATTGCTTTTGCTGCTGCTATTACGTCTGGTAATTTTTTTCCACCTCTTAGTGGTTGTTCACCCCATACGTCTTTTACAGTAAATCTTTTTGAAAGTTCAACCCATTGCCATGTATCAGACATTGCATCACCTACTGGTAATACTTGTTGTCTCCAATGTTGAGTTCTTCTTTCAGCATTTCCGTAAGCTCCCCATTTTTCATAAATCATAGCAGATGGTAAGATAAGGTCAGAAACTTTTGCTGAAATACCAGGGTATCCATCAGAAGTTACAATAAAGTTATCCATTTCTCTTGCCGCTTTAATCCAGTGAGTAGCAGATGCTGTATCTTGGTATGGATTACAAACATTTACCCATGCAAATTTAACAACACCATCTTCAATATCTCTATGGATTTTCATAATGTGTTGGTTTCCAACAGGATTTAATGTTCCATTTGGAACTTTCCATGCATTTTCAGTAATTGTTCTATGCTTAGGATTTGCTACCATCATATCCGCTGGTAATCTATGTGCAAATGTTCCAACTTCTCTTGCAGTTCCACAAGCTGATGGTTGACCAGTTAATGAGAATGCACCAGAACCTGGCTTAGCTTGTTTATTTAATAAGAAGTGAACATTGTATGCTAAAGTATTAACCCAAGTTCCTCTTGTATGTTGATTCATTCCCATAGTCCAGAAAGATACAACTTTTCTATTTTTTTCAATATAAAGGTTTGCTAATTCTTGTAATTTAGCTTTAAATTTATTGATATCTTCATCAGGATTACCTTTAGAAATTTTTGCAACATAATCTAAAGTATATGGCTCTAAGAATTTTTTGTACTCTTCAAAAGAAATTTCCCAGTGTTTAAGACCAGCTGGTTTATTTTCCATTTTATCGCCAGCTTTATATCCATAAGGAGCTAATGCAGGTGCTTCAGTTTCAGAAATAACTTTAACCATTTCTTTATCAATAGTTTCCATTTCTAATTTAGAATATTTACCATCAACAATAGATTTTTCACCAGCTCTTCTCATACCATAACCCATATTAACAGGAGATGCAGCAAATACGATATGTTCTTTAACGAAATCCCAATCAATTGATTCAGGTGCGTTATATACGATTTCTCTTGCAATATAATTCCATAAAGCAAGGTCTGTATTTGGAGTGAAGATAATTTCACTATCAGCTAAGTCAGAAGTTCTATGTCTATAAGTTGAAATATTAATTACTTTAACTTTATCAGGAGCAGATAATTTTCTATCAGTAACTCTTGACCATAAAATAGGGTGCATTTCTGCCATATTAGAACCCCAAGATACAATAGTATCAGTAAGCTCAATATCATCATAACAACCAGATGGTTCATCAATTCCAAAAGTTTGGTAGAAACCAACAACAGCAGATGCCATACAGTGTCTAGCATTTGGATCAAATGCATTTGATCTAAATCCACCTTTCATCATCTTTTGAGCTGCGTATCCTTCCATAACAGTGTATTGCCCAGAAGCAAATACACCAACACCTTCAGGTCCAGAAGCTTTAAGTGCTTTTTTGATGTTAAGTTCCATCTCATCAAAAGCTCTTTCCCAAGAAACTGGTGCAAAGCTACCTTTCTTATCAAAGTTACCTTTTGCATCTACTCTTAATAATGGTTGTTTTAATCTATCAGCACCATACATAATTTTTGCATTGAAGTAACCTTTAATACAGTTAAGACCTCTGTTTACTGGTGCTGCTGGATCACCTTTAACTGCAACAATCTTACCACCTTTAGTAGCAAGCATAATTCCACATCCTGTTCCACAGAAACGACAAGCTGCTTTATCCCATCTCCAACCACCTTCGGCTGCAGTTGCTTTTGCTGCTAATTCTGTTGGTACATTCATACCTATTGCGGCTGCTGCTGAAGCGGCTGCTGAGCTTTTAAGAAAATCTCTTCTTGATAGCGACATATTTTCTCCTTTAATCAAGTTAATTTTACTTAGGAATTATACCACTTAGTTTAAGATTAGCCATTGACTAAAGTCAAGTAACTTAAGTTTAAATTAAGATACTTTTTGTCCTATTTTCTCAATTAGCGACTATAAGGTTCCTATAAAAAAATTATTTTGTTCTTGAAACTTACAAATATGATAATAATGATGTTTTATTAACTTGATTTAAATCATCAGTCTAGGATTCATATTAAGATATTATTTTCTTTATAAATAATTTAAGGAAAAAAAATGGCTTTTCATGAATATATTAGAGCAGTTGGAACTGGACCTAAATCAAATAGAGAGTTAAAAGAAAATGAAATGATAGATGCGATGGAATGTATTCTTAATCAAAGTGTTTATTCTGAGC
This sequence comes from Poseidonibacter ostreae, assembly GCF_009208075.1. Lineage (GTDB taxonomy): Bacteria > Campylobacterota > Campylobacteria > Campylobacterales > Arcobacteraceae > Poseidonibacter > Poseidonibacter ostreae. The sequence continues at coordinate 94,143 of NZ_WFKJ01000002.1, read as the reverse complement.
AGATTGCTGCGTTTTTATTAGGTTGGAGAGTTAGACTTGAAACTATAGAAGAATTAAAAACTACATTTAATGTTTGTGATAAATATATAAAAAGACAAACAGTAGAAAACTCAATTGAGTTAGGTTATCCCTTTGATGGAAAAGCTGATAATCCATATATATTACCTTTAGTTGCAAAATATTTAAAGAAATTTGATTTAAATATTGTTGTAAGTGGAGATGAGTTACAACCTGCAAAAAAAGGTTTAACTTTAAAAGAATTAAATGCAAATATAAAGTTTGATGATAATATTCATTATTTTGATAGAGCAGATTATTTTAAAGAACTAAGCGAACTTACAAAAATTAGAAATATTTTAGGTTTAAGAACAGCATTTAATACAGTTGAAAAACTGTTAAACCCAGGAAATTCAAAATATGCTATTAACGCAGCATTTCATAAGCCTTATGTTGTAAAATATAATGAACTTTTTGGTAAAAACTATGAACACTTAGTAATTGTAAAAGGAAATGAAGGAACACCTGAAATCTTTTCAAAGTGTAAATATTGGTTAAATAAAGATGGAGTAATATCTGAACATAAAATTGACCCTGAATATTTTGGAATAAACTATAATAAATCAACTACAGTTATAAGTAAAGAAGATTCTTTAAATATGACAAAAAATCCAAGTAATGACTTAGAAAAACTTGCTAAATTAAATGCTGCGATGTTTTTAATAGCTTCAAAAAAATCAAACGATATTAAAGAAGCTTATGAAATGGTAGATTAAAAAGAAACAGGAGTAATAGCTGAAATATAAGAAGCTTTTTTAAGGCTTCTATTTTCAATTTTATGAGGAGTTTCAGGTTTAAATCTAATACTGTCTCCTTTTTGAAGTGTAAACTCTTGATTTTCAAGAGTAACTACTATTTCTCCATCTAAAACATAATTACACTCTTCTCCACCTTTAGAGTGAGGTAAAATATCATCACTAAGTCTATTTGGACCTAGCCTTACTAATACAAACTCTATAGCACCTTGTAAATTTGGTACTAAAAGTTCACAGTTGTATAAAGGATCAGGAAAAGATATCTTTTTTCTATTAGCTTTTTTTACAATATATTTTGATTCTTCATTTACAAATGGCGTATTTACTGTTTCTTCATCAGTAAATAATTGTGCTAAAGTTGTATCTAATACTTTAGCAATTTTTCGTAAGGTTTCAACTGAACCTTGTGTTGAACCATTTTCTAATTGAGATAACATACCAACAGAGATTTTAGACATATGTGCTAACTCTTTTGCATTCATATTTTTTTGTATTCGTAAATCTTTGATTTTTTTTCCAACATTAAACTCTTTAGACACAATCTTTCTCCCCTTTATCTTTATTTTAATTATTATAGCTAATTAAATAGACACTTTTTTATTCTCTTTTGTATATAATCGTTTTTTAAAGGATTATTTTGGATTTTGTAAACTTCACTCTTCTTGCTGTTTTTATTCCTACTTTTTTTGTTGTATCTATTACTCCTGGAATGTGTATGACTTTGTCTTTAAGTATGGGGATGAGTATTGGTTTAAAGAAAACATTTTATATGATGTATGGAGAACTCATTGGAGTTGGACTGGTTGCAACTGCTTCTGTTATAGGTGTTGCAACAATTATGCTTAAATATCCAAGTATATTTTTAGTTTTAAAATATGGAGGTGGAGCTTATTTATTTTATCTTGGTATTCAAATGTGGCTTTCTCGTGGTAAGATGGCATTAAGTTTAGATGAATGTAATTATAATGTTTCTAAAAAAAGTTTAGCTATCCAAGGTTTTATAACAGCAATTGCAAATCCCAAAGGATGGGCTTTTTTTATAGCACTTCTTCCACCTTTTATAGATGATAAATTGCCAATGACTTCACAATTAATAGTTTTAATATTTATGATTTTAGTTTTAGAGTTTTCATGTTTAATTATTTATGCAACTGGAGGTAAGACCTTAAGAAAGTTATTACAAAATAGCTCAAATGTTAGACTTATAAATAAAGTAGCCGGTATATTAATGATGGGTATTGGTATTTGGTTAGCTAGTAGTTAATAAAAATAAGAATTAACATTCAACATAATGAACAGCTAATCCAGCTTTTGATGTTTCCTTGTACTTATTTTGCATATCTTTTCCAGTTGTATACATTGTTTTAATAACAGAATCTAGTGAAACATAATGTGTTCCATCTTCATTTAGTGCCATTCTGGCTGCATTTATAGCTTTCATTGCAGCCATAGCATTTCTTTCAATACAAGGAATTTGAACAAGTCCTCCAATTGGATCACAAGTAAGACCTAAATTATGTTCCATTGCAATTTCTGCTGCATTTTCTATTTGTTCTATATTTGCACCTAAATACTCAGCCATTGCACCAGCTGCCATAGAACAAGCTACTCCAACTTCTCCTTGACATCCTACATCAGCACCTGAAATAGAAGCATTTCTTTGATATAAAAGTCCAATTGCTCCTGCTGTTAATAAAAAATTTATAATAACTTGTTCTTTGTCTTCTTTATGTACTAAAAAATTAATTATATAGTGTAACACTGCAGGAATAATTCCAGCTGCTCCATTTGTAGGAGCAGTTACTACTCTTTTCCCTGATGCATTTTCTTCATTTACGGCAAGTGCATATAAATTAATCCAATCAACAAAAGATAAAGGATCAGTTGTTCTTTTCTCTCTTAACTTTTGATGGATTTTATATGCTCTTTTAGAAACATTAAGTCCTCCTGGTAAAATACCATCAGAATTTAACCCATTTAAAACACACTCATTCATAACTTTCCATATTTCTAATAAAGACTCTTTTATTTTATCTTCACTTCTATATGCTTTTTCATTTTCAAAGATTAGTTCGGAAATTGTAAGTTTATTATCTTTACATTGTTTTAATAACTCTTTTGCATTAGAAAAATTGTATGGTAAAGATAGGTCATCTTTTTTTGAAATACTGTTTTTACTATTAATTTCATCTTCACTTATAACTTCTCCCCCGCCAATAGAATAATAAATTTTTGAAAACAACTCATTCTTTAAATTATAAATTGTAATTTTTATAGCATTTGGATGAAAAGGTAAAGTTTTTCTTTTATGCAAGATTAAATCTTTTGCTATTGAAAAGTTTATTGTTTTTTCATTTAATAATCTAAGAGTAGAAGTAGTTTTAATATTGTCAATAATATTATTTATTTTACTTGTATTTATAGTTTTAGGGTCATGTCCAAGTAAGCCTAATAAAACAGCAACATCACTATGGTGTCCAATTCCTGTAGAGCCTAAAGAGCCAAAAAGTTCAACTTTTATTCTTGTTAAGTTTGAAAAGTAATTTTGCTTTTTTATTAATGTACAGAAGTTTTTTGTAATAATCATTGGACCAACTGTATGAGAACTTGATGGACCAATGCCTATTTTAAAAAGATTAAATATAGTCATTTTATAACCTTAATATTTAAATACGAATACTCTTATATTGAATATTCGTTTTAAGCTAGTATTTTAAATTATTAGTGGTCTAAAATTTGTTCTAAGAATAGTTTTAATCTATCAGATTGTGGATTATCAAAGAATTCATTTGGTTCATTTTCTTCAACAATTTGACCTGCATCCATAAAAATTACTCTATCTGCAACTTTTTTAGCAAATCCCATTTCATGAGTAACACAAACCATAGTAATACCATCTTCTGCTAGTTCTGTCATAACATCAAGAACTTCACCAATCATTTCAGGATCTAGTGCTGCTGTTGGTTCATCAAATAGCATAATATCAGGATTTGAACATAAACATCTTGCAATTGCAACACGTTGTTGTTGTCCACCTGATAATTGATTTGGATATTTATCAGCTTGATCTGCAATCTTTACTCTTTCTAAATAATGCATCGCAGTTTCAATTGCTTCTTTTCTAGGTTTTTTCCCAACCCATGTTGGTGCTAAAATTAAATTTTCTAAAATTGAAAGATGTGGAAAAAGATTAAAGTGTTGAAATACCATTCCAACATGAGTTCTTACTTCCCTAATTCTTTTTACATCTTCAGTTAATTCTAATCCATTAACAATAATTTGACCTTCTTGAAAAGGTTCAAGTCTATTAACACATCTAATTGTAGTAGACTTTCCAGAACCTGAAGGTCCACAAATTACAACTCTTTCACCTTTTTTAACTTTTAAGTTAACATTTTTAAGTACATGGAAATCTCCATACCATTTATTAACTTCGTTCATTTCTATCATATATTCTAATTCACTCATAATTCTTTCCTATTCTTCTACTATTTGTGATCTGTATTAAATTTATCTTCAATCGATTTAGCATATCTAGACATACTAAAACAAATAACCCAATAAATCATTGTTACAAATACATAACCTTCTGTTTCAAAACCAAGCCAATTTGTATCACTATTTGTAAGTGTTACCATTGCTAAAATATCAAATAATCCAATAATTAAAATAAGCGTTGTATCTTTAAATAAAGAGATAAACGATCCAACTATATTTGGAATAGAAATTTTAAGTGCTTGTGGAAGTATAATTAATCCCATTGATTTCCAGTAAGTTAATCCTAAAGCATCTGCTGCTTCATATTGACCTTTTGGTATTGCTTGTAATCCACCTCTTATAACTTCTGCTATATATGCAGCTTGGAATAATGTAATACCAATTAATGCTCGAAGTAATTTATCAAAATCCATTCCCTCAGGGAAGAATAAAGGTAAAATTACTGAAGACATAAATAGTAATGTAATTAAAGGAACCCCTCTAATAAACTCAATATAAATAACACTAAGTGTTCGTATAATAGGCATATTAGATTGACGACCTAATGCAAATAAAATTCCTATTGGAAAAGACGCAATAATACCTACAGAAGCTACAATAATTGTAAGAAGTAATCCTCCCCATTTTTCTGTTTCAACAACTTCTAATCCAAAACCACCAGCTACTAAAGTATATGTGATAATAGGAAAAGAGATAATTATAAATGCTTTAATTTTTATACTATCAAATTTTTTAAATGCAATTACATATGCAACAAAAATAACAAGTGCTAAGTTTGGTCTCCAGTAAAGTTCTTCTGGATAAAAACCATAGATAAATTGATTGAATTTTTCAAATATAAAAATCCATCTAGCACCTTCTTTTGTTATCTCATCTTTTGTCCCACTCCAAGTTGCATCAAAAATCATCCAATCTAATAAAGGAGGAACAGTTACATATAATAGATAAAAAGATACTAGTGTTAAAATAGAACTAAGTATTGAAGAGAATAAGTTCTCTTTTGCCCAATGAATTATTCCTTTTGTACCTAAAGGAGCTGGTCTTGCTTCTAGTTTTTCATAAGTTGCCATATTATCTCTCCTTTATTTGCATTCTAGAGTTTATATAATTCATTAAAATAGAAATTAATATACTCAGTGTTAAATAAACAGCCATTGTCATTAAAATGATTTCAATTGCTTGTCCAACTTGATTTAAAGAAGTTCCAGAGAATATTGTTACAAGTTCTGGATATCCAATTGCAGTTGCAAGAGAGGAGTTTTTTACTAAGTTAAGATATTGATTAATCACAGGTGGAATAATAACTCTTAAAGCTTGTGGTAAAACAACTTTCTTTAATATTACGTGATCTTTTAATCCTAAAGCACTAGCTGCTTCTTTTTGACCTTTTGGAACGGCTTCAATACCAGCACGAACTGCTTCAGCAATATAAGTAGCTGTATAGATACTAAGTGCAAATGCAAGTGCTAATAATTCAGGAATTAAAGTCCATCCACCTTTAAAGTTAAAACCTTTAAGTGCTGCTATTTCTAAACTTGCAGGACTTCCACTTATTAAGAAAACAAGTAAAGGTGCAGAAATTAAGATTGCAAGTGAAACCCAAAAAGTTGGAAATTCTTGACCTGTTTCATCATGTCTTTTATTCGCCCATTTTGATAGATAAAAAACTCCTGCAATTGCAATAATAAAAGCAATAATTACAGCTGTAAATCCACTTTCTAAAATAGGTCGTGGAATATATAAACCACGGTTATTAAAGAAAATAGAATCAAAGAAAGAGATACTTTGTCTTGGGCTTGGAAGTGAGGCTAATACAACATTATACCAGAACAGAATTTGTAATAAAATTGGAATGTTTCTAAAAGTTTCCACATAAATAAGTGATAATTTAGCTACCATAAAGTTTTTTGACAATCTACCAATACCAACTAGAAGTCCAATGATTGTTGCAAATATTATACCAATTACTGAAACTAATATAGTATTTAGTAATCCAACAATAAAAACTTTTCCATGTGTATCAGATTCATCATATTCAATTAGTGATTGAAGTATTCCAAATCCAGCTTCTGAACTTAAAAAATCGAATCCTGTATTAATCCCACGCTTTTCAATATTTATAAACATATTATTTATAACAAAGTATGTTACAAAAAATATTAATACTAATGCTACTATCTGATAGATAATGGCTCTATTTTCGGGGTTGTTATAAAAAGCAACCTGTGGCTGTTTAGCCCTTTTGTGTTTGTTCATTTTTTTACCTTGTCATTAAAAAAGGGGAAATTAAATTTCCCCTCGCTATTAAATAATTAATATATTCCTTATCTATTATCTAATAGGTGCACCATATTGAAGTCCACCATCATTCCAAAGTTTATTTAAACCTCTTGAAATTTTAAGTGGTGAATTTTTTCCAACATTTCTATCAAATGACTCACCGTAGTTTCCAACATTTTTAATAATATTGTATGCCCATTTATCATCTAATCCTAAGTTTTTACCAGCTTCACCAGATTCACCTAAAATTCTTTTAATACCAGGGTTTTTGCTACCTTTCATTGAATCAACATTTGCTTGTGTGATACCAAATTCTTCAGCATTTAACATTGCAATATGAGACCATTTAACAATATTAAACCATTTATCATCACCTTGTCTAACAACTGGTCCTAAAGGCTCTTTTGAAATAATTTCAGGTAATACTTCAACAGATGAAGGATCTTTTACTTTTAATACTAAACCATATAATTGAGAAGCATCAGAAGTTACAACATCACAACGACCAGATTTAAATCCTTCAATTGTTTGTCCAGATGTATCATAAGTAATTGGTTTATAAGTCATTTTATTAGCTTTGAAGTAATCAGTTAAGTTAAGCTCAGTTGTAGTTCCTGCTTGAATACAAACAGTTGCTCCATCTAATTCTAAAGCAGATTTAACTCCAATATTTTTAGAAACTAAGAAACCTTGACCATCATAATAGTTTACACCAGCAAAGTTTAAACCTAAAGAAGTATCTCTTGTATTTGTCCAAGTAGTTGATCTTGATAACATATCAATTTCACCACTTTGAAGAGCTGTAAATCTTTCTTTAGCAGTTAAAGGAACATATTTAACTTTTGAAGCATCACCAAATACAGCAGATGCAACAGCTTTACACATATCAACATCTAAACCTTTCCATGCACCACTTGAATCTGTAGCTGAGAATCCAGCAATACCAGTTGAAACACCACAACTTAATGTACCTTTACTTTTTACTGAATCTAATGTATCTGCAGATGCAAAACTTGAAGCTAATGCTAAAGCAGCAACTGATAATGAGGCAGTTTTTAATAATTTCATTTTTCTATCCTTATTTTTTAATTGATTTTAATTTTTTATTTATAGGAAGCTATAAATAAACTAACAAAACTAGTATAAAAGGAAAAGATAGCATTTGCGTAGCAAAAATAGTATATTTTTTAAACAATATTAAATAAATTACTTAAAATGTCTTGTTTTATTCTTTTAAATTACAGTTATTTGTATAGATAATTTAATTTAATTAAATTATCTATAATTTTATAAGTTATTTTTTAGGAGGATTTGATAGGGGTACAAACTTGATACATCTAGCAGAAAAGAACTCTCTATTATAGTTTGGAGAGCTAAAATTATGGTCTTTTAAAGTCCATTCATTAGATTTTTCAATTGTAACACTTTGAGCAACTTTTCTAATAGCTCTACTTTCACAAATTACTTTATCACCTTTTTCAAAAGCAGTTTCGACTTCAACCATTCTACTACTTGTAACATAAAAGTGCATTCCAATAAACATTGCAATTGCTGGAGCTACAAAAATTAATCCTTTTACTACTGAACCTTTGCTCATAAAAGGTCTTGTTGTTACAAATAGTGTAATTAGTAAAGTAAATAAACCAATTCCAAGATAACCTGCTTCAAGTTTTATAAATAGTTCCATTTTTATTCCTTATTTTATATATTTTTCTTCCCACTGTTTAAATTCATCACTAAAATATTTAATTCTAATTTTTTTAAATTCTCTTGATGAATAAAGTGGCATATTTGATTTATATGGTATTTCATTTTGAATACTTTCAATCACTGCTTGCGTATCTTCTTTTGTTTTTCCATGAATCATAGTAAATAGATTATAGTTCCAAGTAGGGTACTTAGGTCTTAAATAACAGTGTGAAACAGCTGAGAAGAAAGCTGCAATTTCACCAATTCTTTCACCTTCTTCACCTTCTTCAATATCCCAAGCAACCATTGCATTTGCTCCAAATCCTGCTTTTCTATGATTTAAAATACAGGCAAATCTTCTCATGACACCTGAATCTTGAAAGTCTTGTAATACTTTAAAGAACTCTTCATAAGTAATATCTAATTTTTCAATAATTCCTTTAAAGGGTTCTGAAACAATTGCTATATCATTTTGAGCTTCTTTTATAATATTATAATGATAAGGAGTCAGTTCTAAGTCTTTCAACTTTTTCTTTTCAACTTTTTCTTTTTTATCTTGTTTATTAGTTGTATCTAATTTTACAGATATCTTAAAAAGTTTTAATGTAGGTAATAAAATATAATCAGAAGCTTTTGTAAGTTCTGATAAAAGTTTAACTGTATCCTCTAAATTGGATTTTGATTCTGGTGATATCGCTATTGTAAACCAAATGTTATATTTATGATTTCTTTCATAATTATGTGAAATACCAGGGTGTGAGTTTAAAATAATTACTGCATCATCAATTTTGTCTTCATCAATCTCAAATGCAACTAAAGAAGATGTATATCCTAGCTTTTTAGTATCAAAAATTGCAGATGTTTGTCTAATAATATTGTTTGCTTTCTCTTCTTGTAAGATTTTTATTACTTCATCTTCTGTTGTATTTAACTCTTTTGCAATTTGCTCAAAAGGTTTAATAACAAGAGGAAAGTTTTTTTGTACTCTATATAATATCTCATCTTTCATATTTATTCCTATATTCGATTTTGAGAAAGTATATCAACAATTTTTCACTTCTGCCTTGATTTGAAACAACTTTTTTACTTGATATGCATTAAGTATTTCAGATATAAATTTGACTATAATTTCTTTTATAAATCCCAAAGGTATTTAATGTCATATGTTCCAGTGTTTATAAAGTTTGATGATAAAAAAGTTTTAATTATAGGTGGTGGTACAATTGCTTATAGAAAATTAAAATATCTATTAGAGTTTACAAATAATATTACAATTATTTCAAATGAATGTATAAGTGAAGTAAGAGAGTTAATACAAAATAAGTGCTTATCTTATATACAAAGAAATTATAATTTTAGTGATGCCAAAGGTTTTGATATTGTACTTGCAGCAGTTGATAATATAAAACTGCAAGAATCAATATATGTAGAAACTAGAGATTATAAATGTTTGTACTCTTGTGTTGATATTCAAGAATACTGTGATTTTATTTTTCCTGCACATATTAAAAAAGGTGATTTAACTATTGCAATTTCTACATCAGGAAGTTCACCTGCAATGTCAAAGCAATTAAAACTATGGTTGGAAAATATTATTCCAAATTCAGTAGAGAACTTTTTAAAACAAATGAGAGAATATAGAAATACAATGCCAAAAGGTAAAGATAGAATGAAGTTTTTAGATAAAAAAGCTAAAGAGTATATATCTAATTTTAAGGAAGAAAAATGAAAGTAAGTAGATTATTAATAGTAGCATTTTTTGCTGTATTTATGTTACTAGGAATTATGGCATTAAAACAAGGAATGCCAAGTGCAAAAGATCAAAGAGTTTATCCAATCTTACAAAAGCATATGCCATATGTTTTAGAAAAAAGAGCAGGGGGCTTATCTATTAGAAGTAAAATTACTGATATAAAAGAGAAACCACCTGCAAAAGATGTTTATGGTAGATTAGAACAGTTAGAAAAACAATGGGGAAAAGAGTTTTTAAAACTTGAGGGTATGAATTTATCAATACTTGATAAAAATAAAAATGAAATAACTAAAATAGTATTACAAAATGATACGGAACTTTCTTGGGTTAAAAGTTATTTTGAACTAAAATAATCCTATTTACTTAACTCAAATCAAGTGGATAAAAAGATTTTTTAACTATACTTTCATTAAATCAATTCTAAAATTTAGGAGACGAAGTGAAAGTTAAGTTAAAAGATATTTACTTATTTAAAGATTTAAGAGATGAAACTATATCTCAGATTGAAGAATTTACTACACTACTAAAATTATCAAAAGACAATATTATTTTTTATGAAGGTGATGAATCAAGGTATTTATATATACTTGCAAAAGGTATTGTAAAGCTTTATAAAACTGCTTCAAATGATAAAGAGATTATTATGAAATACTTTCATTCTAATGAGCTTATTGCTGAGGTTGCTAATTTTGAAGAAATACCTTATCCAGCAACTGCACAATGTTTTTCAGAATCAGAAGTTTTAAGAGTAGATTTTGTAAAGCTAAAAGAAGTTATATATCAAGATCCTGAATTATCATTTATGATTCAAACATCACTTATTAAAAAAATTAGAAATCTAGAAAAGCTTGTATCTTTACATGTAGTTCTTGATTCAAAAGAAAGAATTGCAAAGTATTTATGTGAACACACAGAAGATTTCTTTAATACTAAAAATATCATGGTTGCAGAGATATTAAATATCTCACCTGAAACACTTTCTAGAATGCTAAGAGTATTTAAAAATGATGGTTTAATAGATGCAAAAGCAAAAACAGTAGATAAAGAAAAACTAGAAGTATTCTTTACTTAAGATGGAAGAAAATAGTATTCAGGCATCAACCTTATTAGCAGGTGCTGCTATAATAGTTTTTATAGGTCATGTTATTTGGGCTGCACTTGAATATAAAAGTGGAGTTAATATAAATGATTGTTTATATACAGTAGGTAGAGGCTTAGTTATTTCTTTTGGAATTTCTTTACTATCAGGACTTGCAATGTATGTAAATAAAAAGTTTAAAGAAGAAGATTAAAGGACTAATAAGTCCATTTAATCTTTTCTCTTAATTTTACAACTTCTCCAACAACAATAATTGCAGGTGTTGGCATATTTTTAGAGTCTTCTACAATATTTTCTAAAGTTGAAACTACAACTTCTTGTTCTGGAGTTGAACCTTTAGATATTACTGCACATGGGTAATCTTTATCTTTTCCATGTTTTATAAGTTTTCTAGTAATTAATCCAATATTATGGAATCCCATTAAGAAAATAAGTGTTTCATCATTTAAAAAACTTTCCCACTCTATTTGTGAAATTCTTTTATTTGGTGATTCATGACCAGTTACAACTCTAAAAGATGTTGTAACACCTCTATGAGTTACAGGAATACCTGCATAAGCAGGTACTGATATAGATGATGTAATACCAGGGATAATTTCAAATTTAATCTCTCTATCAAAAAGATAAATAGCTTCTTCTCCACCACGTCCAAATACAAAAGGGTCTCCACCTTTAAGTCTTACAACTTTTTCATGCTTTAATGCTGCTTGATAAATAATTTCATTTATTTCATCTTGAGGCACTGAGTGCTTTCCATCTTGTTTACCTACATAAACTAACTCACATCCTTCTTTAGCTGTTTCTAAAATTTTTGGATTTGCTAATCTATCATAAATTATAATATCAGCTTCAGTTACTAATCTTGCAGCTTTCACTGTCATTAAATCAATTGCACCAGGACCTGCTCCTGTTAAATATACTTTACCCATTTTATTTTCCATCCTCATATATAAATATTCCCGAAGGCTTTTTAACATTAAATATTTCTCTATTTAAAAACCACTCTTTAGTGTGTATTACTGCTATTTTATTTGTATCATTTACTGATACATATAATTGTGGTGATTTATTTGACCATCTTACATGTAGAACTTTTCCATCAAAATTAAATGTATGTATAATTTTTAATGTCTTTGTATCTATTATTTGTATTGTAGGAAAATCTTTTCCTGAATAAGTAACTGCTAAATGTTTTTTATCAGGACTTAAACTTGTAAATACAGGTAAACCTTGAGTTTCAATATTTTTGATAAATTTAAAATCTTTATCATAAACTAAAACTTTATTATCGCCAACTGCTGGAACAAATACTTTATCTCCACCAATACTCCAAAATCCAAAGTGAGGAACTTTAAGTACCATCTTTCTTTCATCATTTAAATAAATCTTGATTTTTTTGTATGACATTGTATCTAAATCTACAACACCATAATGTGGTGATGTAAAAAATCCTGCAATATAGTTATTATCTTTTATCATTGCATCAAAAGGTAACTGTCCTACATCTTTAAACTCTTTATATACTTTAAAGTCAGCAGTACCAATTCCAAGATTCATGTCTTTATAAACGCTAATTGTGTCATTATCCATTTGTGAGAAAATTAAATAGTCTTTATATATTTTAATTCCCACATTTTTAGAATTAGTTTTTATTTTTTTAATAGGTTTTAAATCTCTATCCAAAATATCAACACTTTTATCATCATAGTTTGCAACTGCAACATAGTTTTTACCAATTACAAAACCAATTGCTGATTTTGAAGTTTTATATTCTGCTAATATCTTTTCAGATTCTGGATTGAATTTAATAACATATCCATCTCTTGATATTACATAACCATCTTTCCCCTCAAACTTTACAACTCCATGATTCATATTTCTCATGCCTTCTATATTAGTTCTTTTTAAACCATTATAGATTGTTGCAAGTGATGAGCTTTCTCTCTCAACTACAAAGAATTTTTCTTTTGCGTAAACTGAACTAAGAGCAATAACTGCTACAAGTATTATTTTAAAAATTTTCATATTAATTCCTAATCTCTTCATTTGTTAAATAACATGATGGGTCTTCTTCCCATAAATCACCACTAATTGCATATGCTCTTGATCTTGAACCACCATTACAAATCTCAAGATATTTACACTGGGCACATTTCCCTTTAATATTTCTTGGACTTTGTCTTAATTGATTTAAAATATCATTTTTCTTTGAAGTCCAAATTTCATCAAAAGGAGTTTGTAAATAGTTCCCAACTGTAAAAGGAAAAAATGGATCTGGTTTTACATTTCCAGCCCAGTCCATATTTCCAAGTCTATTCCCAGCAGAGTTTCCACCCCAAGATTTTAACTTACTTTCTAGTAGTTCAACTTTTTGTGGGTATTTTTCTTTAAACCTATTTAATAACATAACTGCATCCATTTCCATATTTCCAGTTACTAAATCAATATTACTACCACTTTCATAATATTCAAAGGCTTTATCAATTATGAAATTAACATACTCTCTTCTTTCCTCTTTTGAGATATCAATTTCAAGATTATCTTCTCCCCGTCCTGAATAAACTAAGTGAGATATATATAGTTTGTTTACATTTAATTCTTCACATAAATCAAACATTGCATAAAAGCTATCTTGAGTCTCTTTTGTGATAGTAAATCTTATACCAGCATTTCCACCATGTTTTTGTACAAGTTTTATTGCTTCAATAGATTTTTTATATGCACCTTTTTGTCCACGGAACTGGTCATGAACTTCTTCAATACCATCAATAGAAATACCAATATAATTAAATGTTTCAATTATTTTATCAACATTTTTAGGACTTATATATAAACCGTTTGTAGAAAGATAAGTCATTATTCCATTATCTTTCATACATTGTGCAATATCAAAAATATCTTTTCTTAAAAGTGGTTCTCCACCTGAAAAAATTACAAAGTTTACACCACCATTTTTAAGTCTTTTAATTGTTTGTTCTATCTCTTCAAAAGTTAGTGTATCTTTTTCATTTGCATCAGCTTTACTATAACAGTGATGACAAAATAGGTTACAACGATTTGTAAAATTCCAAATCATAATTGAACCATTTAATGTTCTTGATTTTTGATCTTCAAGTGTTGTTTTGATTAGGTTCGAGAGTCTAAACATTCTATTTATCCTTTTTTGATTTAAAAGAGTAAATGAAATCTGTTATTGCATCTAACTCCTCTTTTGAAAGTTTGCCTTCAAAACTTGGCATTACTGATCTTTTATGACCTAATTGCTTATACATTGATTTAGGAGCAATGATATGACCTTGAATCTCTCCTCTTGTTCTTAAATCTGCAATTTCTTGAAATGATGGTCCAAAAGCTACAGAAGTTTGGTGATGACATCCCCAACAATATGTTTTAAATACTTTTTCTCCACTTACATTTTGTGCAAAAGTAAATGAATAAAAAAATATTAGTACAAGAGGTATTTTTCTTAGTATACTCATTTTGTACTCCTTATTTTTTTTGTATTAAATGTTAACATAAATGATAATTGGAATACTTGACTGCTATCAACATTATATGTATATAATCAGATAAAATTACAGATATATTTAATAATAAAGGATATAGTAATGAAAAAAGTATTGTTGGCACTTTCTTGTGCATCTTTACTATTTGCAAATAACTATGATTTAGGTTTGCAATCATATAAAAACAATGAGTTTAAAAAAGCTTATGAGTTTTTTATTAAAAGTGCAAAAAATGGAAACTCTCAAGCTGCACATAATTTATCAATTATGTATAATAATGCAGATGGAGTTGAAAAGAATTTAAAAGAGTCTATTAAATGGCTAAAAATTGCAAGTGATTCTAAAAATCCTTTTGCAATGACACAATTAGCAAAAAACTATATTAATGGATATGGTGTAGAAAAGAATAATAAACGTGCAGTTGCATTATTTACAGAAGCTGCTCTTTTAGAGAATAAGGAAGCTGCTTATAATTTAGGCTTTATGTATACAGTTGGAACAATTGTAAAACATGATAAAAAAGAGGCTATTTATTGGTATGAAAAAGCAGCTTCTTTAGGAAGTACTGATGCTCAAATAAATTTAGGGTTTATGTATATCTCTTCACAAGGTGTGAAAAAAGATATGAAAAAAGCAGCAATGTATATTAAAAAAGCAAAAGATACTGGAAACATGAAAGCACAGGCTTTATGGGATCAGTTTGAATTAGCAAAGTATTAGGAGTTAAATATGGAAATTGTAATGACATTAGTTTTTTCATCAGTAATGTTAGTTTTTATGATTTATCCTGCTATGAAAATAGTAGAATTTTTAGAAACAAAAATGCATGTTAGTGATAAAATGTATAATATCTTAACAGTAGTACTTACTATTGTATTATCACTTATTATTGGAAGTGGTTTATATTATTTATAATCTATTGAAAATAAAATCTTTTTAAAATCTTCTTTACTTTTAAAATCATATATTGGGTGAGTTAAAAATGACTCATCTTTATATGAAGCAAAAAATATACTTGGAAATGTTGTAGTATAAAACATCTCAATAGGATATGAAATTTTACTCTCTACACTTATTAAAACACATATGAAGTTTTTATTTATATATTCAATATAATCTTGTTTCATAAAATACTTACTAAGAACAAAATTAGATTTATTTGTTTTTTTTGAGCTTATAAAAATCATAAGATTTTTCTTTTGTTTATGAGAATCTTTTAAAGCTTTATTATAAGAAGAATACCATGATATATTATTTGAAAAACATGAACTAATAAAAATTGATAATAGTAGAATAGTTTTTATCATTTAATCTCTAATTGAACTGTTTGACCTAAGATTTGTTTTGTCAATTCTTTATCTGTAATATCAAGTTTTTTAGCAATTTTTGGAGCTATGATATATGAAACCCACGTGGATTTTATAATATCTCCTTTTTTTAATTCTTTAACTTTGTAGATAACTCTTTTTTCTTCTTTTGATTTTAAGTTATTATTATAAATATACCCTTTTGCAAAAGCTGGAAAAGTTGGCTTATTATTTATATCTTTAAATACAATAGAAAAAGTAGCATCTTTATCTTTATAAGGATTTTTGTCAAAATTTTGCCATATAATTTTTTTATCTCTTAAAATTTCTGTTTTTGCATATTTAAGTCTCATAGGCTGTGTAATTATTGAATGACCCATTTTATTTTTTATATATAATTCAAATGAATCGTTTGATAGTTGTTTTAATCTTAACTCAATAGCTTGTTTAACCATTTGTTCAGAATGTATTCCTAAAAACTCATGTGAAGTATATTCTACTCTTGCTTTTGCATTTAATTTTGTAGGTGTTCCTTTTTTCTTTGGCATATGACATGAAATACAATCACTTGTTTGTCCAACTTCATCTAAGGTACTACAAATTTGAATGTCGTTTTTATTGATTTTATGTGAATGACAACCCATACAGACTTTACTATTTACATAGTTTTCATTATTACTAGAACTATTATGTTTACTTGAACCCTCTGGACTTTCTAGATTTCCGAAAAATGTTGGTTTCAATTTATCATTCATAGTTGAAAAATTAATACCTTTTTGTTTAGTAAAAATTACTTTTGAAATTTGATGACAATATGAACATGAAACTCCATCTTTTAATCTATGGTCAAATTCACTTGGCTGAGATTTACCTTGCATTAATGGTCTTAGATTTTTTACAGCAGGTGTATGACATATAGCACATGAATATTTTCTTGGACTTATTGCTTCTTTCATTTTAGTATGAATTTCATCAGTATAAATAGAAGATTTATGATGCATACTTGAGGCATGTTCTTTATAAATAGTTGGATGACATTCGTTACATGATTTTGAATCTAAGTATTTTGAAAATAAGAGTTGAGAGTTAAAAAGAAGGATTAAAATTAAAAGTTTTATTAATATATCTTTTTTCATTTTAATCCTTTTGATAAATATCCATCTCAAAAGAGATGAATATTTACATATTCCTAATTATGCACCAGGGATATGTTGTCTGTGTTCAACAGAATAAGTAAATGTAGGAGTAGTTAAGTTATTAATATATTTAATAAATTTACCAGTTTCTGATTCATAAATACCAATTCTACCAGTTGTCCACTCAGAAATCATAGTCCATTTACCATGGTTTGCAGGTTCTGCGTGAAGTAATCTTGGTTGTACAGGTTCTTTAACTTTATCACCAACTTTTGAAGTATATTCAACAACTTTATCTTTACCAATTTGTGGGTTAGATTCTGGGAATGTTACAGTTTTGTACTGAGTTGCATCCCAAGTTTGTAATACTTTATTAGTTTTAGCATCAATTAATTGACCTTCTTTTTTACCAACTTTAACAATTTTATCAGTTACTAAAGTTTCTTTGTTAATTAAGTGAACTTCATTATAAGTTGCTGGTTTACCAAGAACTGTATCTGCCCATAAATATGGAGTATGAGGTGCAGTTCCTATGAATAATCCACCACCAGAAGTTTCAATTTTTTTAACAATTTCCCAGTTAGAATCCCAAACAACTACTGAACCTTGGTTCATAGTTACAGTTGCATGTAATTGTTTACCCATTTTTTTGTTAAACCAAGAAGAACCTTGACCTGGATGTGGCTTAGATTTTTTACCTGTGTAAACTTTTGCAGCTAAATTTTTCTCTTTGTAATCAACGATACCCATTACATCAGAACCTTGAGATGCAATCATGTAGTATCTACCGAAATCTTCACCTTCATCTTCATTTAAGAATGCATCATGAAGTACTTCACCAATATTTGGAACATCTCCAACGATTGGGAAATCAGGTTTAGAGTAATCAATAATATATACTCTACCAGCATCTTTTAATGCCATTGCAAAGTAAGGACCATAAGGAGTATCAGCTAAAGATGCAACTCTTGACGCTTCAATTTGACCTTTCATGTTAATTACTGCTGATGTATCATATGCTTTTAATGGCTCTAAAGTCATTGCATCACATAAAACTGCTCCACCTGGAGTATAGTTTCCTGCAATTACATATTTACCATCTGGAGATACTGCAAGTCCTCTTGATTCAAACCCTACTTGAACTGATGCAAGCGCTGGTTGACCAGGAGCTGCAATATCAAACATAGTTAATCTACCTGATCTTGAAATCGAGTATGCATATCTTGGATTTTTCTTATTTGTTACTGTTACGTGAACTGCAAATCCAGCTTTATGTCTAGATAATACTTTCCCGTTAGTTGAATCAATAAAGTCAACTAAAGATGCATCTCTTTCAGTTGCAAATGTAATATCAAGAACTGATTTAGTATCTGCTGATTTAGTATATTTTTTAGCTAATGCTTCTCTATCAGCTAATTTTGTCCAAGTTGAGTGAATTTGATCGAAATCTAATTTATAATTTGTATTATCTTTCCAATCCATTAACCAATCAACCATACCATCTGCATCATCTTTAGAGAATGAATGATCCCATTGAGGCATTGCTGTATTTGGAACACCTGCTAAGATTGCATCTCTTAATACGTGTCTTTCTTTTTTCTTTAAAGCACCTGGTCTTAAATCTGATCCAACACCACCTTGGTGAATTGGTCCATGACATCCTTGACACTCTTTTTCATAAACTTCTGGAAAATCCATATTTGACGTACCTGCAAATAAAGAACCTGCTGTAACTACTGTGCATGCTGCTAAACTTAAAACTTTACCTAATTTCATAATTTCTCCCTTTATATTAATATATAAATTAATTATTCTATGGCCAAGACATTAGCTTTTAATTGAAGTAAGCTATACTCCTGGCGAGTTTTCTTATAAACTTATTCTAAAAAGTAGGGGACACGACTCCCCCGCTTTTTTAATCTTCTGCTTCTTCTTCTAATCTTTTCTTCTCTTGCTTATAAATCCAAAACATTGGAAGTACAATAAAAGTATGAAGAAAAAGTGTCAATGTTAATGGACCTTGGTTTAATGTTGCAAAAAAACTAGGTACCAAATCTGTCATTGGTTCAAACATTTTATATCCTTTCTATTTAACGTGAATAGAGTTTTTAGATGTAGTTAATAAATCTTTGATTAGGTAAACAAACCCAACTAAAGTTACAACACCCATCGCAAGTCTCCATCCAATACCTTGAACGAACCACATCATATCTTGAGATACAAAGAATCCTTCCCATGTAGCACCCATTTGAGCACGTTCAACTAAAACTTGACCGTAACCAGCAACTGTTAAAGCTACTGTCATACCCATTACACCAAAACAAATTAAGAATACAGCCATTTTTGAATCAAAAGTAGCTTTTAATACTTTAATCCCATTTTTACCTTGAATTCCCATATAGAACATACCAATAAGAATAGTTGCATAAGCTCCAAAGAACGCTAAGTGTCCATGTGCTGATGTAAACTGAGTTCCGTGTGTATAAATATTAACTTGTGGTAATGTGTGGAAGAATCCCCAGATACCAGCACCTAAGAAGTTACCAAAGGCATTCATAACAAACCAAGTAAATGCAGGTGAGTTATTCATTGTATGATAACCTTCTCCATTTGCTTCAGCTTCTTTAAGACCAGTCTCTTTACCCCAATCGTAAATTACGTGAACAAACATTGCAATTAATGGAACAGGTTCAAGTGCAGAGAATAATGCTCCAATTTCCCACCAGTACTCAGGAGTACCAATCCAGAAATAGTGATGCCCCATACCTAAGATACCAGAACCAAATAACATTGAAACTTCAATCCATAGCCACATTTCAACTACTTCTCTTCTTGCACCAATGATTCTAATAAGACCAAAAGATAATAAACAACCAACAAATACTTCCCATGTAGCTTCAACCCATAAGTGGATTACCCACCACCACCAGTATTGATCCATAGAAATATTATCTGTAAAGAACATACCAGCAAGATATAAACCTGCAAGTGCAAGAACGTCAGCCATTAATACTGTTACAATTCCAGTTTGCTTACCTTTCATTGCAGTTAAGAAAAGGTTTGCAACGAACACTAATACAACAACAACGATACCAATATCAGCCCATCTTGGAGCTTCAATATATTCTCTACCTTCGTTAATAAACCAAATAGTTGCTTCTGTAGCAGGTCCAACTTGAACGATGATATATACTAGTACAACAACAGTAACAGCTGCTGTTAAAACAAAGAATGCTAATTTAGCTAATTTAATACCAACAGTTTCAATACCTGTTTCTTCTGGTAATAACCAGTAAACTGAACCAATCATTGCATATAACATCCATACAACTAATGCATTAATATGTACCATTCTTGCAACAGAGAAATCAAAGATTTCAAAAAGAAAACTTGGATATAAAAATTGAGTTGCTGCAATTAAACCCATTAATAATTGAGCACCAAATAATACAGCAGCTACAGTAAAGTACCAAGTTGCTAATTTTTGTGATTCAAATTTTAAATTACTTTCCATGAATTGCTCCTGTTACACCATCAGTTGACATTCTTGCGAAGTTTCTTGGGAAACCATTTGTATCAATTGAAGACATGTGTTTTAAGAATGCTACAAGACCCATAGCTTCTTTTTCTGTAATATCAAGATCTGGCATCATTCTCTCATGAGTTGGATACTGTGAAGGATCTTGTAAAAATTTAGACATAGCTTCTTCTTTTGTAGTAGAATTAGTCATACCTAAATATGGTCCATTTGGTCCCCATGCTGGATCTAACCATGCTTTAGTTAAATCAGGAGCATAATAAGCACCGTTTCCAAGTAAAGTATGACAGTTCATACAGTTCTTAGCTTGTGAACCTAATTTTCCTAAATGAAGTAGCTCTCTTGCTTCTTCTTCAGACCAATCATCTCTTCCAAAAAACTTCTCTTTTTCACCAATAACTGGCACCTCATGACCTCTTTTTGTATCCATCTCATACGTAATTTTATAATTAATTACTGTAGGACCTGGTACTCTTTTTGTGATACCAGCTTTTAAGTCGGCATCTGTTCCCATACTAATTTGTCCCATTGAGTCAAATGTTAACCAAATTAGTAATATTGAAGCAAAACCAGTAACCCAACCTGCTGATCTTCTCCAAAAAGGAATACTTGTCCATACTGAAACAACTTTTTTTGACACTTTTTCCTCCTAATTTTTATTGTTCATATCGTTCTTCTGAACGTTGATTCAAGTGATAGTATAGGTGTGGAAGGATCAAGTAACACACCATTGTTACCATTAAAGCTTTCATTGTGAAAGGATTACTTTGAATCATGTCTGCGAAGTAATACGTACAATATGTTTGTAAAACCCAGAACATATATGCAAAAGGCATATATATACTTTTAAGCTTACCCATTTTTACTAGCGTATATATTGCTACATAAAACAGTCCAAATAACAATACAAATGAAGATGATAAAAATATAGGTAAGAAATCATCAAGTGCGATCTCAGGTCTAATAATTAAAACAGGTTCCATACTTTTCTTTCTCCTCTTTTGCTGATGCAAGAACTATGAAAAAATTTTAGTCTAATGAGAGATTAAAAAAAATGATATATGTCAATTTTGAAAGGATATATGTCAATTTTAGAAAAGAGTTGTAAATATAGTTTTTAAAGAGTGCTGATTGTTTAGTGTATGGGTGTTAGTTACTTGACATACAATAGTAATATATGTCAAGTTTATAGCTTAAAGTATCAAGTTTATATTTTACAACTTTCTAAAAGCTTGTCTAGCTCATTTTTTAATAGCTGTAGTTTCTTTGTTGTATTTATAAGGTCTTCATGAGATTGAATTACAATATTTTCTGTTTTATCAAGTTTATTTGAAATTTCACTTGAATATTTTAAATCATTAATCGTTTTACTAAACTCATCAGTAATTTCTTCAAGTTTAATAGATGCATTTTGTGATTGTTCAATAGCACTTGATGAGTAATCCATGGCTGAATTTAACTTGCTAATGAAACAATTTATCGTATCAGAGGCTTCTATTATCTCTTTTTCTGCTTCAATTTTGATAGGTTCTAAATGGTTGTTATCATCAGTTTGTGCTAATTTTTTTGAGAATTCAAAGAATTTCTTTACATTATCTTCCATTGCTTTTAACTGTGAAAAACTATAAAACATAAGTGAAATTATCATTAACCCAAATATATATTGTATATACTTGATGTATTCTGCTTTCTTTTCACTATGTAATGTATACATGAAAACTAATTTATCAACTTCATTTAACAGTGTAATATTTGTATTATGAACAGAGTTCACAATATTTTTTAAAACTACTTCATTATCTGGATTTCTTTTTACAATATTTTCTCTAAAGTCATTTATATTTGCATAAAAAGTACTCCATAAAATATCAACTTTTGATATTTGCTTTGCAATTAAATCTGTAGGTGCTTTGTTTATTCCTGTTAGTGTATTTCCATCTTTTAAAGAGTTTAAATTATATATAAACTCAATAGTAGCAGAGTCTAATTCTGTAAATAATGTATTATCACTATTATGATATAAATAAAAAATATTTTTTGAAATTTTTTGAGTTAACATCCTCTCTTTTCCTGCAATATTAATCACTAAGGCATCTTTTTTATTTTTATTATTTAAATAAATTGTTGTAAGAATGATACTTGTCATTAAAACTATAAATAAAATACCAATTAATTTTATTTTTCTACTAATAGTATTGGTTTGCACACTCATACCCCAACTCCTTTAAAAACATACTCTAAAGCTGTTTTATCTTTTATTTTTACTTCACTATTATCTATTTCAATACTTCCATTTCTTGATAGCTTTTTTAAAACTCTTGATAAAGTTTCAGGTTGTATATGTAACATAAAAGATACTTCTTGTCTTTTTAGTTTATTAAACATCTCTAAATCTTGATTTATCATAAAAGCTACTTTTGCAGTTGCATCAAATACAAGTTCTCTATTTACAATACATTGTAATTGATGTGTCTTTTTTAAAAGTATTTCCATTAGTTCAATTGTTAAAATATTTTTTGATAAGAATAGTTCATGAAATTTCTCAAAATTTATTGATAGAACTTCTGAATCTTCAATAAATTCAGCATTAGAAAAACAGTATATATCATTTTGTTCTATAGAAGAAAGCTCTGAAATCATAGAATTATTATATATATGATAAAGAAAAATTTCATTCTCAAATTTATCTAGTTTAAATATTTTTAACAATCCTGAAACTAAGAAAAGAAGGTTTTTACTTGTTTCACTTTCATAGTAAAGAATACTGTCTTTTGGGTATTTGTTCACTAGTGATATTGAAGCAATTTGTTCTTTTTGTTGCTCATTTAAAGTATCAAAAAAACTTATATTATTTATTGTATCTAGGGCAGCCAACATTTTCCTTAACTATTGTTTTATTTAAGCAATTCTATATTATCCTTGTGTAAAACAATATTAAACAAGGTATTTATAAATGAATTTTAAAAAATATATTAAAGCTGTAGGAACAGGTCCAAAAGGAAACAGGGATTTAGAAGCAGAAGAAGTAATTGATGCAATTAGTTCAATCTTAGATAATAAAGTAACTCAAAGTCAAATAGGGGCTTTTTTAATAGCTTGGAGAACAAAGCTTGAAACTAATGATGAATTAATAGCAGCAGTTAAAGCATTAAAAAAATATGTTAAATATCAAAAAATTGAAAACTCTATTGAATTAGGTTATTCATTTGATGGTAGAACTAATAATCCATTTTTATTTCCATTATATGAAAATATATTAAAAGAGTTTTTTGAAAAAAACAAAGATGTAAAAGAATTAAATTTAGTAATTTCAGGAGATTTTTTGCAACCTGCAAAAAATGGTATAACTACAAAAGAAGTATTTAATTCTCTTGACCTAAAGCAACACGTATTTTTCTTTGATAGGGTAGAATATCTTAAAGAATTAAGTGATATTACACCCTTAAGACACGAATTAGGTTTAAGAACTGTATTTAATACAATTGAAAAGTTATTGAATCCAGGAGAGAGTGAATATGGAGTTACAACAGCTTTTCATAAACCTTATGTAAAAAAATATTTAGCAATGTTTAAAGAGTATTATAAAGAAGTTCTTGTTGTTAAAGCCAGTGAAGGAAGTCCAGAAGTATTTAAAGATGGAAAGTATTGGAAAGAAGTTAATGGTGAAATAGTAGAAATACCTTTTTCTTTAAAAGATTTTGGAATTTCTTATGATAAAACATATGAAAATATTACGCTTGAAGAAGCTTTAGAAATAGTGAAAAATCCAGATGAAGAGATTATTAAACTTGCTAAGTTTAATATTGCATTATATTTAGTATTTGCCAAAAGAGTAGATAGTTTAGAAGAGGCTTGGAAAAGGTTAAATTAATTTGACCTTTTTAAGTTAAATTATATTAATCTTTCAGATTAATAATAGAAGGAAAAAATATGTTAATAGACGGACATGGTAGAAAAGTAGATTACTTAAGAGTATCTGTAACAGAGAGATGTAACTTTAGATGTCAATACTGTATGCCTGAAAAACCTTTCTCATGGGTTCCAAAAGAAAACTTACTTTCATACGAAGATTTATTTAAATTTATTAAAGTTGCAATTGATGAAGGTATAAAAAAAGTACGAATCACTGGTGGTGAACCACTTTTAAGAGAAAATTTAGATAGCTTTATAAAAATGATTTATGATTATAAAAATGATATTGACTTAGCTCTTACAACAAATGCATTTTTACTTCCAGCAGCAGCTCAAAAGCTAAAAGATGCAGGATTAAAAAGAATAAATATTTCTTTAGATACTTTAAGACCTGATGTTGCTGCAAAGATAGCACAAAAAGATGTTTTAAAAACAGTTTTTAAAGGTATTCAAGCAGCAGATGATGCTGGTTTAAAAATCAAAATTAATTGTGTTCCAATTAAAGGAATAAATGATCAAGAAATAGTTGAGGTATTAGACTTTTGTAAAGAAAGAGGATACACAATTAGATTCATTGAATTTATGGAAAATAATCATGCAAAAGATGGAGCTAAAGGTATTACTTCTGATGAAATGAAAGAGATAGTTTCAAGAAAGTATAAAAACTTTGAAATGATTCCAAGAGATACAAGCTCTCCTGCTCAATATTATAAACTTGAAGATGGATATCAGTTTGGTATTATAGAACCACACAAAGATGATTTTTGTGCTGCATGTAATCGAATTAGATTAACAGCTGAGGGTAATTTAATTCCATGTTTATATTTTGAAGAAGCTATGAGTATTAAAGATGCAGTTAGAAATAATAGAATTGATGAAGCAACAGCAATACTTAAAAAAGTATTAGCTGATAAACCAGAAAAAAATAAATGGTCTGATAAAGATGATAATGAAACATCTACAAGAGCATTTTATGAAACGGGTGGGTGATTTTTTACTCAATAATAGATTAAGTATTTAACAATACTTATCTATAAAAGAAGGAAGATTATCTTCTTCTTTACTATCTTTTTTAAAAGCTTCAATACTTGACCTTAAAAGCATCTCTTGATGAGTTTGAGGTACAAGATTTAAATCATTATATCTGTCTATCTCTCTACGCTTAAAATTGTTTTCTGTATTAATCTTATTTACTCTTAAATCTTTTTTAAACTCTTTTAAAATAAGGTTCTTTTCAAGTAAATATGCAATTGCATAAATTTCATACTTGTCAAGCTT
Source organism: Poseidonibacter ostreae (assembly GCF_009208075.1). Lineage (GTDB taxonomy): Bacteria > Campylobacterota > Campylobacteria > Campylobacterales > Arcobacteraceae > Poseidonibacter > Poseidonibacter ostreae. Next base: position 68,335 of record NZ_WFKJ01000002.1, on the reverse strand, counting down.
TTGACTATCTTCTTCATTATTGTCAGATTTCATCCAATATAAAGTAGTGATAATATCATGTGTAGTATTATTTATAATATTTAGGTTTTTTGCATAATCAATAATTTTATATTCATTTACATTTAACCAACGCTCTTTTAAATTTGTAGCTTTTTCATTAAAGTTATTTTTATCATCAATGATTGTAAATAAATTTGCAATGCCAAAGTTTTCTATTCTTCTTTGTAAATTTATTACAATACCATTCCATATTGCAAATAAGGAATATGAATATTTATTAATTTTAATTAATTCATTAGCTTCTTTGAAAGAGTAGATTTCGGATTCTTTTAAATTAAATTTTGGATTATTAGGATTTTCTAATAATTCAGATGCATTAAACATAAAACCTTCTCCTTTTTCTTAAATAATATAAATAAATTATACCATTATTTTTTTGAAAAATCTCCAAAGTGTTAAGCTTTATTAAAATTCACGACATACTTAAAGTTTTTTTAAAGGAATTTTATCTATAATACGCGTCCACTTACAAATAGTAAAGTGAAATTACATATACCTATTAGGAGGTCATGATGGCTTTAGATCAGGATTTAAAAGCAGAGATTGTTGCAAAATACGCAAAAAAAGACGGTGATACAGGTTCAGCACAAGTACAAATTGCTATATTAACTAAGCAAATTTCAGTATTAACTGACCACTTAAAAACATTTAAAAAAGACCACTCTTCAAGATTAGGACTTTTAAAAATGGTTGGAAAAAGAAAAAGACTATTAAAATATTTAAGAAGAACTGATTATGCAGGTTTTGTTGAATTAGTTGCTTCATTAGGAATTAGAGCTAAATAATTTTAGCTTTACTTGCTTTCTTAAAAAAAGGTTTACAGTTTTACTGTAAGCCTTTTTTTTTACTCAAAATTAAATTTTACAATTAATTCCTCAAAATTACATATCTTAATAATGTTTCTTGTAAAATACAATCAATAAAATATGTCAGGATATAAATGTTATTAACAAAAAAGAGTGAATATGCACTTCTTTCTTTAATTTCAATCGCGAAAGCTGATGAACCAAAGAACGTTGATGTATTATCAAAAGAATTAAATATATCAAAATCATTTTTAGCAAAAATTATGCAAAACTTAGCAAAGCACCAAATAGTAGTGTCTCATAGAGGTGTTAATGGTGGATTTGCTTTAAAAAAATCTTATGATCAAATAACTATATTAGAAATTACAACAGCAGCAGAAGAGAAAACGCCTTCAGTTTTCGAATGCTCACCATCTGTAAATGATTGTCCAAGTCAAGTAGGAATGTTATGTACTATTTGGCCTTTATTAAACAACTTACAATCAAAAATTGATGGTTTTTTAAATGATTTAACACTAAAAGATATTTCTTGATGACGTTATTTCACATTTCTCATACAGATTTAGATGGATACGGATGTCAGCTAATTACAAAAGAGTTTTTTAAAAAAGGTTTTTACTATAATGCAAATTATGGAAATGAAGTTAAATTAACTATTAAAAAGGTTTTATCTCAGATTGAAGATTTTAAAGAAGAAGAGATTTTCTTTTTAATATCTGATTTAAATTTAACTCCTCAAGAATCAAAAGATTTAGATAAAAGCATAAATGAATTAAATGATAATGGTTTCAATATAAAGCTTCAAATTTTAGATCATCATGCAAGTGGTCAAAAAAGTGCAGATATCTATCATTGGTACTATTTAGATATTAGTAGATGTGCTACAAAAATAGTATATGACTATATGTGTGAAGAGTATAGTGCTTTTAATTGTGATGAAAGAGCTTGGTTATCTCCTTTAGTAGATGCTATTAATGCAGTTGATATTTGGTTAGATAATGAAGTTAAAAACTTTGAGTTTGGAAAAGTTTTATTAATGATGGTTTCAAAAGCAAGAGAAGTTAATAATATACTTTTTTCTGATTTGAATAGAGAATATAGAATTCATTTACTAAAAGAGTCATGTAAATATATTGAACAAAGAGATGGAAATATATTATTAGATAATAGCTTACACGAAATGAAAAAAGAGTTTCTAAAACTAGATAAAAAAGATGATACTTTAGATAACTTATCTGCAAAATTTTTAGTAAAATCACTTGCTGATATAAAAGATGAACTTACAGTTACATACAAAGGACACAAAGGTCTTTTAACTTACTGTTTAGGTTCTATCTCAATTCCTGCTAATGCTTTCTTAAAAGCTAATACAGACTTTGACTTCTTTATAGATGTTGGCAGAAAAGGTAATTCTAGCTTTAGAGCAGATGGAAAAGTTGATGTTGCTTTAATGGCAGAAAAATTAGCAAGAGGTGGTGGACATGTAAATGCATCTGGTGCTAAATTTAATGATTTTAAAGAAACTATAAACTATAGTGATGTTAAAACTTACGTTCAAGGAAAATTAGACAAAATCTAATTTTTTCTTCCTTTTTATAATACTTTCAACATATTTATTTATAATATAGTAAATAATTAAAAAGGATAAAAAATGGAGTGTGAATTTCCAAGTGTTAATTCAAATAATGAAGAAATTATAAAAATATTTAAAAATACAAAAACAATTGCAATAGCAGGTCTCTCACCTAATGAAGAAAAAGCCTCAAATAGAGTTGCAAAATATTTACAAAATGCAGGATTTAAAATAGTTCCTATTTATCCAAAAGAAGAGACTATTTTAGGTGAAAAAGTTTATAGAAGTTTAGAAGAGATACCTTTTAAAATTGATATGGTTGATATCTTTAGAAAACCAAATGCAATCGCAGCTGTGATTGATGCATGTATAGCAAGAGGTGATATTGATACCGTATGGACTCAATTAGGGCTTGTAAATAATGAAGCTGCACAAAAAGCAAGCGAAGCAGGAATGAAAGTAGTTCAAAATAAGTGTACTAAGATAGAACACGCTAACTTATTCTAAGTCTTTTTTAATTCAGATGGGTTGTTAATAACTAATTTAGCAACACATCCTGTTTTGCCATCTTTTCTATTTTTTAAAGAAATTCTAGCTCTTAATGCATCAGCAGCATTTTTTGCTAAAAATAAACCTAATCCAACGCCACTTTGATTTCCATATCTTTTAAAAGGTGCAAACAAATTTATTTTTTCATCAATTCCTAAACCCTCATCAGTAACAGTAATAACAAGTTTAGTCTTTGTTTTTTTTAATCTTATTGCAATAGATTTTTCATTTGGTGTAAATTTGATAGCATTTTGTACAAAGTTTTGCAGGATTTGATTAAATAGAGTTAATTGTATTGATGTTTTTAAAAAATTCACATTTGAAAAAAATGTAATAATTATATTTTTCTGAGCACTAAGCATTCTATAGTCATTTGATTTCTTTTTCATATATTCAACTAAATCTAAATCAATAGTTTGTTCAAACTGAGCACCTTCAGCTCTTCCTATATCTAAAATTGAAGAAATCATTATATTCATATCATCAATTTGTTTTACTGTAAGCTTTAGTGTTTCTTCATAGGCTTCAACTTCTCTTTTTTTACGTAAGGTAACTTCATTTTTTAGTTTCATTACAGCAAGTGGAGTTTTTAACTCATGAGCAGCACCTATAAATAACTCTTTTTTAAATTTTACATAGGTTTCAATTCTATTTGTTAAAGAGTTAATTGAATCAGATAATGAATGAAATTCAATGGGTAAATCTTTCTTATCAATTTGTGTTAAAGAGTTTTCATCCATATTAGAGAGTTTTTTATTAATTTGAATAATAGGTTTAAGTAAAGATTTTGATACTACAAGTGAGTATAAAAGCATTAGTATAAATCCTGGAATTGCCAATATAAATAAGTTTTTAAAAATGATTGAATATAATAATTCTCTTTCAAAATTAATATTTTTAATAATACGCAAGTATTGATTTTTCTTTACATTTATAGGATAAATAAGTTTTATATAAAAATGGTTTTCTTTTTTATATGTGTAAAACTTATAATTTAATAGTTTTACATCATCAATTAAATCAATAGTAACATTGTTGTTTTGAATAGCTTTAAAGTTGTTTTTTGTAAGTTTTTTATTTAATGATGCTAGATAAATCTCTTTTGCATCTTGGAGCATAACTTTTTGTATATTTCCATAAACAGTACTTCTTGTATATTCATAGAAAATAAATGATAGTGCAATAATAAAAAGCGAAGTAGCAATAATTAGTTTAGTATAAAACTGTTTGTATATGCTCTTCGCTTCCATTATTTAAGCCTTGTTAAAAATATTAAGCTTTTGCTTTTGCAGATTTCTCTTCTTCTGTTAAATTAGGGTAACAGAATCTGTAACCTCTTCTTCTAATAGTTTCAATTGTTGAAATATTTAATGGCTTATCCATTTTTTGTCTAATTTGATTAATTGCAACTTCAATAACATTAGGAGTAACTAATTCTGGCTCTTCCCAAATTGCGTCAAGTAATTGCTCTTTTGAAACGATTTGATCTCTATGTCTTGCAAGGTGAGTTAAAACTTCAAAAGGTTTACCTTTTAATTCAATTTCATTCCCATCATACTCGATTTTTTCTTCATCAGGATTAATAATTAAATCATCAATTTCAATTACATTAGTTCCACCAAATCTTAATCTAGCTTCAATTCTTGCAAGTAAAATATCAAAATCAAATGGTTTTTTAATATAATCATCAGCACCAGATTTTAATGCTTCAATTTCTGATTCTTTATCATCTCTTGCTGAAATAATAACAACAGCAGTTCTTGAACTTCTGTTTTTAACTAGTTTACATAATTCAATTCCATCACCATCTGGTAACATCCAATCAGTTAAAACTAAGTCGTAGTTTCTAATATCTATAAAGTATTCAGCATCTTTATAATTCTCAGCTGCATCAACTTGGTAACCAAAATCAGCTAAGCCTTCTTGAAGTGTTCTATTTAAAGTTATTTCATCTTCTATAATTAATATTCTCATAAATTCTATCCTTTAAATTTAAGTTAAGTTTAAATTTTGTCGGAATTGTAGCATAATTATTTGAATAATTAAAGCTATTTTAAGCTAAATTTTAAAATTTCTTTAAGTAATGTATATTTTCGCCTTTTAAAATAGCAAAATTAACCTTCTATTAACCAAGAATAGATAAAATAATAAAAATAAAATTTCTAAGGAAAAAAATGAAAAAAATAATTTCAAGTTTAGTAGCAACACTAGCAATTACTTCTGTATCTTTAAATGCAGCTGATTATTATGCTTCTGTAAATGGAGATAAAATTACAAAAGCAGACGTTGCTTTAGTACTACAAGATCCAAGAATAGATTTTTCAAAATTACCAAAAAATGCTCAAAAGCAAGTATTAGAACAAATTATAAATAAAAAGCTTTTAGCAAAACAAGCTATTAAAGATGGAATTGAAAATGATGCATCTTATAAAGATGCTTTAAATAAAATGAAACAAGATTTAGCATTTCAAGTATGGCAAAAAAATGAGATTGAAAAACATAAACCATCTGATTCTGAGATTAAAAAATTTTATGATGAAAATAAATCAAATTTTGTAGTTCCAATGACTTTAAAAGCTAGTCATATTTTACTTGAAAAAGAGTCTGAAGCAAAAGATATTATTAAACAAATTAATAAAGCTTCAAATAAACAAGCAAAATTTGAATCTTTAGCAAAAACTAAATCAATTGGACCTACAGGAAAAAATGGTGGTAAACTTGGTGAATTCCCAGCAACTCAAATGGTTCCTGAATTCTCAAAAGCTGCACAGAATATGAAAGCAGGTTCTTATTCTAAATCTCCTGTAAAAACACAATTTGGATATCATGTAATTTATTTAGAATCTAAAAAGAAAGGTAAATCATTATCTTTTAATGAAGTAAAAGGTAATATTTCACAAATGTTAATAGGAAATGCTTACAATAAAAGTGTAAAAGAAATTTCTGATAAATTAAGAAAAACAGCAAAAATCGTAATTAAATAAATTTTCAAGGAGACTAGTTTGGGTGTATTAGAAATAGTAAAAGCAGGAGTTTTAACTGGAAGTGAAGCAAAGAAATTATTTGCTTATGCAAAAAAGAATAAGTTTGCAATTCCAGCAGTTAATGTGGTAGGTACAGATTCTGTTAATGCAGTTTTAGAAGCAGCAGCAAAAGTTAATTCTCCAATTATTATTCAGTTCTCAAATGGTGGAGCAGGATACTACGCAGGAAAAGGTTTAAAGTCTTCAGATGCGGCGGTTTTAGGTGGAATAAGTGGAGCTAATCATGTTCATACTATGGCTAAAGCTTATGGTATTCCTGTAATTTTACATACAGACCATGCAGCTAGAAAATTATTACCATGGATTGATGGTTTATTAGATGCTGGGAAAAAACACTTTGAGCAAACTGGTCGACCTTTATATACATCTCATATGCTTGACCTTTCAGAAGAGCCATTAGAAGAAAATATTGGAACTTGTGTAGATTATTTCAAAACTATGAATGAACTTGATATGATGATTGAAATTGAGCTTGGAATTACAGGTGGAGAAGAAGATGGTGTTGATAACTCTGAAGTTGATAATGCCTTATTATATACTCAACCTGAAGAAGTATCTTATGCTTATGAAGAGTTAAGTAAAGTAAGCCCTAACTTTACAATTGCTGCATCTTTTGGAAATGTTCATGGTGTTTACAAGCCAGGAAATGTTCAATTAAGTCCTAAAATTTTAGATAACTCACAAAAATTTATTCAAGATAAACATGGTACGGAAATAGAGCCTGTTGATTTTGTATTTCATGGGGGTTCAGGTTCTGAACTTTCAGAAATTAGAGAATCAATTGATTATGGTGTAATAAAAATGAATATTGATACAGATACTCAATGGGCAACTTGGGATGGTGTTAGATCATATGTTGAAAAAAATCATGCTTATTTACAAGGTCAAATTGGAAATCCTGAATGTCCAGATAAGCCAAACAAATCTTACTATGACCCAAGAAAATGGTTAAGAGCTTCACAAGAATCTATGATTGCAAGACTTGAGATTGCATTTTCTGATTTATGTGCCATCAACAAAAACTAAAAACGAAGAACTAGAAAACAAAAAATTAAATTTATAAACTAGTAGAGGTTTACTAGTTTATAAAGGTTTACACTTATGATAAAATATCTTTTTATACTCACTACTATTTTAATTACTACTTTACTAGCTAATACAAACCCTTTTAAAATATCTTTAATAAATAAACAAATAGAAAATAGAATGCTTTTGGGAAACTCTTTTAAAAAAGGCTGTCCAGTACCATTAAAAGATTTGAGATATTTAAGTATAAAGCACTTAGGTTTTGATGGTAAAGATAAAATTGGTGAGTTAATAGTTCATAAAAGTGTGGCAAAAGAAGTTTTAAAAATATTTGATGAATTGTATGCTTTAAAATATCCAATTTATAAGATGAAACTAGTAAGTGATTATAAAGCTGATGATTGGGTATCAATAGAAGATAATAATACATCTGCCTTTAACTGTAGAGCTATTACAGGTAAAAAAAATAAGTGGTCAAAGCATGCATATGGAAAAGCTATTGATATAAATCCAATAGAGAATCCATATATTTCAAGAAAAGGTCATATTTCTCATAAAGACTCACTAAAATATAGAACTAGAAAACATGAAATAAAAAGTTTAAAAGATAAAGCAGTTTTACTTAAAAATAGTAAGGTTGTTAAAATCTTTGAAAAGCATGGGTGGAAATGGGGTGGAGATTGGATTACTATAAAAGATTATCAACACTTTGAAAAAAAATTAAAAAAGGAATATAAATGAATATTAAACTATCAAAAAAATATTTAAAAAATATTGATTCTGACATAGAATTAGTTGTAGTAAAAGATTTAAAAAAATTAGAGAAAAATAGACAAAAGCTTTTAAAAAAAATATCATTTGATTTAAAATCATTTGATACATATTTTGATGCAAATGAAAATATATTTTATGTTTCATGCCCAAAATTGAAAAAAGAAGATTTAAAGCTTTGTTTTTCAAGTGCTATTAGAAATATCAAAAAACTAAATATCAAAAGTGTAAAGTTTGATTTAGTTCAAAATAATAAAGAACTAAATATTGGTGAAATAGTTGAAGGTTTAGTTTTAGGAGCTTATGATTTTACAAAATATAAATCAGAAAAAAAGAAAAGTAAAAAGATTAATATTACAATTTCTATAACAAAATCAAAAAATGAAGAAGAGATTTTAGAAAAAGATTTAGAAAATGCTTTAGCAATTACATCTAGTGTAAATATGGTAAGAAGTATTGTTAATACTCCACCTGAAGATTATTTTCCAGCAACTATGGCAAATGATGCTAAAAATATTGCAAGTGAAAATAATTTACAATGTATTATTCATGGTGAAGATTATTTAGTAGAAAATGGTATGAATGCAATGTTTAATGTAGGACGTGCTTCAAGACATGAATCACAACTTATACATCTATCATATAAGCCAAAAGAGCCAAAAGGTAAGATTGTATTAGTTGGAAAAGGTTTAACGTATGATAGTGGTGGTTTAAGCTTAAAAGTTGGTGGTAGTATGGTTTCTATGAAATGTGATAAAGGTGGAGGAAGTGCAGTCTTAGGAATTATGAATACTTTAAAAGCTCTTTCTTGCGAATATGAAGTTCATGGAATCATAGGTGCTGTTGAGAATATGATAGGTGGTGATGCTTATAAACCAGATGACGTTTTAGTTGCAAAGAATGGAACTACAATAGAAGTTCGAAATACAGATGCAGAAGGACGACTTGTTCTTGCTGATTGTTTATGTTATGCACAAGATGAAATTAAAGATATTGATTACATTTTTGATTATGCAACACTAACAGGTGCTTGTATAGTTGCCCTTGGAAATGAAACAATTGGAACAATGGGACATAGTGATAAGTTAAAGCAAAAAATGCAAAAAGCAGCTGATTCATCTGGTGAGTTAATAGGTATATTACCTTTTAATAGATATCTTCCAAAACAATTAAAAAGTGGAATTGCTGATATCGTAAACTCAACAAGCTCAAGAGCAGCTGGATCTATTACAGCTGGACTATTTTTAAATAATTTTGTAAAAAAAGAGAATAAGAAAAAATGGTTACACTTAGATATTGCAGGGGCTGCTTATAGTGAATCACCTTGGGGATATCATTCATTTGGTGGAACAGGTGCTGGAATTAGAATTACATTAGATTTTATTAAAAACTTGAAAAAGTAGTAGAGTAATAAATAGTAGAGTTTTCTACTATTTATTCCATTAAAGCATTTTCATATTTTGGATAAAGATTTATAACAGATCTTTCAAATTCATCTTCAATCATAGCAAGATTTGCAAACTCTTTTGGCTTAGGAAGTTGTAATATTTCAAAGACGCTAAGCCCTTCTTCCGCTGAATCTTTTAAAGTTTTATCTAAATAAATAAGATATCTTTTTACTTGATCAAAAGGTTTTTTATCAGTAGCTATTGGACCATGTCCTGGAACTAAAACTTTGAAATCCACTTTTCTTAAATCTTCTAAGGCTCTTATCCAATTTTTTATATTAGCATGAGGAGTTGCTGCTATCCTATTATAAAAAATTAAATCAGAAGCAAATAAAGTTTTAGTATATTCATCATACAAAGCAATATCAGAGCTTGTATGGCCATCAAGATAAATAACTTTTAGTTTGTGTTTACCTAATTTTATATATTTATTTTTTAGTTCCACTAACTCTTTATTTGGAGCTTTAACTTTTGTTCCTTGCATCCATTTATAAGTAAGATTCATAAGATTATCTATATATAAATCTCCATTTTCTTCAATATCTTTTTTAGTATATTTAGTAGCTAAGATTTCAGCATCTTTAAATGCAGAGTTACCTAAAAAATGGTCAGGATGATGATGTGTATTTATAACACTTACAATAGGTTTATCAGTGATCTTTTTTATTGCTTTAATCATTTGCTCCCCATATTTAGTAGAAGAGCCTGTATCAATAACTATAACACCTTCTTTTGTAATAATAAAAGCAGTATTAGAGATATTACCACCATTATGTACTGTAAAAAACTCTTTTTTACCAATAAGTACATAAGTGTTTTCTGCAATTTTTTTAGGTTTTAGATTATAGTTATATTCATTTGCAAATAAAATTTGTGAAAAAAGAATAAAGAGTAATATTTGTTTAACTAGTCTCATTTTTTACTCCTATATTTTTGTTTTTAATTCAAATTCATTACCATCAGTATCTCTTATAAAAAGTTTATAAGCTCCATTCCCTACATTTGTTTCAAGGGTAATTCTTGGATTTTCACTAACAGAACCATATAAATCAATTTTTCCAATAGTTTGAGAATCAAGCTTTATATCAACTTTAGATATATGAAAAGATGGATTTCCTACAAAAAGTCCCGTTTCCATTGGGTGAAAAATTGACCATTTTATTCTGTAGTTATTCTCTTTTTTCCAAACTTTACTTTTTGTTTTACCTAATAAATCTTCAAAGCTCTCCATTTTACTAGCTTCTGATGCAACAGAACATCCTCCTCCAAAACTATTTATATTAGAACTTCCAATATGCCATAATCCATTTTCATCTTTTACTGCAGCTCTTAGAGGTGTTCCTTGGGCCACTTTAATATTTAAAGATAAAATAGCTTTCATATGTCCTAATTCAAAATCAGCAACTTTAACTATTGCATTAATATCTGCAAAAACTAAAAGTCGTTTTGGTTTTTCTATTTTTGTAGCATCTATAAATATAGGAACTTGAAGTGGATTGTCTGCAAATTTTGGTACATTAACTTTTACATTTTCATCATCAAAGATGTATTTGTCATCTCCAATCATTTGTTTAATTGTTTCTGTCCAAACAGAGGAGTTAAGAGGGTCTTTAGCGAAGCTTGTTTGATTTATTATTAATAGTAAAAGAACTGCTTTTACTATATGTTTAATACTTTTTTTCATAGCTTACCTTTTAAAGTTTAAGTTTAATTTTTATTGTAAAGCAAGAGGAATCTCATAAGTAACATTATATTTTTTAAATATTTTTTCTAATACACCATTTCGTACATAATCTTCAATAAAGCCTTCAATTTCATAGCCTAAAGGCCTAAAGTCAGTTCGTACAGCAATTCCTAAATCCCACTTAGATTTTACATAATCTATTTTCTTAGTCATAAAATACTTGTCTTGATTTTTACTATAATTAAGACCATATTCTAGTTGTGATTTTAATCCTGCAACTGCTTGTATCTTTCCACTTTTTAAATCATCAATTGCTGTCAAAATTGAAGGATAATGAATAACATTAGATCTAAGTTTTCCCATAAATGATGATGTTAAATGTGCATCAGGTAGAGTATCGAGTTCAACACCTATTTTATTATACATAAAAACACCAAGAGTATTTATCTCAGGAATTTTTTCTTTATTTGTAGCTATTACCCAACTTTCAGCATGATAAGGAGCTTTCATTACTACAAGTTCATTTGTTAACTCACCTGTACTTTTATCTTTTTCTCTAATAAATTCATAATCATATGGTATACGAAGCATTACATCCGCTTTTGTTTTGTGGATTAAATGCCCCTTCCAAATTACATTTCTTAAATCATCATCTAATGTTTCATCAGAACCAGTCCAATACCAAGTAGGTTTAACACCCATTGATTTGGCTATCTCTTTTCCTAAATCAATATCAATTCCTTTTGCAATACCATCTTCTACATACGAATAAGGAGGGAAATTCTCATAAATTGCAATTATAATATCACCAGATTCTTGGATTTCTTCTATTGACCTAGCATTTAGGTTTGATATTAGTATAAAAATTAGAAATGTAATTTTGTATAACATGATTTATCCTATAAATCGTCTGTTGGTAAAGTCTCTACCCATGATCTAATTGCCCAAATTGCTTCAGATGATAAAACTTCTCCAAATGGTGGCATATAAACATTACCATTTCTAACAGCACCTTCCATTACTTTTGTAACAAAGTACTCATCAATATCATCATCTTTTGGATCTAGTGCTCTTAAATCAGGTGCAACACCACCTGAAACGGCACCTAAACCATGACATCTTGCACAGTTAGTATTATAAGCACTTTTACCAATTTCAATTGCAATTTCATTATCTCTAAATGGGTTAACAATTACGTCTGCTGCTACTTTTTCTAAACCTTTAGTTTCAACTGCTTGAGGAGTTACATCTCCATGACCAAATGCTAATGTAGATGTTGCTAACACTACAAGTGCAATTTTCTTTAAATTTTTCATTTTTATCCTTTTTGTCTTTTCATTATGGAAGTATATATTTATTTTATAGCTTGATTATAGCGCTTAGATAGAATTCTTATTTGCTATAGTCAGGCTACAATTTTCTATTACAATTGTCAAAATATTCAAGGAGTTATTATGAAATTAAAAATACTTATATTAATGTTTATTGCAATAATAGATCTAGCTGCTAATGAGAAAATAAAAATTGGTGTTTTAGCATTTGGAACAGTAAACTGGGAATTAGATGTTTTAAAACATAATAAACTTGATGAAAAATATGGAATAGAAGTTGAAGTTGTAAAGTTAGCTTCTAAAAATGCAGTTTCAATTGCCTTACAATCAAATAGTGTTGATATTATTGTAAATGATTGGGTTTGGGTAAATAGACAAAGAGCAAGTGGAAAAGATATCTCTTTTTATCCTTATTCTAAAGCTGTTGGTGCTTTATATGTAAATGACGAAAAAATCAAGTCACTTTTAGACTTATCACAAAAAAGATTAGGAATAGCAGGTGGAAGTGTTGATAAAACATGGCTGTTATTTAGAGCTTATTATAAAAATAAATATAATAAAGATTTAAAAAATATGGTAAATCCTGTATTTGCAGCCCCTCCTATTTTATATAAAAAGATGCTAGATAAATCACTTAATGCTTCAATAAACTTTTGGCACTTTAATGCAAAATTAGAATCTAAAGGATTAAAAAGATTATTAGGTGTAAAAGAAATTCTAGAAGAGTTTAATATAAGTAGTGAAATCCCTCTTATTGGTTGGACTTTTAATAGTGATTTTGCAAATAAAAATAAAAAAGCAATAAATGGTTTTTTACAAGCATCTTATGAAACGAAAAAACTATTAAGTACTTCAGAAAAAGAATGGGATAGAATTAAACCCTTAATGAAAGTAAAAAATGATGAAATGTTTACATCTTTAAAAGATGGATATATAAACGGAATTGTAAAAAACTTTTCAATAACTCATATTGAAAATTCTAAAAAAGTATTTGATATTTTATATAAAGAGGGTGGAAAAAAACTAGTAGGAAATAGTACCTTTTTAGATAATAAAACATTCTGGAATTTTACACCAGATATCAAATGGTAGAATAATCAATGCCAAGTCAATCAAGATTTATCTCTATATTAGGAATATTTATTATATGGCAGACATTAGCACTTTTAATAAATTCTGATACTTTCCCTACTGCTGTAGATGTTTTTAAAAGTTTAGCTTTTCATTTAAGTGAGGGTGAACTTCTTTATCATTTAGGTATTACATTAGCAAGAGTTGCAATTACTTTTTTTATTGCAATGGTTATTGGAGTGTTCTTTGGTATTTTAATGGGTTCATATAAAAAAATAGATACAGCATTGGATACCTTACTTATTATAGGATTAAATATTCCAGCTTTAGTTACGATTATCATATGTTATATATGGTTTGGATTAACAGATACAGCTGCACTTTTAGCTGTAATTATTAATAAGGTTCCAACAGTTATTGTAACAGTACGAGAAGGTGCTAGAACAGTAGAATTAAAATATATGCAAATTGCGCAAATATATAAAGTTTCAAAAATAGATACCTTAAATAAGATATTTTTACCACAAATATATCCATATATAATGGCAAGTGCAAGAACAGGATTATCTTTAATTTGGAAAATTGTTTTAGTTGTAGAATTATTAGGTAGAAGTTCAGGTATTGGATTTCAGTTATCTATGTTTTTCCAATTTTTTGATATTTCTAGTATTATGGCTTATTCTTCTGCTTTTATTATTGTAATTTTATTGATTGAGACATATGTTCTAAGACCCTTAGAGCAAAAAGCAAATCAGTGGAGATAAAATGTTAGATATAAATATAAGTTCAAAGAAATATCATGATAATAAAATTATTGAAAATTTAAAACTCGAAGTAAAGAAAAGTGAATTTATATCAATTATTGGACCCTCTGGTTGTGGAAAAACAACGCTATTAAACATAATATCAAATATAGATAAAGATTATTTAGGTTCCGTATTTTTTAATAAAGAAAATATAGAAGATATTAATATTGGGATAATGTTCCAAGATTCAAGATTAATACCTTGGCTTACAATTTTTGAAAATATAATGCTTATTTCAAAGACAAAAGATGAAGAATTAATTTTACAATCATTAATTGAGGTTGGATTAAAAGAGTATATTAATTCATATCCCAAAGAGTTATCAGGTGGAATGCAAAGAAGAGCTGCATTAGTTAGAGCCTTTATAAATAAACCTGACATTTTATTATTAGATGAACCTTTTATTTCATTAGATTATCCAACTGCACAGGCTCTAAGAAGTGATTTTATGAAGTTTTATAAAAAATATAAACCAACTGTTGTTTTTATAACACATGATTTAAAAGAGGCAGTATCTTTATCTCAAAGAATACTCTTTTTAGATTCAAAACCTATGAAAATAGTTTTAGATTACAAAAATATAGATGATTATTCTTCAAATCTAGAAAGCTTAGAAATAGAAAAAATAAAAGATAAAATTTTAAAAAACCATCCTAATATTTTATCTGGAAGTATAATCTAAAAAGTTATTCTAAACTATTTTCAATAAGTTGTAAAATTTCTTTATTGACTTTTTGTAAAACATTACTTTTTTTATTTGAAATTTCTGCAAGTCTATAAACTATTTTTACAGTACCTTTTTTATTTACAAGTTCATAAATAGCTATTGATAAGGGACAAAACATTAAATTATTTGGGTTTTCTTCCATCATTTCTAAAGTTAGTGTTTGTCTACAAAAACCTATTTTTTCAGCCTTAGTAAAAATAGGTTCTTTTTTATAAAATGATGAGATGTTTTTTACAGCATTTCCAATATTTGCTCTATAAGATGAGATAAAACCATTTTGATTTATTTCATCTAATAGAGTAAATATAATATTTTCATATTTGCCTGAAGTTTCATAAACGACATAATCAGAATATACTATTTTTTTATACTCTGCTTGCAAGTTTAATGAAAATATTAAAAAAATGAATAATACTATAAAAGATCTCATTTACTTTTTACACTCTACTTGAAATGAAGCGATTCCTAAAGTATCTAAATCATTAGTTGGATGTAAGAAACCATCTTGAGGTGAAGTTGAAACTAAAGCATTAGGTTGAACAAGCGCAACTGGCATTCTTATTTGTCCATTGAAATCTCTATATGTTAATTTTCTTCCTTTATAAGCTCCTAATTCAAAATCTTTTGAATAAATATAATCTAAAGATGTTTTCATATCATTATTTTTTGTTTTACTTACACTTGCAACAATAGTCCTAATAGCAATCCAAGCTGCAAAGTCTTCATCTTCCATCCATCTTGAAGCAAACTTTTCAAACCTATTTTGCATTTGTGCTGCACCCCATTGTTCAATCACTTTATGCCAAGTTTTTGGAGTTAGTCCTTGCGTTCCTGCAAGTGGTCTTGGAAGCCAAGAGTTAAAATAAACAAATTCTCCAAAATCTCCATAATTATCAGCTGTAACAATTACATCATAATCCTTAGCTTGTGTAAAGACTGGTAACTCATCAGCAGCTTTTCTTCTAATATCAGTATTATAAGCCCATTGTTTTTCTTCTATTATATTGGCATTAAACTTTTTTATTGCTCTTTTAATATCTTTTTTTATTTGTAAATCTTTTTGCTTTGTTCCTGAAATTAAAAAGATATCTTTAAAATCTCTTTTTACTAAAAATTGAATTAAGCCATCATATAACATTGCATTTGAAGCAATAGTATGTAAAAGATTTTTATTACATAAACTTTGTCTAAAATCTGAATTTTTATTTGCAATATTAAAAAATACTGCTTTTTTAAATAAAGGATTTTTAATAAGTTCTTTTAAAAAATCATCTTCAACTTTTAATAAAACAAAAGAGTTTTTCTCATTTATAAATTTTTCTAGTGAAGATAATAACTCTTTTTTATCAGATGAAATCTTTTCTATTAAATTATATTTCTGATTTAAAAACCTTGCTGTTTTATTTGAATCTTTCACAGCAATTTTAGCTCCTTGTATTCCTAAGTCTTCTGGTATTTCAATAACATTGGATAAAACTGGAGGCCTTTGTATCTTTTGCTCTAAATATAAAATATTTGTTTCTAAAATATCTGCTTTTATAAATGAAAATAAAAGTGTAATAAATAGTACTATTCTCATGGTCATTCCTTCTTTTTTTCTTTTAGTATATATAACTTTTATAGCTTCAGTTTAGCAAATTTATATATTGCTAAACTGAGGCTATAATTATTTACTACACTTTCATAATCAAAGAAATAAAGGATAGAAAATGAAAAAAATTGCAATGTTACTAATGATGGTATTTATAACAGCAGAGTTTGCATCTGCAAAGAATTTAAAGGGTTTATTACACTCAAGAACTACATTAGCACCTATTAATATTAGTGCAGGTGAACCATTAGCTACGGAACCTTATAAATTAGAAGCAGGTAAATACTACAAGTTAGTTTTAAAAAGTGATGGTTCAAGAGAAGTACCTATTGTTGGAGCTGAGTTTTTTAGAAATATCTGGGTAAATCAAGTATCTATTAATGATATTGAAGTAAGACCATTAGGAATTGATAGTTTTGAATTTGATGATGAAGGTGAGATTGAACTTACATTTATTCCAATTAAACCTGGAACTTTTACTTTAGGTTTACCAACTGCTAAAAGTGATAGAGAAAGAGCTATTATTATAGTTGAATAATATAAAATATATAGGGAGATAAAAATGTTAAAGAAACTTGGATTAGTTACTATTTTAAGTTCAGTTCTATTTGCAGATACAATATTTGTATCAAATGAAAAAGATAATACTATTTCTGTAATTGATTCAGTTACAAATGAAGTTGTTAAAACTTATGAAGTAGGTCAAAGACCTAGAGGAATTACACTTACTAGTGATTATTCAAAATTATATATTTGCGCAAGTGATGATGATACTGTTCAAGCAATGGATACAAAAACTGGGAAGATTTTATATAATCTTCCCTCAGGAGAAGATCCAGAGCAGTTCTCTTTACATCCAGATGGAACTGAACTTTATATATCAAATGAAGATGATGGTATTGTAACAGTTGTAGATACAGTTAATAAAACTGTTATAAAACAGATTGAAGTTGGAATTGAGCCTGAAGGCATGGCTGTAAGTCCAGATGGATCTGTAGCTATTAATTCATCTGAAACATCTAACTTTTTACATTGGATTGATACTAAAACTAAAGAGATTATTCATAATACTTTAGTTGATGAAAGACCAAGACACATTGAGTTTTCAAAAACTGGAGATAAGGTTTGGGCATCAAGTGAAATTGGTGGAACTGTAATAGTTCTTGATACAAAAACAAAAGAATCACTTGGTAAAATTTCTTTTAAAATTCCAGGTATTTATAAAGATAAAATTCAGCCAGTTGGTATTAAACTAACAAGCGATGGTAAATATGCTTTTGTAGCCCTTGGGCCTGCTAATCATGTAGCAGTAGTTGATGCTAAAACTTATGAAGTTATTAAATATTTATTAGTTGGAAAAAGAGTTTGGCAATTAGGTTTAGCAAATAATGAAACAAAACTGTATACTACAAATGGTGTTAGTTCAGATATTTCAATTATTGATGTAGATTCTTTAAAAGTTGAAAAAACAATAAAAGTAGGAAGATTCCCATGGGGAATTGCAGTTAAACCAACAAAGTAGGGTAAATGAAAAATCAGCTTGAAATAAAAAATGTTTCTTATAAATATGATAAAGATTTAGTTTTAAAAAATATAAACCTAAATATAAAACCCGCATCGTTTTTAGTTCTTTTAGGACTAAATGGTGCAGGAAAATCAACTCTTTTTGCACTAATTACAAGACTACTTAAATTGCAAGAGGGCGAAATATTTATAAACTCATTTCCTATTTCAAACTATAAAAAAGCATTAGAAAGTATTGGGATTGTTTTTCAAGAACCAACACTAGATTTAGATTTAACAGTAAAACAAAATCTAATCTTTTATGGTTCTTTAAAAGGAATTTCATTTAAAGAAACAATGTCTTCAATACAAGAAGAGTTAAAAACTTTAGAGTTAGAAGAAAAACTAGATGTAAAAGTTCGTTCTTTAAATGGAGGGCATAGAAGAAGAGTTGAGATTCTTCGTGCATTAATAGATAATCCAAAACTAATCTTACTTGATGAAGCAACTTCAGGTCTTGATGTGAAAAGTAGATACTCAATCATTTCTTATGTTAAGCAAATAGTAAAAAAAAGAGGTATTTCTGTTTTATGGATTACTCATTTATTTGATGAAATTGATGATGAAGATGATGTAGCCATTATCAAAAAAGGTGAGATAATTGCTTCTGGAATTGTAAAAGATGTTGTAAAAGAAAATAATAAGGATTCATTAACTCAAGTTTTTGAATACCTAACAAAGTAAAAAGCGAAAGTAGTAAAATGAGAAAACTGTATTATTGTGCCTTAGGAATCATATATAAAGAATTACTTCGTTTTATAAAACAGAAAAGTAGATTTTTTTCTGCTCTTGTACGACCTTTATTATGGTTATTTATTTTCTCTGTTGGTTTTAAATCGGCATTAGGTTTAGCAATTATTCCTCCTTATGAAACATATATAACGTATGAAACATATATAGTTCCAGGGCTTATTGGAATGATTTTACTTTTTAATGGAATGCAAAGTTCACTAGCAATGATTTTTGATAGAGAAATGGGTTCTATGAAAATACTTTTAACATCAAATATTTCAAGGTCATATCTTTTATTTTGTAAAATGTTTGCAACAGGTATTGTTTCTACAATTCAAGCTAGTGTATTTTTAGTAATCGCTTTTTTTTATGGAATTGATATTCCAACTTTAGGATATTTTCTTGCAATTCCTGTAATTTTATTTACATCAATTATTTTAAATGCTTTTGCTTTATTTATCTCTTCAGTTATAAAACAGCTTGAAAATTTTGCTTCAGTTATGAACTTTGTAATTTTCCCAATGTTCTTTTTATCTTCAGCTTTATACCCTTTATGGAAAATAAAAGATTCAAGCCTTTTTTTATATCAAGTTTGTGTACTAAATCCATTTACTTATATAGTTGAATTTGTAAGATTTACACTATATTTAAAATTTGAATTAAATTCTTTTTTAATTATAATTGCTATCTTTATAATCACTCTAAGCCTTGCCTTTATAGGCTATAACACTAAAAATGTCTTAAAAAGATAAAGCTTAAAATTAATAAAAAACTACACTTTTTTTCATGCCTATATTCAGGCTATATTTCTCATGTATACTTTCAACTAGACAACGAAAAGTTGCCAAGATAACCTTAAGGAGAGAGGAATGGGGAAGAATAAATTTCTGAATAATGTAGCTAAAGTTACACTATCTACACTTTTAAGTGCAAGTGCTGTAACAATGTTATCTGCAAATGCTGGTTTTGCACCAGTAACTGATGCTGATATTGCAAATGATGCTAAAACTGTTGAAGATGTTGTAACATATGGTTTAGGTCAAAAAGGTCAAAGATATTCATCTTTAGATCAAATTAATAAGAAGACTATTAAAGATTTAGTTCCAGTATGGAATTTTTCATTTGGTGGTGAAAAACAAAGAGGTCAAGAAGCTCAACCTTTAGTTAAAGATGGTGTTATGTATGTAACTGCATCTTATTCAAGAATGTATGCTATTGATATAGCAACTGGTGAAGAAATCTGGCAGTACGATGCAAGATTACCAGGTGCTATTTTACCTTGTTGTGATGTAATAAACAGAGGTCCTGCATTATACCAAAATTTAGTTATTTTTGGAACATTAGATGCAAAATTAGTTGCACTTGATAGAAAAACTGGAAAAGTTAAGTGGAAAAAGAAAATTGCTAATTATAAAGATGGTTACTCTTATACAGCAGCTCCTTTAATTGTAAAAGGATTACTAATTACTGGAAATTCTGGTGGTGAGTTTGGTGTTGTTGGACAATTAGATGCAAGAAATCCATTAACTGGTGAAATTGTATGGACTAGACCAATGGTTGAAGGTCATATGGGTACTTTAAATGGTAAAGATAATGGAATTACTGGACAAACTAATGCAACTTGGCCAGGTGATTTATGGAAACACGGTGGAGCTGCTCCTTGGAATGGTGTTACTTATGACCCAGATGCAGATTTAATTTATGTTCCAACTGGAAATCCAGCTCCTTGGAATTCACATGATAGACCAGGTGATAACCTTTATTCTGCTTCAAGAGTAGCAATTAACCCAGATACTGGAAAAATTGTTTGGCATTTCCAAACAACTCCAAATGATGGTTGGGATTATGATGGTATTTCTGAATTTGTAGCTTTTGAATACAAAGATAAAAATGGAAAAATGATTAAAGCAGGAGCTACTGCTGATAAAAATGGTTTCTTCTATGTATTAGATAGAGTTACAGGTAAATATATTAGATCAACAAATTTTGTTGAAAATATTACTTGGGCAAAAGGTATGGATGAAAATGGTAGACCAATTGTTAATGAAGATAACAGACCTGGAAAACCAAGTGCAGATAAACAAGGTAAAACGGTTTACTCAACTCCATCTTTCTTAGGTGGTAAAAACTGGAATCCAATGGCATTCTCACAAGATACTGGATTATTCTATATTCCTGCAAATGAGTGGGGAATGGATATTTGGAATAAACCTGTTGCGTATAAAAAAGGTGCAGCTTATTTAGGTGCTGGATTTACTATTAAACCAACATTTAAAGATCATATTGGAGCTTTAAAAGCTATTGATCCAAAAACTGGTGAAACTAAATGGACTTATAAAAATCCTGCACCATTATGGGGTGGAGTTTTAACTACTGGTGGTGGTTTAGTATTTACTGGTACTCCTGAAGGTAAGTTATTAGCATTTGATGATCAAACTGGTGAAATTCTTTGGAAGTTTAATGTAGGTACTGGAATCGTAGGTTCTCCTATTACTTGGAAAGAAGGTAAAGACCAATATATTGCTGTAGTTGCAGGTTGGGGTGGAGCTGTTCCTTTATGGGGTGGTGAAGTTGCAAAAACTGTTAAGTATTTAAATCAAGGTGGATCAGTTCACGTATTTAAATTACATAGATAAGAAAAGAGAAATAAAATCTTAATGAAAGGAGATTATTATGGAATGGAAAAAACCAACTTACGTAGATAATAGATTTGGCTTTGAAGTTACAATGTACATTTGTACAGTATAATTTCATTTAAGATTTAAAAGATTGAAGCTTAGGCTTTAATCTTTTTTTATTTAAATGAGCTTTTTTAAAGAGCTTATTTTAATGAAAAATAAAAGGATTTATTTTGAGAATTCAAGTTTTAGGCTCAGGTGCTGGAGGAGGTCTTCCTCAATTTAATTGTAACTGTGATAACTGTAGAGGTTATCGAGAAGGTAAAAAAACAATTAAAAGAAGAACTCAATCTTCAATTACTGTTAGTGAAGATGGTGAGAACTGGGTATTATTTAATACTTCACCTGATATTTTAGAACAAATACATAACTCACCTTTTTTACATCCAAGTAAAAAAAGAGAAACTAAAATAAAAGCAATAGTTTTTAATGATGGACAAATTGATCATACCACTGGACTTTTAATGTTAAGAGAGGGTTGTCCTCATGAGGTTTATTGTACAAAAGAAGTAAATGAAGAGCTTAATACTTCTTTTCCTTTATTTAAGATGTTACAACACTGGGATGGTGGAGGAACAAAATGGAATGAGATAATTCCAAATAGTACTACAAAATTTGAAATACCTGTAATGCCATCTTATGAGTTTTATGCACATTCATTAATATCAAATGCACCACCATATTCACAACATAGAGATAATCCAAGAAAGGGTGATAATATTGGTATTACTGTAGTAAATAAAAATACAGGAAAAAGACTATTCTATCTTCCAGGCCTTGGTGTTTTAGAAGACCATGTTTTTGAAGAGATGAAAAAAGCTGATGTTCTTTTAGTTGAAGGAACTCTTTGGACAAATGATGAAATGATTAAAGGTGAGTTTTCACAAAAACTAGGAACTGATATGGGACACCTTCCATTAAGTGGAGAAAATGGCCTAATTAAAATATTTGACCAATTAGAAAAACCAAGAAAAATATTAATCCATATTAATAATACAAATCCTATTTTAGATGAAGCAAATGATGAATATAAAGAGCTTATCTCACATGGAATTGAAGTTTCATATGATGGTATGAGTATTGAAATATAAGAAAAGGAATAAAAATGAGTGAACTGTTAAGTAAAGAAGATTTTGAAAAAAAACTAAGAGATATGGGTTCAATGTACCATATTCACCATCCTTTTCATGTAAGAATGTATGAGGGGTCTTGTACTAAAGAAGAGATACAAGGTTGGGTAGCAAATAGATTTTATTATCAATGTGCAATTCCTATTAAAGATGCAGCAATTATGTCTAATAATCCACCTATTGAGGATAGAAGAAAATGGGTTGATAGAATTTTAGATCATGATAGTGTTGGTGGTGGAATTGAAGCTTGGTTAGATTTAGGAGTGGCAGTTGGCTTAAAAAAAGAAGATTTACTTTCTCATAAGTTTGTATTACCAGCAGTTAGATTTGCAGTTGATGCATATATAAATTTTGCGAGAAGAAGTCCTTGGAAAGAAGCTGCAATGTCATCATTAACAGAAATGTTTGCACCTCAAATTCATCAACAAAGATTAGACACTTGGCCTAAAAATTATCCTTGGATAGAGCAAAATGGTTTAAGATATTTTCAAAAAAGATTAAGTGAAGCTAGACGTGATGTTCAGCACGGACTTTCAATGACATTAGTTGAGTTTGATACAGTAGAGTTACAAAATCGAGCTTGTGAAATATTACAGTTTAAATTAGATATTCTATGGACAATGTGTGATGCTTTATACTTAGCTTATGAATTAAAAAGACCACCATATTTTAACATTAAGGATTGTAATGCAACTAGAAAAATCACTTGCGATTAATACGCACTTTCAATTACAATGGGAAGAAAAACAAAACTGTTTTGTCCTTTTATATCCAGAAGGAATGGTTCAATTAAGCCAAAGTGCTGGTGAAATTATGAATCTTTGTGATGGAAAAAATACTATTATAGATATTACAAATGCTTTAGAAGAGAAGTTTAACCTTGTAGGTTTATTAACAGATGTTAAAGAATTCTTAGAAGATGCAATGAATAGAAAATGGGTGATTTACAATGACTAATGAAATAAAACCACCACTATGGATACTTTTAGAACTTACTCATAAATGTCCTTTAGAATGTTCATATTGTTATAATCAACTTGATTTTACGAATACAAAAGATGCTATGAGTAAAACTGATTGGTTTAGAGTAATGGATGAAGCAAGAGATATGGGTGCAGTACAACTTGGGATTTCTGGTGGTGAACCACTTTTAAACAAAGACTTAGTTGAAATTGTAGAGTATGCAAATAACAAAAAGTTTTATACAAACTTGATTACTTCTGGCGTTGGAGCTCCAAAAGGAATAGTACAAAAACTTAAAGATGCAGGACTTAAAACTGTGCAACTTGGAATTCAATCTCATGATAGAAATACAATGACTTTAATTACAAATAATAAGAACTCTTATGATGAAAAAATAGCCTTTGCAAAAGAAGTAAAAGAAGCTGGTCTTCAACTTATTATTAATACTTGTATTACAAGACAAAACATTCACCAAGTAGGTGAAATTATTGAGTTTGCAGATGAACTTGGTGGTAATTATTTAGAAATTGCGAATATTCAATATTATGGATGGGCATTAAAAAATATCAATGCTCTACTTCCAACACAAGAGCAGTTAGATGAAGCAAAAAAAGTAACAGATTTTTACAGAAGTAAAGAAAAAGCTATGAAAGTATTTTTTGTAGTTCCTGATTATTTTGCAGACCGTCCAAAAGCTTGTATGAATGGATGGGGAACTACTTTTTTAACTATTAATCCAGACGGTATAGCACTTCCTTGTAATACAGCTAATACATTACCATTAGAGTTTCCAAATGTAAAAGATTTCTCAATTGAACAAATTTGGAATGAATCTCATGCTTTTAATTATTTTAGAGGTGATTCTTGGATGAATCCAACATGTGCCTCATGTGATGAAAAAGAGAAAGATTTTGGAGGATGTAGATGTCAAGCTTTTGCATTAACAGGAGATATGAATGAAGCAGATCCTGTTTGTTCAAAATCAGATTTTCATCATGTAGTAACAGATAAAGTTCAAGAGAGTTTAGCAACTACTGATGCTAAAATATGGTATAGAAATAGAAAGAACTCTTTAGAATTAACTACTTAAATAAATAAACTAACAAAAAAGAAAGAAACAACTATTTTAATGTTTCTTTCTCTTATCTCTAATTTTTGATTTTCTAGATGGATTTATTTTATAAGTGTAGTTTAGATATTTCATAACCATTAGTTCTGAAACATTATACATCTCATCAATATTTGTTTTTATTTTCCAAACAGAAGTACCATTTTTTTGTGAAATTCTTTTTTTTAGTTCTAAATTGTTTTTATTATATATATTTACAATTTTTTCAATAGGAAGTTTTTCGAGCTCTGGATAAGAAAGGAAAGATTTATTATGCTCTTTTTTATAATTGTAAATTAAACTAAAAGCTAGAAGTTCTGGAATCCAATCTGAACCATTTTTTAATCTACTTGAAAAAGTATTAATAAGATATTTATAGTAGATTTTCATTGGTTCAAGATTTCGTGAAAGTTTATCAAAAATTAGGGATTTGTTTTGTTCTTTAAATATACTAAATAGGGTATCACTAATAATAATATTATTTTCAAGATAGCTTTTTAAATTTGCTACACTATTATTAATAAATAGTATCTCTTCTTTACTTGCACATATTGTTGTAGGATTTGTAGTTTTATTTGGATCTATTTTTTTATAATCTTTTAGTAAAAAATGTATAACAAGTAAAAAAGTATCTATTTTCATTTTTTTTAAGTTAATTGTTTTACATTGATTTAACGCTAATTTAAATTGTTTATCTTGATCCATATATATAAACTCCCTTAAAATATTTAAAGTTCCTTATTGTAGGATTTTTAAGAAAATAGTTCTTCTTTCTTTGTGCTTTATAAATTGTTTATTAGTGCTATTTTTATACTTCTTTTGTGCTATAATTAATTATGAAAAAAGAAACTCTAAAAAAAAGAACAAAAATAGCAAATAATATTATGTATTATATTTATACTCATATTGATACAGATATTGATATAGAAGAGTTAAGTATAGATTTAAATGTAAGTAAATTCCATATGCACCGTATTTTTAAAGAAGCATTTGGCAGAAATATTTATGAGAGTATAAAATCAATAAGGTTACAAAAAGCCTCAAACTTACTTTTAACAAATAAATTATCAACAATTTCAAATATAGCAAATATTTGTGGATACTCATCTCAATCTTCTTTTATAAAAATCTTTAAAGAAAGATTTAATCAAACGCCAAAACAGTGGAGAACTGGTGGATATAAAGAGTACTCACAAGAAATTTTAAAACAATCATTAATAGCCAGAAATTCTACAGCAGATTTTTCTAATTTAAGACCAACAATTGTTAAAATGTCATCATTAAAGAGTTTTTACATCAGAAATAAAGGCTATAACGTAAATATTACAAATACATGGCAAAAGTTATATACATGGGTTTTAAGTAATGATATAAAATCATATAAGCAAATTGCACTTTTTCATGATAATCCAACTATTACACCTTTAAGTGAATGTCAATATATTGCATGTATAGTCCCAGATGAAGACGAAGATATTAAAAGTGATAGATTACCAGATTTTTATATTGCAAAAGGTGTTTATGCAAGATTTGATTTAAAAGGGAAAAAAGGAGATGTATTAAAGTTTATTCATTGGGTTTATCATGAATGGCTTCCAAATAGTGAGTATGAAACAACTACAAAACCATCATATACTGAATACAAAAAGAATAATTATTTAAGTGAAGATGATGAGTTTGATATTAGTTTTTATGTTTCAATAAGCTTTTAAAAATAAAATATTTAAAAAAGAGGCTAAGGTTTTAGCCTCTTTTTTTAGTTAAACTCAGGTTTTGCAGTGTTAATTGTAGATTCTGGAAGTTGAGGATATGCAATATCTGGTTTTATACCTTTGAGTGCTTTTAAGAAAGTCACAATTGATGCAGCTTCTTTATTGGATATATTTATTCCTAACTGAACAGAACCCATCTCTTTTACAGCTTCACTTAAAGACCAGATTTGTCCATTATGGAAATATGGAGCAGTTTCAGTAATATTTCTTAAAGTTGGAGTTTTTACCATACCTTGCTCATTACCTTTAAAATCTCCCACAGATGCAAATTTATATTTTGTAGCTAATTCAAAAGGCTGCATAGTTCCACCAAGAGCAATTCCAGTATGACACGATGCACAGCCTTTATCTATAAAAGTATTAAGTCCTGCTTTTTCTTCTTTTGATAATGCATCTTCATTACCATTTAAATAGTCATCAAAAGGTGCTGGAGTAACTAGAATCTTTTCAAAAGTTGCAATAGTTTCAGTAATCTTTTTAAAATCTACTTTTACATCTTTTCCATATGCATTTTGAAATTCATTTACATATTCAGGGATTGAGTTTATTCTCTGCTCAACTAGTTTTGGTGGTGCAGCCATTTCTGGACCAGCTTGAATTGGACCTTGTGCTTGATCTGCTAAGTGAGGACTTCTTCCATCCCAAAATTGTGCTTTAAAAAATACAGAGTTATAAACTGTTGGTGAATTTAAATGATGAGGATTTGCTGTCCATCCATGACCAATAGCAGCTGGAATTCCATCTGCTCCACCAAGTCCAATATTATGACAAGTATTACATGAGATTATTCCACTTTTTGAAAGTCTTGGGTCAAAGTATAGCTTTTTTCCAAGTTCAACTTTCTCTTTTGTAATTGGATCATTTTTATCATCAATTAATTTCATTAATTCTGCTTTATTTGCAGGAATTGCTTTTAAACCATTATCCACAGCTTTTTCAATTAATGATGATGCAAATAAAGAACTCGCTCCCAATAGACATATACTTAGTGATTTAACTAATTTCATTACTATCTCCTTTAAGTTAATACCTAATTTTAGGATAATGATTATTAAATGAAAATTAATTTAATTATAAGGTAAACTTATTAAAATTGACTTTTAGATACCTAAATAAAGTATTTATGGTATTTTAGGATTTATTATTTAAATAATAAAAACTTATTAAAATAAATTTCAATTAGGTCTTTCTACCATATATCCACTTCCTCTGATATTTTTAATAAAATCTTCTTTTAAAACTTTTTTTACTCTATTTACTTCAGCTCTTATTGTTGCATTATCTATAAAGTCATCATTCCAAACATAGTTTCTAAACATATCATATTGAACAACTAAACTTCTATTATGTGCAAGTAATTCAATAATTTGAATTTGCCTCTTTGGTAATATTTGAGGTTCATTATTAAATAAAAGTGTCATTGTTTCACTATCATAAGAGTAGTTTTTTGATAATCTTTTATGTTTTTGAGGAACAATTGTTGTTTTTAATATTTTATTTATTCTAATTGTAAGTTCTTTTAAATGAAAAGGTTTTTTTAAATAGTCATGGCATCCAATATCAAAGGCTCTTGAAATATCTTCTATTTCAATTAATGCAGAAATATAAATAGTTGGAACCATTCTTTTTTGTTCATGAAGTGTTTCAAGTATTGTAAAGCCATTAACATCAGGTAGATTAATATCTAAAATAAGTAAGTCAAACTTTTCTTTATCTAGAGTTTCTAAACACTCTTGTCCTGTAGTTGTACTTTTTACTACATGTCCTGTTGATGATAAGTATTCACTTATCATCTCATTTAACATTACATCATCTTCTAATAGTAATATTTTCATTTTATTTCCTTAAATATATATGTAAATGATGACCAATTTTCACCAGATGCTAATTGTATTCCAACATTTTCTTCACTACAAATACGTTTTACTAAGTTTAATCCAAGTCCAAATCCTTCTTGGTCGCTTATTTGTTCTCGATAATACTCTTCAAATATTTTTTGTTGGTCTAAAATTTGTTTAGAGCGACTCTCTATTATTAAATGACAGTCATTATTCATTACATTCATTCTAACTTGAATATTTTCATTTGGTAAGGAATATTTTATTGCGTTTGTAAGATTATTATCTACAATTCTTTGAAGTTTAATTTCATTAAAATTTATTAGCATCTCTTTTCTTTGACTTGAAAAGTTAAATTCTGATTTAAATTTTATAGCTGATTGTGTAAAAAAGTCAATTCTAGATCTTACAAAATCAACTAAGTTTATTTCATGAGTTGCTTCATTTACTTGGTTTTTCTTTATTAAATAAGATAAGTCATCATATATACTAGAGATATTTTTCATAGCAACTTCAATATTTGATAAATGCTTATTCTTCCCATGCTCTATTTCATACATTTCAATATTTCCCATAATAATTGATAAAGGAGTATTTGTTTCATGAACTGCATGTTTTAAAAATTGTTTTTGAGAATCTACTAGATTTTGTGCATAAATCTTTCCTTCTTCTAACTCTTTTGATTGTTTATTATAATCATGTGAGGATTGTTGAATCAAATGTGTAAGTGCTTGTAAACTTCTTGCATGTTCACTTATAGGCTGTGTTTCACTTTGTATTTCGCAAGATGTTTTTTTATCATTTTTACTATCTTCTATTTCACTTAAAGCTACAATTGTAAAAGTTTGATTTAATAATTCATTATTTCCATTGTCATGATAAAACTCACCATAGGTGAAAAACCCAGAAGTTGGAGCTATTGATGAAAAGGGTTTGATTTCAATATCAACCATACTTGGCATATATCGTCGTCTTGCCATACATGAATATATGAAAAAGGATTGAGTATCTTTTATATTGCAAGTATCAAATAAGGACTCTAGTGGATTATTCATAATAAGTTCAACATTACCAAAGCCAAGTTTTACAATATCTCCTTGATATAAATTTCCAGCAAAACTTAAGCTGCCATCTTTATGTTTAGCAATTACTGCTCTTGCAACAGGAAGACCATTTCTTTGTGCAATTAAAGGAAACTCAATACCAGTTGCAGGCAATGCCTTTGCAACATACTCTCCTAAATATTTTTCATAAAAATCCAAAGGTTTCATTCCAGATATTTGATAAACTCTATTATCAACAACTTTATCAATAGTATGCTCTATTCCAATAGGCGACCAATTAAAATTAAAAGCATTACATACTTTTAATACTTTTGAATCTAATGCAACTCCTACTGCACCATTTGTAACTATTTGATTTTGTGATGAAATAAATGTTTGTCTAAAGTTTGCATTATCTCCTGCCATTCCACCAGATACCATAACATTATGATTAACTGATTGAATACCTTTTAAAAAAGATTCTCCATTTGTTTTGTTTCCATCACTAAATGTAATAAGTAATTTTGTATCTTCTGTACACAACTCTTTTGCTAAATCAACACCATTACTAAAAGAGTCTTTCCTTCTAACAAATGCAGTTTTTAATTTTGTATTTTCAAAAGTAGAAATAGATATAACAGTTTTACATGTTGTTACTTTACTATTATTAATTTCTCCATCAGTAGATGATCCAATACAAATAGCTTGAGGCAAGTTATCTAGTATATTTGTAGCAATCTCTTTTAAGATTGATTTTTTATCTCCACAAAATATCTGAATTAATATGTTTTTTTCATTTTTAAATGAATTAAAATCAATTAAGGTATCAAGTGCTTTGTTATTATATGTATAGTTAAATGTCTTCATAAAATATTGTAGCATATAAAATAAAAAATTTAAAGAAAAAAAAAGCTTAAAAAGCTCGAAAAATAGGGAAATTGTAACAAAAAAACGCATCGCTATACTCAGGCTATACAAACGCTAAATTCACGCTATAAAACTCATGTAGAATTTCACTAAGCGAAAAACAATCACTTTTTTAAAGAAGATGTTTTTTCATAAATTAAACAAATAAAAGGAAAAAAAATGGCATATACTAAACCTCAATATAAATCACAATTCGAAAACTTCATTGGTGGAGAATGGGTTGCACCTTTAAGTGGAGAATACTTTGATAATGTATCACCAGTTGATAATGAAGTTTTAACAAGAATTCCAAGATCTAATGAAGCTGATGTTGATGCAGCAGTTGCAGCAGGTCTTGTTGCATTTGAATCTTTTAAGCACTCTTCAGTAATTGAAAGATCTACAATGTTAAATAAAATTGCTGATGCAATTGAAGCAAACTTAGAGAATTTAGCAATTGCTGAAACTTTAGATAATGGTAAAGCAGTTAGAGAAACACTTGCAGCTGACGTACCTTTAGTTGTTGATCACTTTAGATATTTTGCTTCTGTAATTAGAGGAGAGTCTGGTGATGTTTCTGATTTAGATGAAAATACAATTTCTCAAGAAATTCATGAGCCTTTAGGTGTTGTTGCACAAATTATTCCATGGAACTTCCCATTATTAATGGCAGCATGGAAAATTGCACCTGCATTAGCAGCTGGAAATGCAGTAGTATTAAAACCTGCATCTGCAACTCCAATGTCAATTTTAATTTTAATGGAAACAATTCAAGATGTTCTTCCAAAAGGTTTAATTAATATTATTAATGGTGCTGGTGGAAAAATTGGTAAGCATTTATCAACTCATCCAGATATTAAAAAAGTTGGATTTACAGGTGAAACAACAACTGGTCAGTTAATTATGCAATATGCAACAGAAAATATTATTCCTTCAACATTAGAGCTTGGTGGTAAATCTCCAAACATCTTCATGGAATCAATTATGGATGCTGATGATGAGTTCTTTGATAAAGCGATTGAAGGTTTAGTATTATTCGCATTTAATTCTGGTGAAGTTTGTACTTGTCCATCAAGAGCATTAATTCAAGAATCAATTTATGAGCCATTTATGAAAAGATGTTTAGAGAGAATTGAAGCAATAACACAAGAAAACCCTCTAGATCCTACAACTAAAATGGGTGCTCAATGTTCTGTTTCTCAAAAAGAAAAAATTCTTTCTTATATCAAAATTGGTAAAGAAGAGGGTGCTGAGTGTTTAATTGGTGGTGAAGCATATGATAATAAAACATATCCAAATGGAAACTATATTAAACCAACAATCTTCAAAGGTCATAATAAAATGAGAATCTTCCAAGAAGAGATTTTTGGACCAGTACTTGCAGTAACTACATTTAAAACTGAAGAAGAAGCATTAGAAATTGCTAATGATACAATTTACGGATTAGGTTCAGGAATCTGGTCAAGAGATGCTCACCAATTACATAAATTCTCAAGAGGAATTGAAGCTGGTAGAGTTTGGGTAAATTGTTACCACATGTACCCATCTCATGCATCATTTGGTGGATACAAAAAATCAGGAATTGGAAGAGAAACTCATATGATGATGTTAAACTCTTACAGACATACAAAAAATATTTTAACTTCATACTCAAAAGATGCAATGGGATTCTTCTAGACCTAAGCTTAAAAAGAATATGATAAATGCATAGAAGATTTTCTTCTATGCATTTTTTTTGTTATAACATAATATAAAGGATTTATTATGAGTATAGAAAGAGTAGCAATAACAGAAGCAGCTGCTAAGGTTGTAGAGAAATTAAAAGAAGAACATGGTGAATTAGTATTTAACCAAAGTGGTGGTTGCTGTGATGGAACTGCACCTATGTGTTATGCAAAAGGTGATTTTTATGTTCCAAGTAGAAATATAAAACTAGGTGAATTATGTGGATGTGAATTCTTTATAGATAAAGACCAATTTGAGTATTTTAGACACTCTCATATTACTGTTGATGTTAAAGAAGAAAAAAGTGCCTTTGGTAATTCTTTTTCATTAGAGATAGATTTAGGATATCAGTTTATTACAGTATCTAGGATTTTTACAGATGAAGAATATGCACAATTATCAGAAGAAGAAAAGAAATAGAACTTAATTCTATTTCTTTTTTATTTTTCTTCGTTTGTAACTAGTGCTAAATTAGTTAAATTATATTTTTGAAGTAAGTCTAAAACTTTTACAACTCTTTGATATTCTACTTTTTTATCAATTCTAACTATTACAGACTTATTTTTATCTTCAATTGCTTTTAAATTATCTTCTAAAGAATCAAAAGATACTTCAATCCCTTTTATAGCTAATTTTTCTGCACTTAATTCTATAAATACTTGATTTTTATCTATTTGCATTTGTTTTGCACTTGAGCTTGGTAAATCTAAAATAAGTGCAAGTTCATCTTTTTTAAATACGGAACTTACAATAAAAAATATAAGTAGAATAAAAACAACATCAATAATAGGTGTTAAGTCTAGTCCTAATGTTTCTCTTCTTTTCATATTATGATAAGCCAACTATTTCTTTTTTTGCTTTTAGTTCAATTGTATCAAGCATTGAAATAAAGTGATTATAAGCTATATGATGAGGAATTGCTACAATAAGACCTGCAATTGTAGTAATAAGAGCAAGTGCAATACCATTAGAAAAAATTGTGGGGTCTCCTAATCCATTTGCTGTAATTGCTTCAAAAGATTTATATACACCAATTACAGTTCCAAGTAATCCTAATAAAGGTGCAACGGTTGCAATGTTTTTTATATATGTTAATCCTGATTCTAGTTTTTTCACTTCATACTCTATTTGTGAAATAATAGTTGATTTGGAGTTTAAATCAGTTTTATTTTTAATTCTTTGAATCATTGCGTTTTGTCTAGGAAGAGTAAAGAACTTCCAAAAAATAATAGCAAACCCAATTGTATTTAAAACAATTAGAATATATACAATTATCCCACCTTTATCAATATAGTCCATTAGTGTCATATATACCTCAAATTTTTTTATAATTGTACTTAAGTTTTGTTAATAGATGGTACAATTTCTTCCATGAAATATACAAACTCTAAAGTAGAAGAAGTTAAATTTAATAATAAAAAAATCTTTGTTAAAAGAGATGATTTATTGCATAAAGACTTTTCTGGAAATAAAGCAAGAAAATTTTACTATTTTTTAAAAAATGATTTTAATAATGTTACAAAAATAATCTCTCATGGTTCTTCACAATCTAATGCTATGTACTCATTATCAGTTCTTTGCAAAATTAGAAATTTGGATTTTGATTATTATGTTGATCATATTGCTGAGTATTTAAAAACTAATCCAATTGGAAATTATAAAGAAGCTTTAAAAAATGGTATGAATATAATAGTAAAAGAAGTTCCAAAAAATATAGATAAAAATAGTATTTTTATACCTGAGGGTGGAGCTTTAGAAGAAGCATCCTTTGGTATAAAAATATTAGCCAATGAGATAATAACATGGGCAAAAGAGACTAATCTAAAAGATTTAAAAGTATTTTTACCCTCAGGAACTGGGACAACTGCCCTTTATTTACAAAAATATTTACCCTTTGAAGTATTAACTTGTGCTTGTGTAGGAGATGAGCAGTATTTACAAAAACAGTTTTTAGAACTTGAAGAAGAAAATCATCCAACTATTTTAAATTTAGATAAAAAATATCATTTTGGAAAGCTTTATAAAGAGTTTTATGAAGTGCATAAAGAGCTAAAAGAACAAACAAATATAGAATTTGACTTATTATATGATTCAAAAGGGTGGTTATGTGTAAATAAACACTTAAATAATTCAAAAAGTGATATTTTATATATACATCAAGGGGGTATTTTAGGTAATATATCAATGTTAGAAAGATATAAATATAAATATGATTAAATTATTTAAATACATGGAAAATAATGCTTACCCAAAATGAAACTAAAATACTAAAATTTATAAAATACACTCCCGTAATTATTGTGGCTTTCTTTTCAATAATTATAACTTACATAATCTTTTTAGATAAAAATACACAGTTTAAAAATGATATTGTTGAATTAAGAAAAACATTTTTAAATGAGAATAAAAATAGAATAAATGCAGAAGTTAACAGAATACATAATTATATAGTTTATGAAAAGAAAAATAGTGAAGTACATTTAAAAAAACTAATTAAATTAAAAGTTCAAGAAGCTCATAAAACAATGACTCATATTTATGAAAAATATAAAAGAAGTGAATCCAAAGAACAAATTTTAGAGAGAATAAAAGATGCTTTAAGAGATTATAGATTCAATAATGGAAGAGGGTACTTCTATATTTATGAAAAAACAGGTAAAAATATTATGCTTCCACCTTTACCTAATATGGAAGGTAATGATTTTTGGAATCATAAAGATTCAAAAGGTAGTTTCATATTGCAAGATATGGTTTCATTACTAAAAAAGGAAAATGAACCTTTTTATGAATGGTATTGGTATAAACCAAATGAAAATAAAATCCAAAAAAAGAAAATTGGAATTATAAAAGAGTTTAAGCCTTATAATTTATTCGTAGGAACAGGAGAGTATATTGAAGATTATGAGGAAGAGCTAAAAGAAAAAATTCTTCACTACATTCATAATTTAAAGTATTCCCAAAATGGTTATGTTTTTATTGTTGATTATAATGGTACCTATCTATCTCACATTAAGAAATCCTACATAGGTTTAAATAGAATAACTTTAAAAGATAGTAATAATTTTATGATTACAAAAGAGATTATAAAAACTGCAAAAAATGGTTTTGGTTTTATTACATATATTGGAACAATAAAACCAGAAACTAAACTACCTGCTAAGAAAACAACTTTTGTAAAAGGCTTTGATAGTTGGAATTGGGCAATTGGAACAGGCTTTTATACTGATGAACTTGAAAAACAAATTGCAATAAAAGAGTTACATATTAACAAAGAGAATAAGGAAAATATTTTTAACTTTTTGATTATTAGTATTTTTGTAATATTAATATTTATACTTTTATCTTTTTATATTTCAAAAGTTTTAGAAAAACAATTTTTAAAATATAAAAAAGAAGTAATTTCATATATAAATGCAAATAGAGAAAAAGATAGTATGCTAGCTCAACAATCAAAAATGGCTGCAATGGGTGAAATGTTACAAAATATTGCACATCAATGGAGACAGCCTTTAAGCTCTATTTCTATGCTTTCAAGTGGAGTAAAATTTAAAAAAGAGTTTGGCTTATTAGAGGATAAAGAACTGTTTAAATCAATGGATGATATTAATACTTCTACTAAATATTTATCTCAAACAATTGAAGATTTTAGTGACTTTTTTAACCCAAATAAAAAGATAATTTTGTTCAATCTTGAAAAAACAATAAATAAAGCACTTAATCTTTTAGAAGTACAATTTAAAGATAAAAATATACAGATAATTCAAAATATTGAAAATATAGATATATATGGATATGAAAATGAATTTATACAAGTAATTATTAATATTTGTAATAATGCCCGTGATGAACTTCTTAAATTAAAAATAGAAGAAAAATTAATTATAGTTGATGTACTAAAGAAAAAAGATAATGTACATATTTTAATTAAAGATAATGCAGGTGGAATTAAAAAGAGTATTATTGATAGAATATTTGAACCATACTTTACGACTAAACATAAAAGTCAAGGCACAGGAATTGGTCTTTATATGTCAAGGGAAATTATTGTAAAACATATGAAAGGTGAATTAACTGTTAGAAATGACAAGTTTACTTTTAATAAAAAAGAGTACGAAGGTGCACTTTTTGAATTAATTCTTAACTTTAAAATTTAAGTTAAGAAACCTTTTTATACTCTTTTATTTAACTTTAGATATAATCTTTAACTATGAAAAAGAACAATATAATATTAATAGGTTTTATGGGTGTTGGTAAAGGTACGATTGCAAGAGGACTCGTAAAGAAATCTTCAATGTTTGCAATAGATACTGATGATTTGATTGAAAGTATGGAAAACCGAAAAATTAAAAAAATTTTCGAAAATGAAGGTGAACCATACTTTAGAAATCTAGAAAAAAAGACTGCTATTTGGTTAGAAGAAAATGTATGCAATACAATTATTTCAACTGGCGGTGGTTTTTATAAACAAGAAAATATAAATAATATTGGAAAAGTAGTTTATTTAAAGTCATCTTTTCAAGGGATATTAGACAGAATAAATGAATGTCCAAATGCAGATAAGAAGTTAAAAAAAAGGCCCTTACTTCAAAATTTAGATGAGGCAATAAAGCTTTATGATTCAAGAGTAAGTGATTATGAAAATGTAGCAAATATCATTATTGATGTTGAGAAAAAACCTTTAGAAGATATTATTAACGAGATATTAGGACAGATTTAAATGAAAATTATAAATACAGAAGATTCAAATTTTAAAGAAGAGTTTGATGGAATATTAGCACGTGCAAAAAGTGATATAAAAGGTGTTTCGTCAATAGTTATGAATATTATTGATGAAATAATTGAAGATGGAAATACTGCTGTTAAAAAGCATATTGAAAAGTTTGATAAGTGGGAAGTTAAAGATGATAATGAGCTTTTAATTTCAACTGTTGATATGGAAAATGCTTATAATAATATAGATGAAAAATTAAGAGCTTCTTTGCATACAGCATATGACAGAATTAAAAATTATCATGAAAAACAACTTCCAAAATCATGGATTGATTTTGAAAAAAATGGAACAATTTTAGGACAAAAAGTAAGCGCAGTTGATAAAGCAGGTTTATATATTCCAGGTGGAAAAGCTGCATATCCTAGTTCACTTTTAATGAATGCAATTCCAGCAATTGTTGCAGGTGTTGAAGAAATCGTAGTATGTACGCCAACTCCTGATAATGAAATAAATGAATTAGTTCTCGCTGCTTGTCACCTTTGTGGAATCAAAAAAGCTTATAAAGTAGGTGGAGCTTCAGCAATTGCAGCTATGGCTTATGGAACTGAAACTATTCCTAAAGTTGATGTAATAACAGGTCCAGGAAATATCTTTGTAGCAACTGCAAAAAAATTAGTATTTGGTGAAGTAAATATTGATATGATTGCAGGCCCTTCTGAAATTGGAATACTTGCAGATAGTACTGCAAAACCTAAGTATTTAGCAATAGATTTATTATCTCAAGCAGAGCATGATGAAATGGCTTCTTCAATTTTAATTACAACAGATGCTAATATTGCAAAGCAAACTAGTGTTGAGGTAGAAAACTATCTTAAAACATTAACACGTGAAACAATTGCTAGAACATCTATTGAAAATAGAGGTGTTATTATTGTTGCATCTTCTATGGAAGAGGCACTTGAACTTATGAATGAGATTGCTCCTGAACACTTAGAAGTAATGACAGCTAATGCCTTTGAATTATTACCATATATTAAACATGCAGGTGCGATTTTCTTAGGTGAGAATACTCCTGAGCCAATAGGTGATTATATTGCAGGTCCTAATCATACACTTCCAACTGGAAGTACGGCTAAATTTTATAGCCCATTAAATGTAGAGAATTTTATGAAGAAAAGTTCAATTATTAACTTTTCAAAAAATGCAATAGATGAAGTAGGAGAAGCTTGTGCCCTTTTAGCAGATACAGAAGGTTTAACAGCACATGCTCAATCGGTTAGAGTTAGATTAGAAAATAAAGAGAAATAAAAGGAAATTAAATGTCAGTTTTTAATGATTGGTTAAGTGAAGATGAAGATGATATATTTATGGGAAGCCCTAAATCAAAATTCTTTGATGTAAGTAGAACTGCATCAGAAGAAGTTGTAGAAGATGAATGGGATAAAGTTATTGAAAAGTTAGCAGTATTAGAAATGATGCTTTCTGAAGGAAAAGGTGAAGAGTTTGATATCAATCAAGTTATTAAGCAATACACTTTTGATAATATAGAAAAAGTTAACGCAGTAAAAAAAGGACTTTATGTTGAATTTACTGGTGAGATTATTTGTAGATTAGATTCATAAGGTAGAAAGTGGAAGAATTAGAAGCTGTAAAAAGTCAAATAAAAGAGTTTGTTAAAGAGTGTAATGATGAAAAGAGTTTAGAACTTTTAGAAAAATTAGCAACTGGAAAGATGCTAAGATCTAAACTTATTTTAAAAATTGCTGGTGTAAATGAGCAAAGTATAAAATTATGTGCTGTAGTTGAAATGATTCATGCTGCATCACTTTTACATGATGATGTTATTGATGAAGCAGATACAAGAAGAGGTAAACCTTCTGTAAATGCTTTATATGACAATAAGACATCAATTATGTTTGGAGATATTTTATATTCAAAAGCTTTTACTCAGCTTACTTTAATGGATAAAAAAATTGCTTATACAGTTTCAAATGCAGTAACACTTCTTAGTATTGGAGAGATGTTAGATGTAGATTTAACAAATAGCTTCAATACTTCGTATGAAAAATACAATGATATGATTTATAAAAAAACTGCATCACTAATAGAAGCAGCAGCAAAAGCAGCAGCAATATTAGCAGGTTTAGATGAAGAGAAATACGCTTTATATGGAAAAAACCTAGGCCTTGCTTTTCAAATGGTAGATGATATTTTAGATATCACACAAGATAGTAAGACTTTAGGAAAACCTGCAATGTTAGATTTTGTTGAAGGGAAAGTTACTATTCCTTACCTTTTACTACATGAAAGATTAAAAAATAAATCAAAATTAGAAGAGTTATATAAAAAAGAATTAACTATTGAAGAGTCAGCTTGGATAAAAGAGCAAATGAATGAAACTAAGGCTCTTGAAGATTCTATAAAAATGGCAAAAGATATTGGAAATGAAGCAATACAAGCTGTAAAAGATGAAGAAAATAGTGAAACTTTAGTATTTATAATGAAAGCTATGATTGAAAGAGAGTTTTAATGAGTTATTTAATAATTAGTTTTTCTCATAAAAATACAGATATTGAAATGAGAGAGAAATTAGCTTTTGGGTCTGATGAAGATAAAGATAGATTTATAAGATCAATATTGTCAAATAATGTTACAAAAGAAGCAGTTTTATTATCTACTTGTAATAGAGTTGAAATAATAACAAGATCTATTAATATTAAAAGTGGAGCTAAACTTATTTTAGAAGAACTAGCCAAGTATTCTGGTGTTGATTATGCTCTTTTATATAAAAGAGCTGATATTTATGATAATGACAGTGCCGTTCATCATATCTTTTCTGTTGCTTCTGCTCTTGATTCCCTAGTAATTGGGGAGACTCAAATTGTAGGTCAATTAAAAGATGCTTTTAGATTTTCTCAATCAAAAGGACACTGTTCTCAAAAAATTACAAGGTTAATGCATTTTGCTTTTAAATGTGCAGCGACAGTAAGAAATGCAACATCTTTAGGAACTGGTTCTGTTTCAGTTGCTTCAACAGCAGTTGCAAAAGCTAAAGATATTATAAAAGATACTTGTGGTGTAAAAGCTTTAGTAATTGGAGCTGGAGAGATGAGTGAGTTAACTATTAAACACTTATTATCTTCAGGTTTTGATGTTATTTTAACAAGTAGAGATATTAAAAAAGCACAAAACCTAGCTAATACTTTTGAACAAAATGTAGATGTTGCACCATATGAAAATTTAACTTCATTATTAGGACAAATTCCTGTAATGATAACTGCAACATCAGCACCTTATCCAATTATTACATCTGATAATACTCCAGATGCAAACTTTAATAGATATTGGTTTGATATTGCAGTTCCAAGAGATATTGATGATATTGATAAATCTGGATTAAATATTTATTCAGTAGATGACTTGCAAGATATTGTAAATGAAAATATGAGTTTACGAGCAGAGCAAGCAAAAACTGCATATTCAATCGTAAGTAAAATGTCCTTAGAATTTTATGATTGGTTAAAATCATTAGATATTGAACCAGTTGTAAAAACACTTTATACAAAAGCAGA
Source organism: Poseidonibacter ostreae (assembly GCF_009208075.1). Lineage (GTDB taxonomy): Bacteria > Campylobacterota > Campylobacteria > Campylobacterales > Arcobacteraceae > Poseidonibacter > Poseidonibacter ostreae. Next base: position 28,107 of record NZ_WFKJ01000002.1, on the reverse strand, counting down.
CGATGTTATAGAGAAAAAAGTTCAACATGCGATAAAAAAAGGTTTTATAAAACAAGAAGATGAAGAAAATATTAGAAAACTTTGTCAAACTGTTATAACTGAATATTTACACGCTCCTTCAAAAAAATTAAAAAGTATTTCTAAAAATATGGAATGTGATATTGTTGTAGGAACAATACAAAATATGTTTACATCAAATAGTGATGAAGATAGTGAACAATATAAATGTGAACATTTATCAAAAAAATAAAATAGGAAAATAATTAATGAAATTTACTAATATGTTTATGCCAACTACTAAAGAAACTCCAAGTGATGCGACTTTACCATCTCACCAATTTTTAGTAAGAGGTGGATTTATTTCTCAAAGTGGAGCTGGTCTTTATGATTTTATGCCTTTAGGAAAAATTGTATTAGATAAAATTAGAGCTATTGTAAAAGAAGAAATGGATAACGCTGGAGCAAATGAAATGTTATGCTCTTTTGTAACTCCACAATCTTTTTGGGATGAATCTGGAAGATCATCAACTATGGGTAATGAGCTATTAAGATTTAAAGATAGAAAAAATGCGGAGTATGTATTATCTCCAACAAATGAAGAATCAGTTGTAAATATGGTTAAAAATCGTATTACATCATATAAAAATTTACCAGTAAATCTTTATCATATTAATTTAAAATTTAGAGATGAAGCACGTCCAAGATTTGGTTTAATGAGAGGTAGAGAGTTCTTAATGAAAGATGCTTACTCTTTTCATTCATCGCAAGAAGATTTAGTTAGAGAATTTAATTTAATGGAAGAAACTTATAAAAGAGTTTATCAAAGATTAGGTCTAGAGTTTAGAGTTGTTGAAGCTGATTCTGGTGCTATTGGTGGAAGTGGTTCAAAAGAGTTTCATGTTTTAGCAAATTCAGGTGAAGATACAATTGTTGTATGTCCTGATTGTGAATATGGTGCAAATATTGAAGCAGCTGTTAGAAAGAAAAGACATTTTGATGCCTGGTTTGAAAATACAAATACACCAGCTTCAATGGAAAAAGTACTAACTGAAGATTTAAAAACTATTGAAGAAGTTTCTAATTTCCTAAGTGTTTCAAAAGCTCAAAATATAAAAGCTGTTATGAAAAAAGCGATTTATGATGAGGATTCAAAACCTGTTATCTTCTTTGTAAGAGGTGATGATGAGCTAGAAGAAACTAAAGCTTGTAATGCAGTTGATGCTTTAGATTTAGTAGATATTACAGAAGATGAATTAAAAGATGCTGGATTAACTCCAGGATATTGTGGACCATTTAATTTACCACAAGGTACAATATTTGTAATTGATAGTGAATTAGAAAATGAAATTGGATTAGCTTGTGGAGCTAATGAAGAGCATTATCACTTTGTTAATACAGATTTATCTTTAGTAAAAGATGCTGTTTATAAAGATTTAATTACTGTTCAAGAAGGAGATTCTTGTACTTGTTGTGGTGGAAAACTTGAATATACAAAAGGAATTGAAGCAGGTCATATTTTCCAATTAGGAACAAAATACTCTGAAGCTATGGATGCAAAATTTTTAGATGAAAATGGTAAAGCACAACCTTTTATTATGGGATGTTATGGAATTGGAGTATCTAGATTAGTAGCTGCTGTTATTGAACAAAATCATGATGAAAAAGGTTGTATTTGGACGAAAGAAACTGCTCCTTTTATGGTAGATGTTATTGTTTCAAATGCAAAAAAAGAAGATGAATTAAATGCAGGTTTAAAAATTTACGAAGAGTTAAAATCAAATGGAATTTCAACAATTATAGATGATAGAACTAAAGAGAGATTTGGTTTTAAAATGGGTGATTTTGAATTAATTGGATTCCCATATGCTGTTGTTGTTGGAAAAAAATTACAAGATGGTTTAGTTGAGATTGTAGATAGAAGAGATACCGGTTCTAAAATTGAAATAGCAATTGATGAAGTTGCTACTAAATTAAAAGAACTAATATAAAAAAGTGAGATAAAAAATTAAATGAATGAATATTTTAACGAAGAAAAAATACAAAGTATAATAGAAATGATTATACCTTATGTTGTAAACTTAGGTATTGCTATTGTTGTATTTATTATAGGTAAATGGTTAGCTAGAAAAATTACAAATATAGTAGTATCAATTTTAAAAAGAATAAAAGGTATTGATGTAACACTTGTAAAGTTTATTGAAAATATAGTTTATTATATTTTAATGATGGTAGTTATTTTAACTGCATTATCAAAATTAGGTGTTGAAACTACGTCATTCTTTGCAATCTTAGGAGCTGCTGGTTTAGCTATTGGTTTAGCTTTAAAAGATTCACTTGGTAACTTTGCTTCAGGTGTTATGTTAATTATGTTTAAGCCTTTTAAAGTTGGAGATTTTGTTACAGTTGCAGGAGTTTCAGGAACTGTAAATGAAATATCAATTTTCTCTTCAATTTTAACAACTGGAGATAATCAAAGAATGATTGTACCAAATGGCTCAATTATTGCAGGAACAATTGTAAATGTAAATGCAAACCCTACTAGAAGAGTAGATTTAGTTGTTGGAATTGGTTATGATGATGATATTAAAAAAGCAAAAAATGTTTTAACAAATATTTTAGAATCAAATGAAAAAATCCTTCAAGAAAAAGGTTTAACAGTTGCAGTTTCTGAATTAGCAGATTCTTCTGTAAACTTTGTTGTTCGTGCTTGGGTTAATACTCCTGATTATTGGGCTGTAAAATTTGCTTTAACAGAAGAAGTTAAAACAAGATTTGATCAAGAGGGTATTTCTATTCCTTATCCACAACAAGATGTTCATCACCACAATCAAGCCTAATATCCCTTTAATATTAGAAGAGATTCTTCAAAATCTACAAGAAATAGGAGCTACTCCTATTTTAGTAGGTGGATGTGTACGTGATGCATTACTTCAAATTCCATGTAAAGATTATGATGTTGAAATCTTTGGAATAAACTCTTTAGACTCTATTTTAAAACACTTAGAAAAATATGGACCTGTAAAACTTGTAGGAAAATCTTTTGGAGTTCTTACTTTAAAAGTTGAGTCTTATGATTTTGATTTTGCCTTAGCCCGAACTGAAAAGAAAATTGGATTAAGTCATCAAGATTTTGAAGTTACTACAAATGCAAATCTAAGCTTTAAGCAAGCTGCTTTAAGACGTGATTTTACTATTAACTCAATAGGGTATGATTTTGTTAAAGAGAGCTATCTAGATCCTTATAATGGAATAGATGACTTAAAGAATAAAAAAATTAGACATATAAATGATAGCACTTTCATAGAAGACCCTTTAAGAGTTTATAGAGCAATACAATTTGCTTCAAGATTTGAGTTTAATATTGATAATAAAACAAAAGAACTTTGCAGACAAATGGTTTTAAATGATGATTTATCACACTTAGCAAAAGAGAGAGTTTATGAAGAGTTTAAAAAACTATTTTTAAAATCATTAAAACCTTCAATTGGCTTTGAACTTTTAAAAGAGTTAGAAGTTTTAAACTATTTTCCAGAATTAAAAGCATTAGTAAACTGTGAGCAAGAAAAAGAGTATCACCCTGAGGGCGATGTTTGGGTTCATACTTTAATGACTTTAGATGAAATGGCAAAGATTATAAAAAAAGAAAGAATAGAAGATGAATATAGAATTTTATATCTTTTTTATGCAATTTTATGTCATGACTTAGGAAAGCCATATTGTACAGAACTTATAAATGGAAAAATTACAGCATATAAGCATGAAAGTTTAGGGATTGAACCAACAGTTTCTTTTTTATCAAAACTTACAAATGAGAGTAGATTTATACAGATAGTGATACCTTTAGTTAAAAATCACTTAGCACCTTTTCAACTATTTAAAGATGAATCTTCTTTAAAAGCAGTAAAAAGATTATCTTTAAAATGTAATATTGAAGATTTATGTCTAGTTTGTCTAGCAGATTGTAAAGGTAGAACAATTCCAAATAAAGATATCTGTGATAATGCAGTTTCTTGGCTTTTAGAAAAAGCCAGAGAATTAAATATCTCATCAGCTGCCCTTAAGTCACTTATTCAAGGAAGAGATTTAATACTTTTAGGAATGAAACCAAGTAAAGAGTTTAAGATAATATTAAATTTTGCACTTGATTTACAAATAGATGAAAACTTGAATAAAGAAGAGATTCTTCAAAGAATTAAAGAAAAATATCTTTAATTCTAGATTTAGAACTTAAGGTCTAAATATAAAGTTATTACTTCCATTTACTACATGAAATATTGTCACATTATATTTTTTTGAATAATATCTTAGAAGTAATTTTTGTAAAGTTGGCTCAATTGATGGTGTAAACCATGCATTATTTGATGTAGCAATCATATATTTTACATCGTTTAAGTTCTCAAAAATTTTATCTGTTGTTGCTTCATAACAAATTGCATTTCTAAATTTTTGATTATTTATTACAAAATCTGTTGGTTTTTTTGCCTTAGAATAATCTTGTGCACCATCATAAAGAATATCATTTATTAAATCAACAAAGAACTTAGGAAGTGGTATTTCTTCTCCAAATGGAACTAGTACTAACTTCTTAGCAATTTGAATATCTCCATTTGAAATATAATAAGTTGCATTATAAAACTGCTCGTTTTCTAAGTATAAAGAACCTGTAATAATATCTATTTTATAAGATTTGTTTTTTAAAATTGCAAGTAATTCTTCACTCTTATTTAAGATAGTTGGAAATGCAGTTTCAGGTAGAATAACTAAATCTTTTTTATTATAAATGGCATTATCTATATATTCAAAATTTTTCTTAAATACCGTAGCTTGGTAATCTTTTTCCCATTTAAGATTTTGTTTAATATTTAATTGAGGCATTGATATTTTTGCATCTGGATTATCTATATATATTCCACTTTGAGAAGAAAAAGCAAAAAGAAGTGGAAGAATTGAAAGAATTTTCATTCTTTTTAGTTTTGCCATCATAAATAAAGATACTAAAATTAATGCAAAATCTTCTTTTGAAGTACCTAAATATGAGTCAATAAAAAGTAGCTCAAATTTCATCCAATTAAAGCCAAATGGCGCTATAAAAGTGAATGCAAAAATTGCTATTATTCTAAAATAAATTTTATCATATAGTGTAAAAAGTAAAAAAATAAATCCATAAGCAAATCCAATAGCTATTAATAAAACAGGTGTTAAAAATATTAAATCATAATATTTTAAACTAATAGCCATCCAATAACACCATAAAATACCTGTAGCAAAACCTGCTATAAATACAGCTTTTCTTGGAATTGTAAGTAAAAAATAAAGGCCTAAAAGTCCTAATATAGTATTTATAAATCGATATTCAATGTCAAAATAGCTTAAGTATATAAAAGCACTTAATAAAATAGCTGTAATCAAGCCCTTTATTATGAAATTTTTGTTAAAATTATCGCGTTTTACTAAAAACAAAATAAACTACTTATAAAAAGGAAATTTAATGGATAGTTCAAGTACTGATTTATTAAGCTCATTGTTACCTCTTGTTGCATTATTTGCAATATTTTACTTCTTAATTATTAGACCACAACAAAAACAAGCGAAAGCTCATAAAGAAATGGTTACTAATTTAAAGAAAGGTGATAAAATTGTAACAAATGGAGGCTTAATCGTAGAAGTTTCTAATGTAACTGAAGATAGTCTTACTGTTAAGAACAGTGATGGTTCAGAAATGAAACTTGTAAAAGAGTTCGTTTCAAAACTTTTAGAAGACTAAATTTCATTATTTAAAACATGTAATAAATTTACATGTTTTATACTTCCTAATACAAAACCCTTACTAAGGACCAAGATTGAAAATCTTTAATTATAGACTTGTTATATTTGCTCTAAGTATAATATTTGGTGTTGTTTTTGCAATTCCATCACTTATGCAAACTGACAGTGGAAAAAAAATATCTCTAGGACTTGATTTACAAGGTGGGCTTCACATGAGGCTTGGTGTAAATACACACGAAGCAGTTACATCTAAAATCAAAACAATTGCAACAGCTGTAAAATATTATGCAGATGATGAAGACTTACTTATTGATGGATTATCTATTGATGGAGATAGCGTTATCTTTACTGTTTTAGATAAAGATGAAATTCCTAAAATGGATGAAATGTTAAAACAAATAAAAGGTTTAGATATTTCAAAAAATGATTTATCTTATACTTTAATATTAAGTAATGAAGATATTGAAAAAACAAAAGACTTAGCTGTTTCTCAAGCTGTTGAAACTATTAGAAATAGGCTTGACCAATTTGGACTTGCAGAACCTAGTGTTGTAAGACAAGGTGAGACTGCTATTGTTGTTGAACTTCCAGGAATTAAAACTCAAGCTGAAGAAAAGGCTGCACGTGAGCTTATTTCAAAGCCTGCTAATCTAGAATTAATGGCTGTTGATGAAGAAAGAGCTGATCAAGTATATACTTTATCAAGAGCACAAGCTGCTGAATATGGTGATATAATCTTAGAAGATACTAGAGATCCAAATAGAAAATATCTTGTAAAAGAAATTCCTATTTTAAATGGTTCTCAAGTTGTAGATGCTCAAGTTGCATTTGATCAAGGAAATCAGCCTATTATTAACTTTACATTAAACTCTACAGGTGCTAGAATTTTTGGAGATTTTACAGGTAAAAGTGTAGGAAAAAGATTAGCAGTTGTTTTAGATGGAAAAGTTTATTCTGCTCCAAATATTAGAGAAAGAATTGGTGGCGGTTCTGGTCAAATTTCTGGTGGTTTTACAACTTCTGAAGCTGGAAATGTTGCTATTGCTTTAAGATCAGGAGCTCTTCCAGCAAGTGTAAATTTATTAGAAAAAAGATCAGTTGGACCATCTTTAGGTGCTGATTCTATTAAAGCTTCAACAATTGCTTTAATTTCTGGTTTTCTAATAGTATTTGTATTTATGATAGTTTATTATAGACGTGCAGGTGTAATTGCAAATATTGCACTAGTTACAAATATTTTCATAATTATTTCAGTTATGGCAATGTTTGGAGCAACACTTACTTTACCTGGTATGGCAGGAATTGTATTAACAGTTGGTATGGCTGTTGATGCTAATGTTATTATTAGTGAAAGAATTAGAGAGTTATTAAAAGCTGGTGTATCTGTTCAAAAGTCAATTGAAGATGGATATGCAAATGCTATGAGAGCAATTTTAGATGCAAATATTACAACTTTATTAGTTGCAGTTATTCTTTATGCTTATGGAACAGGAGCTATTAAAGGTTTTGCAATTACTATCTCAATTGGTATTTTAGCATCAATGTTAACAGCAATTTTAGGTACTCATGGTATTTACGAAGCATTACTTGGAAAAATATCAAAAGATAAAGACTTAAAAAAATGGTTTGGAGTTAGCTAATGGAAATTTTTAAATCAGGTAAAGTTTATAATTTTATGGGAAAAAGATTGCCTTTCTTAGGCTTATCTTCTTTATTAGTTATTGCTTCAATTGTTTTATTATTAACTAAAGGGGTAAACTTTGGTATTGATTTTGCAGGCGGTACTATTGTTCAAGTTAAATATGAACAAAAAGCTCCTATAGATGATATTAGAGATACTTTAAAAAAGACAAATTATGCAAAGGCATCAATTACAGAGTTTGGAAGCCCCCAAGAGGTTGTAATAAGAATTACAGGTTCATCTTCTGATATTGCAAATGATATTGGTGATGAAATGCATGTTTTATTAAAAACTACTGGTGAGTTTGAAATAAGAAGAGTTGATATAGTTGGACCAAAAGTTGGTGGAGAATTACGAGAAAAAGGTATAATGGCATTAGCTTTATCTTTAATTGTGATTTTAGCTTATGTATCATTTAGATTTGAATGGCGATTTGCTGTTGCTTCAATTCTTGCTTTAGCTCACGATATTATTATTGCATTAGGTGCAATTAGTTTGTTTAATGTTGAAGTTAATCTTGATATTTTAGCAGCAATTCTTACAATTTTAGGATACTCTTTAAATGATACAATTATTGTATTTGATAGAGTTAGAGAAGGTGTTCAAACTTCTAAAGAATCTATATTAGAAAAAGTAGTAAATGAGTCAGTTAGTAGAACTTTATCAAGAACTACGCTTACTTCATTAACTACATTCTTTGTTGTTGTAACACTTTATTTATTTGGTGGTGAGATTATTAATGGATTTGCATTTACAATGCTTGTAGGTGTTATTGTAGGTACATATTCATCTATTTTTGTAGCTGCATCATTTTTAGTACAACTGAAATTTTCAATTGCTGATTTTAGATCTAAAGAAGCAGATAAATTGAAAAGACAAAAAGAAAAAGATAAAATTAGAGCAATGTACGAACAAGGTACAATGTAGTTAGAAAATAAAAGAAGAGTCTTTCTCTTCTTTTAAATAAAATTTATATACTTGAAAAGAAATATAATATGAAAACAGATATTTTGACTAAGTCTAAAAACGTTTTATATAAATTTGATAAAATCACATCAAACAATGGTAAAGATAGAATATTAGCACTAATATGGATATTTATTCTAGAATTCACTTCAACTGTCTTAGAGTATGAGTACTTAGATACTTCAGAACAATATATTTTTCATATGGAAGATGGTTTAACAAAAGAAATATTTATTGCCTCTTTATTTGTACTTTTTATTTGGTATAGTGTTTATAGTATTGTTTTTATGTATAGAAAACAGTTTATTACTCTTGCTTTATATGGTTCTGTTTGTATATATTTGCTTATTACTCATGATATTACTTTTAATTTATTAATACATAATTTAAATCCTGGTAATTTATTTGAAAATGGCTTTGGTTTTTATTTACTTATTCAACTATTTTTAAAATTAATCATCACTTATCTAGTAATTAAAATGTTAATTTCAATTAAAAAACAAAAACAAAAAGAGTAAAACACAAACTTTTTAAAACCCCATCTTAAAGATAATAAAAGCAATTTATTATCAAAATTTAGCTATTATCTCTTTTAAATTTAAAAGTAAAATTATAAAAGGATTCAAATGGATTGGGGTAAAGTAACTTACATATTTTTTTCACTAATGTCATTAACAACTACTGCAGGATTTCTGTATGAGCAAAATGAGATTGCATTATTTATTGCAGCTGGTGTAAATGTTATATCAACAATATTAAAACTTGGTGTTAAAAATTTACTTGCAGCAGAATTATTAGCAAGTTCTTTAGTAGCTGATTTACATCTAATTCCTGCTTTTATGGTATTAACTTTTATGAATGATATATCTTTAGCAATTTCTTTAGCTATTGGTGCAGTTGTGGCAAATGTTTTCTCAATTGCCCTAGCATTAATTGAAAGTGCGAAAAGTCAAGATAAGGAAGAGTTTTAATGGAATACAATGCAAAAGCAATTGAAGATAAATGGCAAAAATTTTGGACAGAAAATAAATCTTTTGAGCCAAGTGATAATCAAGATAAAGAAAAAAAATATATTCTAAGTATGTTCCCATACCCAAGTGGTAGAATTCATATGGGACATGTTAGAAATTATTGTCTAGGTGATGCTTTTGCTAGACATTTTAGAAAATCAGATTTTAATGTTTTACATCCAATAGGATGGGATAGTTTTGGAATGCCTGCTGAAAATGCAGCTATAAAACATAAATCACATCCAAAAAAATGGACTTACGAAAATATAGATTATATGAGAGATGAATTAAGAAGTTTAGGTTTATCTTTTTCTGAAACTAGAGAATTCGCAACTTCAGATGAATTATACACAAAATGGGAACAAGAGTTTATCATTAAAATGTATGAAGAGAAGTTATTATATAGAAAGTCAACAACAGTAAATTGGTGTGAGCCTTGTCATACAGTTTTAGCAAATGAACAAGTAGAAGAGGGATGTTGTTGGAGATGTGATACTCCTGTTGAACAAAAAGAGATGCCAGGATATTATATTGGTATTACTCAATACGCACAAGAACTTTTAGATGATTTAGATGGACTAAAAGATACTTGGCCATCACAAGTTTTAACAATGCAAGAAAACTGGATTGGAAGAAGCGAAGGCTTAGAGTTTAAATTTGAATTATCAAAAGATTCAAAAAATAAATTAAATAGATCTTTTTCAAAATATTTAGTATTTACAACTAGACCAGATACTGTTTATGGAATCTCTTATTCTGCTTTAGCACCTGAACATCCAATTGTAAAGTATATTTTAGAGCATAAACTTTTACCACAAAAGAAACTAGATGCTATTAAAGATATGCAAAAAGTTAGTGAAAGAGACAGAGCAACTCAAGATAAAGAGGGTATCTCTTTAGAAATTGATGTTATGCATCCTTTAACAGGAGAAACTATTCCAGTATGGGTTGCAAACTTCGTTTTAGCATCTTATGGTGGAGGTGCCGTTATGGCAGTACCAGCTCATGACCAAAGAGATTTTGAATTTGCAAAACAGTATGATTTACCAATTACACAAGTAATTGTAGGAAAGGATGGATTAATTGAGAAACAAACTGAAGCCTTTACAGGTGAGGGTGAACTTATTAATTCAGAAAGTTTTACTGGATTAAAAAATACTAAAGCTAAAAAAGCGATTATTTATCATTTTGAACAAAACTCTTTAGGTATTAAAAAAGTTAACTTTAAACTAAGAGACTGGGGTATTTCAAGACAAAGATATTGGGGAGCGCCTATTCCTTTTGTACATTGTGACTCTTGTGGTTTAGTTCCTGAAAAAACAGAAAACTTACCAATTGCATTACCTGAAGATGTTGAAATTACAGGAGAGGGAAATCCTTTAGATACTCATCCTACATGGAAACATTGTGCTTGTCCAAAATGTGGAAAACCTGCTTTAAGAGAAACTGATACTTTAGATACATTTGTTCAATCTTCTTGGTATTTTTTAAGATATGCAACAAATCCTAAAAAATGGAATGATGAGGGAATATCTAAAGCCGATAGTGATTATTGGATGGATGTTGATCAATATATTGGTGGAATAGAACATGCAATTTTACACCTTTTATATGCAAGGTTTTTTACAAAAGCACTAAACTCTTTAGGATATACAAACTCTAAAGAGCCTTTTAAAAAACTACTTACTCAAGGAATGGTTTTAAAAGATGGCTCTAAAATGTCAAAATCAAAAGGAAATGTTGTTGATCCTGATTTAATTATTGAAAAATATGGAGCAGATACAGCAAGATTATTTATGATGTTCGCTGCACCTCCTACAAAAGAATTAGAGTGGAATGATTCAGCAGTTGATGGAGCTTTTAGATTTATTAAAAAGTTTTTTGAAAGAGCTTCTAATGTTACAAGTTCAGCAGTTCAGAACTTTAAAAGTATTGATCACAAATCTTTATCTAAAGATGAAAAAAATGCAAGAAAAAAAGTTTATGAAGCTTTACAAAAGTCAAATGAAGTATTCAATAAAACATATACTTTCAATACTTTAATTGCAGCTTCAATGGAAGCATTAAATGCTTTATCAGCACAAGAAAATGAAGATGTTTGGGCAGAGGGTTATTATATATTATCAAATATTTTAGAGCCTATTATTCCTCATGCTTCATGGGAAATATCAAATGCATTATTCAAGCAAGAGAACTTTAATGATAAACTTGAAGTAAAGCCTGAAGTGTTTGAAATGGATTCACTTGTTTTAGCTGTTACAATTAATGGTAAGAAAAGATGTGAAATTGAAGTTGAACCAAATGCTTCAAAAGAAGATATTTTAACAATTGCAAAAGAAAGTTCTTTAAAGTGGATTGAAAATAAAGAGATTATTAAAGAGATTGTTGTTCCAAATAAATTAGTAAATCTAGTAATAAAAGGATAATTAAAGTATGAAAAGTATAAATAATGTAAGAAAAGTACTATTTGTACTTTTCACTTTAAGTCTTTGTTTTTTTACTCTTAGCGGATGTGGATATAAACCAAGTGTTTCATATGCAAAAAAAGAACTTTCAGGAAAGGTTTTTGTAAAGCTATTTATTGATTTGAAAGATCCAAGAAATGCAGTTTTAATTAAAGATGCAATGAATCAATTATTGGTGCAAAAACTTAATTCAAAACTTGTATATGATGAAGCACTTGCTGATACTATTATGAATATTAAGATCACATCTGTAAGTATGACTACTTTACAATATGATGCAGATGGATACAATAATTTATATAGAGCAAAAGTAAATATTGGTGTAAACTATAATAACAAAGAAGAAAAAATAACAAGAAACTTTACAGTTAGTGGTGAGAATGACTTTTCCTTAGGAAGTAGTACTACAATTACTGATACAAAACGTTTTGATGCAATAAAAAGTGCTTCAGATGATGCTTTAGATGAAGTATTATCAAAAATTGCAGTAGCATCTTTTAAAAAATAATCAATGCAAGTTGATTTAAAAAAAGCTACTTTAGCACAGTTTTTAGAGTTTAAAACTCTTTATTATGACAAGATTGATTTTACAATAGTAAAATCTTCTTGGGATTTACTATCAAAAAAAATCACACTCCCTTTTGTAATTCATCTTGTTGGAACTAATGGTAAAGGAAGTACAGGAAGATTTCTAGCTCACTATTTAAATAGAAGTAATTATAAAGTCTTACATTACAGTTCTCCTCATATTATCAAGTTTAATGAACGTATTTGGATTAATGGAAGTGATGTATCAAATGATTATTTAGAAGATGCTCATAAGTTTTTACAAGAACTTTATCCTATAGAATTATTAGAAAAGTTAACATACTTTGAATATGCAACATTATTATCACTATATTTATCAAAAGATTGTGATTATTTAGTTTTAGAAGCTGGTCTTGGTGGAGAATTTGATGCTACAAATGTTGTAGAGAATAATCTATCTTTAATTACAACTATTGATTTAGACCACATGAGTTTTTTAGGAAATAGTGTCGAAGAAATAGCCCAAACTAAAATGCGTTCAGTTGATAATAAAATGATAGTAGGTTATCAAATACATAAGAGTGTTTATAAAACAGCATTAAAAGTAAAAGAGCAGATTTTAAAAGAGAGAAATAGAAAAATAATAATAGAAAAAGTTCAAGATTTTAATAAATATGAATTAAATAATAAATTCGCAAGTTATTTAAAAAGAAATTTACATTTAGTTATAGCTTGTTTAAAAGAACTAAAAATTGATATAGACTTAGCTTTATTTGATGATGTAGAACTCTTTGGAAGGTGTCAAAAAATAGCAAAGAATATTACGATTGATGTAGGACACAATCCTCTTGCAGCTAGAGTTTTAAAAGAAGAATTTGCAAATAAAAAAATCACTTTAATTTATAACTCTTATGAAGATAAAGATTATGAAGAGGTATTAAAAATTCTTAAACCTATAATAAATAAAATAATAATTATAGATATAAATGATAAAAGAATTGTTTCTAAAAATAATTTATTAAAAATTATAGATAAATTAAATATAATGAATGAAGATATGATTGAAATTAATGATAATGAAGAGTATTTAGTCTTTGGTTCATTTTTAGTTGTTGAAAAATTTTTATATTTGATTGGGATTAATGAAAAATAGATTAATAATTACAGTTTCTGACATAAAAGGCACAAAGTCCTATAATGTTCATCAGTTTATAAAAAAAGTTTTATTTTCTCTTATTTTAATAGTGTTATGTATAATTGGTGGAAGTTTTTGGCTTATATCTTATTTAGATAAAGAAATACAAAGTGTTAAGAAAAATAAAGAGATTGAATTTAAAATACTCAATGAAAAAGAAGAGAAACTCTTAGCTCAAAATAAACTCTATTCAATACAAATAAAAAGTAAAGTAAAAGATATAGATGAGTTAAATCAAAAGTTAGATGAAATTCATACTATTATTGGTGTTGGAAAAAATGCTACAAAAAGTGAAATTACTAAAAAAACACTTGCAGCTATTAATATAAATAAGAAAAAATACACTTTAATGGTAATTCCAAATGGTAAACCACTTAAAAAAAGTAGAGTCTCTTCACACTTTGGATATAGAATTAATCCTATAACAAAAAGAAAACAGTTTCATAGAGGTATAGATTTAGCCGCTCCAAAGAAGACACCTATTATAGCAACTGCTGATGGAATAGTTGAACATGTTCAACCAAAAAATATAGGAGATTATGGTAGAGTTATAAGATTAAGTCATAATTATGGATTTAAAACTACCTTTGCTCATATGAATAAAACATATGTGAAATTAGGTGATATTGTAAAAAAAGGACAAATAATTGGTTCAGTTGGGACTTCAGGAAGAAGTTCTGGCCCGCATTTACATTATGAAATAAGATATGCAAGTACACTTCTAAATCCAAAAAATTTTATAAAATGGAATTTAGATACATATGATAGTATTTTTAAAAATGAAAGGAAAGTTGAATGGGAGTCTTTAATAAGTCTGATAAAGGATCAACACCAAACGGCGCTACAGTAATTGCTCAAGGAACATGTATTATTGGTGGAATTAGTACAAAAGGTACAGTTCATATAGATGGAAAATTTGAGGGTGTTATTTTAGAAGCAGATGTAATTGCTATTGGTCAAACTGGAGAAGTAATTGGTGATATTAAAGCAAATAATTTAATAGTAAATGGCTTATTTGATGGGAAAATTGATTGTAATATTGTTCAAATTTTAGAGCATGGAAAAGTTATTGGTGATATGAAATATAATGAATTAATCATAGAAACAAATGGAAAATTTGAAGGAAGAGGAATTAGAAAGAATTCTGATTTAAAAAGTAGATATAATGAAATTGAACAAAAAATTAGTAATATTATAGTGACACCTTCTGCAATAGCTCATGACAAATCTTGAAAATAAACTTAAAAATCTTTACTTAGAAAAAGAAAACATAGAAAATGAGATTAAGAGTTTAGAAGAACAAATAAGTATAGAAAAAGAAAAAACTCTTCAAACTACATTTACGAAAGATGAAAAGATTAATATTTTCAAGTCTTTATTTATAGCACGATTAGATATATATGCAAAAAAATGGATAAGTAAAGATGGAAATAAACAAGATTTTTATCCAGTTACAAGAACTTTTCAAGGTGAAGATTATATTCCTTTAACAAATAAAGAGATTGAGAGTCATTTAAGAGGTTTAGTACATCTTGGAACTTTTTGTATTGATTCAAATAATATGTCAAAATTCTTAGCTTTTGAGATTCTAGATGAAGATAAGTTTAAACTTCAAATAGCACTTAATAGTTTAAATATTAAAGCTTATTATGAATTAAACTCGTATAACTCGCTAATTGTGTGGATTTTTTTAGAAGAGAGTTTAGAAACAAAAATTGTTTATAATTTTGGAAAGTTTCTTTTAAAAAAAGCCAATATAAGTGCTAAAATGTACCCTAATAATGAATTTGCTAATAAGGGAAATTTAGGATTAAGTATTGAATTACCACTTCATTTAAAAAGTAGAAAGAAAAATAAAACAGTTTTTATTGATACAAATACAAGTAAAATTTATGAAGATCAATGGATGCTTTTAAATAGTGTTCAAAAAATATCAAAACAAATTGTTTATAATAATGCTCAAATAAGCAAGAGTGTTAATAGTGAAAAAGATTTTGGAAATATAGAGTTTCCTTTAGAGAAACTTGAAATAGTTTTATATGATTTTTTATATATTCCTCTTGCTTTATTATCTAAATCTTTAATTAATAAATTAAAGTCTTTTGCTTCTTTTGAAAATCCACAAATAAAAATTTTATTAGGACTTCGTAAGCCTTTATATAATATTCCAAGAATTATTCAAAGTTTTGAAGAAGATGAAACTCATTTAATGCTTCCTAGAGGTTTAAAAAATATAGTTTGTGATTTTTTTAATTCTAATGCAGTCACATTTGTTATTGATGATAAAAGATATTTTAACTCTTGTGAAACAAAAAAAGTGAAATTTAAACTAAGACCTGAGCAAAATGATGCAATAAATCAAATAATGAAAAATGATTTTTGTATTTGTGTTGCACCTCCTGGTTTTGGAAAAACATTAATTGGTGCAAAGATGTTTGAAAAAAGAGAGTGTAAGACCTTAATAATTGTTAATAAAAACATGCTTTTAAACCAATGGATTGAAAGATTTGTTGATTATTTTGAATATGATAAAAAAGATATAGGTTATTTAGGAAAAAGCAAAAATAAACTAAATGGATATATAGATGTAGCAACAATGCAAAGCTTGAAAAATGCACCTGAATACATACATAATTACTCTTTTGTAATAATAGATGAATGTCATCATATCCCAGCAATTACTTTTGAGCAAATTGTAAAAAACTTTAGAGGTAAATATATTTTAGGTTTAAGTGCAACACCTAATAGAAAAGATGGTTTACAGCCTATTTTATATCAACAATTAGGAGATATCGCTTATGAGTATAAGAAGAAAAAAACACATTATAATAAATTAAAAATAATTAGAACGGATTTCATAAGTGAAGCTGATAACTATGCAACTATCATAAATGAACTATGTCTTGATGAAAAAAGAAATAAATTAATAATTAATGAAATAAAAAACAATATTAATAGAAAGATTTTACTTTTAACTGATAGAATAGAGCATATAAATATACTTGAACATTTACTCAATTTAGAGAATATTGATTATGTAAGTATTCATGGAAGTCAAAATAAAAAAGAACAAGTAGAAAATATGAATTTAGTAAGAGAAAAATCTTTAATAATTGCAACTACTTCATATTTTGGTGAGGGAATTGATTTCCCACATTTAAATACTATTTTCTTTGCAACTCCCATCTCTTATTATGGTAGATTAGTTCAGTATTTAGGTCGAATAGGAAGAGGAAATCAAGAGTGTTTAGCAATAGATTTTCTAGATACAAACAATGCAATGCTTAATTCAGCTTTTAAAAAAAGAGCTGAGGGATATAAGCAAATGCACTATAAATAAAAAGGAGTTTTAAAATGTTAGGAATAATAGTAGCTACTATATTTATTGCACTTATAATAAATTTAATATTAAAAAGATTCCAATTACCAACAATTATTGGATATATATTTACAGGAACAATAATTGCATATGCTTTTAATTTACATGCAGCTGTTAATAATCATGAATTAAAAGAAATAGCAGAGTTTGGTGTAGTTTTTTTAATGTTCACAATAGGATTAGAATTTTCTATTGAACACTTAAAAAAGATGAAGAAAGAAGTGTTTTTTACAGGTTCCTTGCAAATTATAATAACAACACTTTTTGTTTTTCTTATTTGTCATTATGTAATAGGAATAGATGTTAGATCTTCAATGGTAATTGGTGCGGCACTTTCTTTATCCTCAACAGCTATTGTATTAAAAACATTTAATGAAACAAAAGAGATAAAAAAACCATATGGAAAAAGAGTTTTAGGTATTTTAATAATGCAAGATATTGCTGTAATTCCTATTTTGCTTATGATTTCATTTTTTACAATGAATGAAGGGAATAGTGTTGGTTATATGATTTTAGAAACAGTAGTAGCTGCTGTGATTTTATTAGGATTACTTTTTGTTTCTGGTAAATATTTATTAGAGCCATTTTTAACTCATGTATCACAAACAAAATCTGATGAACTTTTTGTAGCATCTGTTTTACTTCTTGCTATTGGATCTTCATATTTAGCATACTATTTTGGGTTCTCTTACTCTTTAGGTGCTTTTATCGCAGGTATGATGATTGCAGAAACAAAGTTTAAACATCAAGTTGAAGCAGATTTAATTCCTTTTAGAAATATATTATTAGGTGTATTCTTTGTAACAGTTGGTATGCAAATTAACTTTGCTGTAATTTCAGAGTATATTTTAGTAATTTTAGTTTTATTACCTCTTTTAATGGGGTTAAAATATGTAATTATATACACACTTGTAAAACTTGAAGATACTAGAAGAGTTGCTTTTAAAACAGCATTTTCATTAATTCAAATTGGTGAATTTTCCCTTGCCATTTTAGAGTTAGCTAGAAGTCAGGATTTAGTTGATAAAACATACTCTCAAATTTTAATTGTAACTATTGTTATATCAATGATTTTAACTCCTATAATTCTTAAAAATTTATCAAAAGCAGCAGGATTATTAATTAGTGAAGATCCTTTAGAAGTAGTTAATACTTATAATGTTGAAAAAGATACTGCAAATCATGTTGTAGTTTTAGGGTATGGACGTTTTGGGCAGGCTATTGTTGAAGAGTTAAAAGCAATGGGACAAAAATATATTATTATTGAACATAATGTTAAGTTTTATCAAATAGGGCAAGAACGAAACGAACCCATAGTATTTGGAAATGCAGCTCAAAGACATATTCTAAACTCAGTTAATATTATAAGTTCTTCAGCTGTTATTGTAGCTGTTAATAATCCTGATGCTTTACATTTAATTTGTGAAGCAGTAGATTCTTTAACACATAATACTAAAACTATTGTAACAGTTACAACAGATGGAGAAAAAGAGATTTTAGAAAGTCTTCACTTAGAACATATTATTGTAGAAACAAAACAATTATCAAAAGCAGTTGTTGATGAGGTTATGTATTGTAGATTAAATTAATGCATAGAGATTTAATCTCTATGTGAATCTATATATCTTTTTCTTGGAGTATCTTTTATTTTATCAACATTAACTAAAATAAAACCGTCAATACAATCAGAAAACTCCTTATCTACATTAAAGCCTAAAAACTTAACACCATTTTCTTCTGTAATTTCACTATATTGTTTGTAAAGTGTAGGTACAGCAAGTCCCATACTTAATAGAGTTGATTTCAAATACTTAAAATCCTTTTTTCTATCATTTAATAAAAACTGTTCTTTTATCTCATTTTGGCTATTTGAGTATTGGTATGGAAGCTTCGCTATTACTAAATCTTTATTTTCTTTAAAATAATGAGAGTAATAAAATATCATTAAATCCTTAGCAATTGCTGGAAAAGATGCACTCATAGAAACAGGACCAAACATATATTTAATATTTGGATTCTGTTTTAAATATGCACCAATTCCATACCAAAGATAATCTAAAGCTCTTGTCCCCCAATATTTTGGTTGTACAAAACTACGCCCTAATTCAATAGAGTTTTTTAAATAAGGAGTCATTTCTTCTTTATATTTAAATAAAGTATTTGAATAAAAGCCTTTTACTCCAATATTTTTAAAAATAAAATCTGAATTCCCTATTCTATAAGAACCTACAATTTCTAAATCATTTTCGTCCCAAAGAATAATATGTTGATAATATATATCATATTTATCAGTATCTCGTTTTTTATTTAATCCCTCACCAACTTTTCTAAAAGATAATTCTCTTAATCTTCCTAATTCTTTTAAAACAATAGAATCGTCTCTATAATCATATAAATATATCTTTTTCCCATCATTTGTTTGACCAATTAATTGTGATGATTTTAATTCTTTACTTAATTCTTGTCTTTTCTGTGGATGAGCAATCGCACTTTGTGTTTGAAAATAGCTTTTTTTTCTCTTCTTTAGTGCATATAAATGTTTTTTATATAAAGTTAATAGATGTTTTTTATCTAAACCTTTAGGTGTAATGTTTTCATTTGGAATAATTTTACCTATTTTGATATTGATTCTTTTTGATTTCTTTTTAAACATTTCATTTGATAGAAGTAGTGTTGAGAATGTTTTATTAATAACTGAAATTGTATAAAATGTTTTTGAATTTTTTGCATCTAAGAATATAGGTAAAATTGGGGAATTAGAATTTTGGGCAAAGTTTAAAAAACCTTTATTCCATGAAGGATCTTTAATTCCTTTAGAAGTTGCACGACTAACTTCTCCTGCTGGAAAAATTATTACAGCTTCTTCATTATTTAAAGCTTCATATATTTTTTTTATATCTTTTTTTGATTGTCTGATTTTATAATTATCTATTGGAATTAAAAGATTGTTTAAAGCTTCAAAACTAACTAAAAAATCATTTGCTACAATTTTTACATCAGATCTTACTTGTGATATTAATCTTAATAAACAAAGTGCATCTAATCCTCCAAGTGGATGATTTGCAATAATCACAACTTTCCCAGAACTTGGAATATTTTCTAAATCAGTACTTGAAACTGTATAATCAAAATCAAAATAATCTAAAACAGAATCAACAAATTCAAAACCTTTTAGATGTGAGTTTTGATTTAAAAATTTATTGATTGAATCTTCATGAACAATTTTTTTTGCAATTTTAAATAGGGATTTTTTTAAAAAGCTTTGTTTTTTATTTATATTTGGAAATTTTTTTTCTATCTCTTTTTGAACATCTATCATATATTCTCCTTAATCATATTGTAATAAGCTTTGATTACAAAAAGGAAACAAAAATGAATATTCTTTATGTTAAAATTCTTTTATAATTTAAAAGGGATTTGATAGATGAATAAATCAGATATAACAAATATACTCACAGTTTTAATAATGGCTTATGGTTACTCAAATGGATACGATACTATTTTTATGATAGGTCTTTTTGCTTTAAGTGGAGCAATTACAAATACTTTAGCTATTCATATGCTTTTTGAAAAAGTGCCATACCTTTATGGTTCGGGAGTGATTGAAAAAAACTTTACAAAGTTTAAATCTTCAATTCATAATTTACTTATGAATCAATTCTTTACAAAAGAGAATTTAACTAGGTTTTTTCAAGAAGAGATGAAAAGTGCAAAAAACACAGTAGATTTTGAAAAAATATTAAATAAAACAGATTTTACACCAGCTTATAACTCTTTAAAAGAATCAGTAATGGAATCTTCATTTGGTGGGATGTTAGGAATGTTCGGCGGAGAGGCTGCACTAGAGCCTTTAAAAGAACCTTTTACAAATAAACTTCAAACTTCAATAATTGATATTACAAAAACACAAGCTTTTCAAGAAGTATTAGAAGAAGCAGTAAAATCAGATGATTTATCAGAAGATATTTATAATAAATTAAGTCAAATAGTAAATAAAAGATTAGATGAACTAACACCTTTAATGGTTAAACAAATGGTTCAAAATATAATCAAAGAACATTTAGGATGGTTAGTAGTTTGGGGCGCTGTATTTGGTGGACTAATTGGATTTATAAGTACATTCTTATAAAACTCTTATTTATATAAAGGTTGTTTATGATTGATAAGTTAAATATAAAAAAAGAGTTTTTAATTTTAGTTTTTATATCTATAATCTCTTGGCTTCTTCTTAGTGAAGTTGATGCTTTTGAATATATATTAAATTATTTAGAAACACATGAAGATTATGAACTTGATGAACTTCTTTTACTTATTGTTATTATTGGAATCTTATCAATATTCTTTACTTTTAGAAGAGTTTCTGAAGCTAGTAGAATCAATAAACAATTAGAAAATATAAATCAAAAACTAAAAGAAGAAATAGAAAATCAAATCTCGCAAAGACACAAAAAAGAACAACTTTTAATAGAGCAGTCAAAATTAGCATCATTAGGTGAAATGATAGGAAATATTGCTCATCAATGGAGACAACCACTAAATGCCTTAGGCTTAGTTTCTCAAAATATATATTTTTCATATAAAGCTGGTGAATTAAATGATGAATTTATGGATAGTTCTATTGAAAAAATAAATCTACTTAATCAAAATATGTCAAAAACAATTGATGATTTTAGAAACTTTTTTAAATCTAATAAAGAGATTGAAGTATTTGATTTAAGTACTTCAGTAAATAATGCCTTATCTTTAGTAGAAGCAAGTTATAAACATAGTAATATAGAAATTATAAATAATAGTAGTAAGAAAATTGAGGTTTATGGATTTGTTAATGAATTTTCACAAACTTTATTAAATATTTTAAATAATGCAAAAGATGCTTTTACTAATAAAAATATAGAAAAATCTACAGTTGAAATACTTACTGGTTTTGACGGTGATTACGGTTTTGTAATGATTAAAGATAATGCAGGTGGAATACCTTCAAATATCATAAATAAAATCTTTGATCCTTACTTTACAACAAAAGAAGAGGGTAAGGGTACTGGAATTGGCTTATATATGGCAAAGATTATTATAGAACAAAATATGAAAGGTAGTATTAAAGTTAAAAATATTGATAATAAAGCTGAATTTCTTATTAAAATTCCATTATATAAAAATATTTCATCTTAATAAAGTAATTTAGTAATTAAACCATATTTAACTACAATACATTTTTTTAATGTAATAAATATATAGGAAAACAAAAAGTATGGAAAAATTAGAAGTATTAGTATTATTAGATGTTTCAAGCTTAGAAGATAAAGAAAAATTTGAAAAACATTTAAAAAAAGAGGGTTTTAATATAGTTGAAGAAGAAGCATTCGTTTACACAGCACAAAGTTCAACAACTACATTTTCAACAAAAGCATATATTTTAGAAGTATTTAGAAAAGGACTTCAAAAAAATAGTTTCAAAGATGCAAATTTAATTTTTCTTTTAAATGAAACACCTTATCCTGCATATTATTATGATCATGATACAAATGATTTTGAGTTATCAAAAGAAGAAAGCAAATAGTGAACAATATATATGAATTCCTTAAGAATTTAAAAGATGATAAACAACTAAAGAAGTGTGAACTTTTAATAGTAAATGATGATAAACAAGCACAAATAGCTAGTGATATTGTCTCTTTTTTAGGCTTTACCCCTTTTGTTTTATCAGACTTTAGAGCAAACTTTGGTGATGATTTATTATCTTTTTCAGGTGAACTACAAGAAATTACGAAAGTATTAAATGAGTTTTATTCATATAAAAAACAGAATAAAATATTAATATCACCAATTAGAACAATATCTTTTCCACTTCCAAAAGCAAAATGTTTTGATTCATATACAATAAACTTTGCAGATACTATAAATATAGAAGAGTTTAAATCAAAACTTTATAATTGGGGATACTATTTTGTAGATATTGTTACAAGTGAAGCAGAAGCTTCTATTAGAGGGGATATTATTGATATTTGTCCTTTAGGAAGTGAAGTGGGATATAGAATCTCACTTTTTGATGATGAAGTTGAAAGTATTAGAAAGTTTGATATTGAAGATCAAAAATCTTTTAAAGAAGAGATTGAAACTATAGATATAACACCTGCTTTTTTAGCTTTAGATGAAGAAACTTATGAAAACATAACAAATGAAATTCAAACAGTTTCAAGTGATGCGTTTATAAAAGATATTCACTCTTTAGGTTTTTGGTACTTAAATGATTTAGGTGAATATTTACCTTCAAGTATGAATTGTTTTATAACACAAGAGTCTTTAGACGAATTAGAAGAAGTTTATGTTTTTGAAGAAAAAAGAATTAATAAAGATAAGTTTTTACTAACTCCACAAATATATAAAAGTACAACTCATAAAGAAATAGCACCAGCAAATGTAAAAGAGTTTATCACTTTTCATAAAAGCAAAAAAATCACAATAATTTCAAGTACAGAAGCTAAGGTAAAAGCTTTTGATTTAGAGTTAAGTGATTCAAAGATTAATTATGTTTTTGAACCTTATATTATAAATCTTGTAAGTGATGATGAGGTAATAATTTCTTTAAATAAAGAGATTAAAAAAAGACGAAAAAAGAAAATAAAACTTGTAATTGATGAATTACAAGTAAATGATTTTGTAGTTCATGAAAAACATGGTATTGGACAGTACAAAGGAATAGAACCTGTAACTGTAATGGGTGCGAAGCGTGATTTTGTAATTGTTCAATATGCTGGAGAAGATAAGCTTTTAATTCCTGTTGAAAATATTGATTTAGTTGATAGATATGTAGCTGATGGAAGTTCCTATGCTGTTATTGATAAACTAGGAAAAGGTTCATTTGCTAAGTTAAAAGAGAAAGTTAAAGATAGATTATTTGCAATTGCAAATGATATTATAAAACTAGCAGCTGCAAGAGAATTAGTAAATGGTATTAAAATAGATGTAGATAAAAAAGTTTTAAGTGACTTTAGAAAAAGCTCAGGTTTTGATTATACAAAAGACCAAGCACGATCTGTATCTGAAATATTTAAAGATTTAAGCTCAGGTAGAGTAATGGATAGATTACTTTCAGGTGATGTTGGATTTGGAAAAACTGAAGTTGCTATGAATGCAATTTTAGCAACTGTTTTAAATGGAAACCAAGCTATTTTTGTATGTCCTACAACACTGCTTGCAACTCAACATTTTCATGGAATGCAAAAAAGATTTGAAGAGTATGGTTTTTCTATGGCAAAACTTGATGGGAAATCAACTGCTAAAGAAAAAAGTGAGATTAAAAAAGGTCTAAACTCAGGAGAAATCCAATTTGTAATAGGAACACACTCTTTACTTAATATTACAGCAAAAGACTTAGCTTTAGTTATTGTAGATGAAGAGCATAAATTTGGTGTAAAACAAAAAGAGAAATTAAAAAACTTACGAGAAGATGTGCATATTTTCTCAATGAGTGCAACACCAATTCCAAGAACTTTAAATCTAGCATTATCAAAATTAAAAGGTATGAGTTCTCTTTTAACACCTCCAAGTGAAAGATTAGGTGTTAGAACTTATGTAAAAGAGTATAGTGATAAACTAATCAAAGAAATTGTCTTAAGAGAAAAAAGAAGAGGAGGTCAGCTTTTCTATGTTCATAATAATATTGCATCAATTGAAGCAAAAAAAGCAGATATTGAAGAGATTGTTCCAAATATCAAAGTTGAAATCATTCACTCAAAAATTAAGCCAGCTGATGCTGAAAAAATACTTGATGCCTTTGAAGAAAAGAAATTTGATATTTTATTAGCAACTTCAATAGTAGAATCAGGTCTTCATCTTCCAAATGCAAACTCAATTATAATTGATGGTGCAGATAGATTTGGTATTGCAGATTTACACCAATTAAGAGGAAGAGTAGGAAGAAGTAATAAAGAGGGCTTCTGTTATTACGTAGTTGAAGATAAAAAGAAAATTACATCAGATGCAATTAAAAGATTAGTAGCCTTAGAATCAAACTCTTATTTAGGAAGTGGAACAGCTCTAGCTCATCAAGATTTAGAAATTAGAGGTGGTGGAAATATTATAGGTGAAGCTCAAAGTGGTCATATCAAACAAATTGGATATGGCTTATATTTAAAAATGTTAGAAGACACACTAGCAACTCTAAGTGGTGATGCAAAAGAAGAGAAGAAAAATGTTGATATTAAATTAGCAATTTCGGCATTTATCTCTGATGATTATATAGTTGAAGATAGAGTAAGATTAGAGCTTTATAGAAGACTTTCAAAAACTACACAAAAAGATGAAGTTTATAAAATTGAAGAAGAGATGGAAGATAGATTTGGAAAGCCAGATTTACCTACAAAACAATTCTTAGAATTAATTATGATAAAGATATTGAGTTTACAAAAAGGTATTCAGACAATTAGTTCATACGAAATGAATATTACATTTACAAAAAGTGATGATACAAAAGAGACTATTAAAAGTCCAAGTAAAGATGATGACGATATTATTATTACAACTTTAAAATATTTAAGAAAATAGAAGAAAAAAAGTAGGACAAATTAGGAGAACTTTGTCTTACTTTTATATTAAGGAGAAAATGACATCTATTTTAAGTTCGCGGCTTAATTCAAATGTTAAATCAATTATAGAGTTTTAGTGTTAATAGTTTGTAAAGAGATTGTAAACAATTTGTTAATAGAATATTTTCATTTAAACTCTAATTCACAAACAACTTGAGCATGATCACTTTTTAATAGTGAGCCATCAGGGTTTTCTTGTAAGTGTTTATCACAAATATCATACTTAGTAACTTTAGCAATAGAATTTTTATTTTTCTTATTAAACTGTTTTGAGATAAATATATAATCAAGAACATTTCCTTTACCTGCAAAAAAACTAGTAGGAGTTCTTTTCACCTCTTTTTGTTCAGGATGTGGATTATATATAATTCTTTCATGTTGATTATATGCATCATGTAAAATTAAACTCTCTTTTCTTTTTTCATCATGATATTTATCATTACTCAAAGCATCAATAGTTATAGAAAACTCTTTATCATTTAAATCGCACATCAAAATGATTGGCTTATCTTTTTCTTTTTTTATATCAAAAAATAGTGAAGATGCTTCACAAAGTCTTTGTTTTAATGAACTAGAATATTTATCTTTTAAAGCTTTACTAATTAAACTTTTTTTATGCTCAATTGAATCTTCTTGTTTAAATGTATATTCAAACTCATTTAATCTATTTGATTTTAAATGGCATACGTAAATAAGTATTTCTTGTTCATTAGGAAGAATAATTGTAGCTTTTATAGGAATTCTAGAAAACTTGAAAAAACCTTCAAAATTATGTTTTTTAATACTAGGAATATGTGCTTTAACTTCTTGTAGCTGTGAAATAGGAAACTTTGAAGCAATAGCAACTGTTGTACTTGTATAAATAGTTGAGTTCTCTTTACTTGTTTTTGCAATATCTACAGTTTCAAAATAGTTAAACCCTAGTTCAGAAAGAATATCTTTCAATGAATTTCTTGAAAAAACTTCTTGAAATCCAATCACATCACAATTCATTAAAGTAATTTGATTTTTAATCCATTGAGTTTTTTCTATCCATTGAAGATTATTGAATTTTTCTTTTTTAGTATACCAAGAGTAAGGAGGCTCTACAAATTGAAAGAGGTTAAATGTACCAAGTCTTATTTTCATATAGGAAGTATATCTAAATAATAGATTATATTTAATAATCTTTAGTTATTATTAGCCAATGAAAACAAATAATTATGATGTAATAGTAATTGGTTCAGGTGGTGCTGGAATGATTGCTTCAATAACTGCAAGAAAACAAGGTAAAAATGTCCTTCTTTTAGAAAAACTACCAGCTCTTGGTGCAAAATTAAAAGCAACAGGTGGAGGAAAGTGTAATCTTACTAATACTTTAAGTAGTGAAGAGTTTATGAACTCTTTTGGTAAAAATGGTAGATTTATGACAACAGCTATTAATATGTTAAATAGAGATAGCTTAAGAGAATTCTTTTTAAATATTGGAGTTCAAACTGATACAAAAGATGGCTTTAGAATTTTTCCAGTTACTCATAACTCTTCAACAATAATCAAAGCTTTAGAAAAAGAGTTAAACTCTTTAGGTGTAGATATTGAGTGTAATCAGTCAGTACAAAAACTTTTGATTACTAAAGATAGAATCTCTGGAGTTCAAACTCAGGATAAAGTCTTTAATTCACCAAATGTAATAGTAGCAACTGGAGGACTAGGATTCCCAGTTCTAGGAGCACATGGTGATGGTTATGAATTTGCTAAAGAACTAGGTCATAAAATTACAGACCTTTATCCAGCAATGCTTCCTGTTTACACAAAAGAAACATGGGTTGCAAATTGTACTGCTGATACGATTGCTAAAGCTATTGTAAAAATAGATTTAAAAAAAGCAAAGAAATTAAAAGCTGTAGGAGATTTAATCTTTACATCTAAAGGATTAAGAGGACCAGTTATTCTAGATTTTTCAAGAGAGATTACACCTTTATTAGAAAAGTATGATGAAGTACCTTTACTTATAAACATGGTAAAAGGAAAAAATGAAGATGAGGTTTTACAAATTATAAAAAAACACGCAAGTTCAAATCCTGATTCAAATGTATTAGATAATGCCTCAATACTTGTACCAAAATCAGTTGCAAAAGAATTATGTCAAATAGTAAATGCTGATATAAATAAAAAGTTCAAAGAACAAAATGGTGAAGTAAGAAATAATCTAATAAAAATACTTACAAATACTCCTTTAACAGTAATAGATTCTGTTGGTTTTAAAAAAGCAATGATTACTAGAGGTGGGGTTACTTTGAAGGAAATAGATCCAACAACAATGAAGAGCAAAATAGTTGATGGTTTATATTTTTGTGGAGAAGTGATGGATTTAGATGGACCTTGCGGTGGTTTTAATCTTCAATGGTCTTTTTCAAGTGGTAATTTAGCTGGGCATTTACTATAATAGATAAGAAACAATCTAAAACCCAAGAAAAACATAGTAAAACTCCGAAAAGACAAGAACTTTAAAAATTTAAGCTTCTTCTAAGCTTTACCTCTTGACAAAGTAGG
>NZ_WFKJ01000019.1 GCF_009208075.1 Poseidonibacter ostreae | reverse complement strand
AAATGAAAAAAATATTAATAACATCTGCCTTATGTGCGTCTTTTATGTTTGCAGCTAGTGCACCAAGTAGTGAATATAGCTATGAATTAACTCCATTTGCAGCTGGAATATTATCTGATAGTAAAGCAAATTTAGATGATGATCACTATGCAAATGCTGGTATTTCATTAGCTAAAAACTTACAAAACTCTTTTCTTGATCAAGTAGAATTAGCAATCATGAGAAGTGATAGCCTTAAATATGAAGGTTCTAATGGAAATACTAATATCAATAGAGTATTTTTAAATGCAGTTAAAAAGCTACCTTTAACTGAAAAATTAGCAGCTTATGGTTTACTAGGTGCTGGATACCAAGATGTAACTCAAGAGATGAAAGATAACGATGATTCTGCATTATTAAATTATGGTCTTGGATTAAGATATGATCTTCCATATTATGGAATTGCAGTAAAAGGTGATGTAAGACATCTTTTCTCAATTAATGATAAAGAAAATGACATAATGTATACATTAGGTTTAGCAATGCCTTTAGGAAAAAAATATTCTGAAAACATTGCAGCAAAAGTTCCTGTAATCGCAGAACCAATTGCTCCAATTGTACCTGTTGTTGACGGTGATGATGATAATGATGGTGTTTTAAACTCTAAAGACTTATGTCCTAATTCATTACCAGGTGCTGTTGTAAATGAAAATGGTTGTGAAGCTGATGACGATAAAGATGGTGTAGTAAATAGACTTGATAAGTGTCCTAACACTTCAGAGGGTGTAGCTGTTAATGCTGAGGGTTGTGTTGCAACAATCAATTTAAACATTAATTTTGATACAAACTCAGATAAAATCAAATCTGCTTACATCAATAAATTAGAAGAATTTGCAGCTATGTTAAATGAAAATCCAAAGTTAAATGCAACTATTGAAGCACATACAGATTCAAAAGGTTCATCACAATATAACCAAAAATTATCTGAAAAAAGAGCTGCTTCAGCTGTAAAAGCTTTAGAAAGTTTAAATATTGCACCTAATAGATTACAATCAATTGGTTATGGTGAAACTCAACCAATTTCTACAAATGATACTGCACAAGGAAGAGCAGAGAATAGAAGAGTTACTGGTTTAATTAACCAATAATTTTATATTTTAAAGACTTAGATAGCTTATCTAAGTCTTTATTCCTAACACAAAACTTCTTACTTCTTCAATTTAACTATAAACTTACAAAACTTTAGATATAATCGCGATAAATAATAGATAATAAGGATAATAACCTTGCAAGAAAATATTAGAAATTTCTCGATCATTGCACATATTGATCATGGTAAATCTACACTAGCAGATAGAATTATACAAGAGTGTGGTTCTGTAGCAGATAGAGATATGTCTGCTCAAGTTATGGATACAATGGATATTGAAAAAGAACGTGGTATTACAATTAAAGCACAAAGTGTTAGACTTGATTATGTAAAAGATGGACAAAATTACGTATTAAATCTAATTGATACTCCAGGTCATGTTGATTTTTCTTATGAAGTATCTCGTTCTTTAGCATCATCAGATGGTGCACTTTTAATTGTAGACTCAACTCAAGGTGTTGAAGCACAAACTATTGCAAATGTATATATTGCAATGGAAAATGATTTAGAGTTATTACCAGTTGTAAATAAAATCGATTTACCATCTGCTGATCCAATTAGAGTATTAGAAGAAGTAGAAGATGCTATTGGAATTGATTGTACTGAACATAATCTAATTTCTGCTAAAACAGGTCTTGGAGTACGTGACTTAATTGATTCAATTGTAGATAGAGTTCCAGCTCCTAAAGGAGATACAAATGCTCCTACAAAAGCACTTATTTACGATTCATGGTTTGATAACTATTTAGGTGCTTTAGCACTTGTACGAGTTTATGAAGGAAGTATTAAAAAAGGTCAAGTTGTTCGTATGATGAATACAGAACATGAACAACAAGTATTATCATTAATGTATCCTCATCCATTAAAAAAACAAGTTACAGATGAAATAAAAACAGGTGAAATTGGGATTGTTGTATTAGGAATCAAAACTGTTGATATTATTGCTGTTGGTGATACTATTACTGATGCAAAAGATAGAACACCTAAAGCTATTGATGGTTTTGAACCTGCGAAACCTTTTGTATTTGCAGGGATTTATCCAATTGATACAGATAAGTTCGAAGATTTAAGAGATGCATTAGATAAATTAAGACTAAATGATTCTTCAATCTCTTATGAACCTGAAAGCTCAGCAGCACTTGGAAGTGGTTTTAGAGCTGGTTTCCTGGGAATGCTTCATATGGAAGTAATTAAAGAAAGACTAGAGAGAGAATTTAACCTTGATTTAATTGCAACGGCTCCAACTGTTATTTACGAAGTATTAAAAAATGATGGAGAAAAGATTTCTATTCAAAACCCAAGTGAACTTCCTATGCCAAATCATATTGATACAATTTTTGAACCATATGTAAAAGCAACCATTTTAGTACCAGATGAATTTTTAGGAAATGTAATAAAACTTCTAAATGACAAAAGAGGTATTCAAAATAAAATGGATTATATAGGTACAAGAGTTTTACTTGACTATGATATTCCTATGAATGAAATTGTAATGGACTTTTATGATAGATTAAAATCTACTACAAAAGGTTATGCATCTTTTGATTACGAACCAATAGGTTTTAGACCAGGAATATTACAAAAACTTGATATAAAAGTTGCAGGTGATGTTGTTGATGCACTATCTATTATTGTTCCTGAAAATAAAGCTTTATCAAAAGGTAGAGAGTTTATTAAAGCTTTAAAAGAGTTAATTCCAAGACAATTATTTGAAGTTGCTATTCAAGCTAGTATTGGTGCAAATATTATTGCAAGAGAAACTGTAAAATCAACAGGTAAAAACGTAACTGCAAAATGTTATGGTGGAGATATTACAAGAAAAAGAAAACTATTAGAGAAACAAAAAGCTGGTAAAAAAAGAATGAAGTCTATTGGAAAGGTTAATGTTCCTCAAGAAGCATTCATGGCAGTATTAAAGATTTAATTCTTTAATACCCTTTACATTTTAAATAATAAATAGTATTATTTAAAATGAAATGCTTAACATGTGAATCTTTATCTTTTCAAATAATTTGTAAAACTTGTCAAACAAACTTACTTGAGCCTTCTTTTCATAAAAGAGAAGTAGAAAAGAATTTCTTTAACTACTCATTTTATGCACTATCAGATATTGAAGATTTAATAACATCAAAATACTATTTTCATGGAGATAGAGTTTTTAATATCCTAGCAAAACTATCTTTTGCAAAATTTTCTCAAAACTTTAAGTTAGAAGAAGAAATAATTGCAATTGCTATTGATGACCATACAAGACACGATTTTTCACATACAGCAATTTTAGCAAAGCATTTAAACTCAAAAATTATAACTGCTAAATACAATTGTTTAAAAGCAAGTAATATTGTTAAATATGCAGGAAAAGATTTGGAGTATAGAAAAAATAATCCAAGAAAATTCAAAGTTTCAAATATCAAAAACAAGACTCTTATACTTTGTGATGATTTAATCACAACTGGTTCTACAATATTAGAAGCAAAAAAAGCACTCGAAAAACAAAATAATAAAATCTTATTTTCTTTAACCCTAGCTGATGCAAAACTTTAGTATAATTCTTTTTTTAATAAAGGGATTAATGTGATAGGAATTATTGATTATAATATGGGTAATTTAGCAAGTGTTTACAATGCTTGTCACTTACTAGATGCTAAGGCTTCATTTGTTAAAAACCCAGAAGATTTAAAAAACTTTGATAGAATTATTCTTCCTGGAGTTGGTGCATACGGTGATGCGATGAAAAACCTACATGAAACAGGAATGTTTCAAGCAGTTCACGAATATGCAAAATCTGGAAAACCAATGATTGGTATTTGTCTTGGAATGCAACTTTTATTTGAAAGTTCACAAGAGTTTGGAGATACAAAAGGTCTTGGACTTATTGATGGACATATTGTAAAATTTGATAAATCAAAAATGCATGAAGATACAAAAATCCCACACATGGGATGGAATGTCATTAAAACACAAGATGATCACACTTTATTTGAAGGGTTAAAAGATCCTTATTTATATTTTGTTCATTCATATCATGCAGTTACTGATGAAAAAAATATTATAGGGAAAACTGAATATGGTTATGATTTTGCAAGTGCTGTGCATAAAGAAAATATATATGGCTTTCAACCACACCCTGAAAAATCTCATGACAATGGATTAAAAATACTTAAAAATTTTATGAATTTATCACACTAAAGGAAATAGATAATATGGATATATTACCAGCAATTGATTTAAAAGACGGGAAAGCTGTAAGACTAAGTAAAGGGCTAATGGATAGTGCAAAAATTTATTCTGATGAGCCTTGGCAAGTAGCAAAGAGATTTGAAGAACTAGGTTCAAAATGGTTACATATAGTTGATTTAAATGGTGCTTTTGCAGGAGAACCTGCAAATTTAGAACAAATTAAAAAAATTAGAGAAAACTGTAATTTAAAAATCGAACTTGGTGGTGGAATTAGAGATGAAGAAACTATCAAGATGTATATCGAACTTGGAGTTGATAGATTAATACTTGGTTCAATTGCAGTAAAAGATCCACAGTTTGTAAAAGATATGGCGGCTAAATACCCAATTGCTGTAGGAATTGATGCAATGAATGGAATGGTTGCAGTTGAAGGTTGGGCTGAAGTTTCTACTATGGAAGCTACTACTTTAGCTAAAGAGTTTGCAAATGCTGGTGTTGAAGCTATTATTTGTACTGACATTTCAAAAGATGGAATGCTTTGTGGAGTTAATGTTGAGTTTACAGAATCAATTGCATTAGCATCTGGAGTTGATACTATTGCTTCTGGTGGAGTAAAAGATATCAATGATATCACAAACTGTAAAGCAAATGGAAATATTGCTGGTGTAATTGTTGGAAAAGCGTTTTATGAAGGTACTTTAGATTTAGAAGAAGGTTTTAAAGTATTAAAAGACTAAATAGTTAATATGTGTTTAATAATCTCTGTAGTATTTGTAGCCCTTGCATATATGTTTTTTGAAGAGAACAATATGCAAGGTTTTTATATAAATACTGCTATTGCTTTATTTTTTATAGGGCTTCTTACAAGAAATATACTTACAACTAAAAAGAAATAAAATGTCAGTAAAATCAAAACATGAATCCATCTACGAAAAGATGATGAATGAAGAGGATGCTAGAGTTTGCAAAGCAATTGATGAAAGAGCTTGTAAAGTAGTCCCTGGAAATTTCTTTATTACAATAATTTCTTACTTTTTTACTAAACTTGCAGACTCAGTTGCTAATATGAAAGTTATTATTCCTTGGCTTATGGAAAGTCTTAGTGTTCCTTTATTTTTAATTAGTTTTCTTGTACCCATAAAAGAATCTGGTTCACTTTTACCTCAACTTTTAATTGCAGCATATATAAGAAAACTTCCAATAAGAAAATATATATGGAGTATTGGCTCATTTATTCAAGCTCTTTGTATAATTGCAATAGGAATTGTTGCATGGAACATGCAAGGTTTAAATGCTGGTATTGTAATCATTGTTCTTATAATAATTATGAGTTTAGCAAGAGGATTAAGCTCTGTTGCAGCAAAAGATGTAATAGGTAAAACTATTCCCAAAAAAAGAAGAGGCGCTTTAAATGGCTATTCTGGAAGCTTAGCAGGACTTATTGTAATTGATCTTGGAGTATATTTCTTATTTGTTGGAGAAAAACCATTTTCACCTCAAAATTTTGGAATTCTACTTTTTTTAGCTGGATTTTTTTGGATAATTGCTTCTTTGACTTACTTAAAAATTGAAGAGTTTGAAGGTGAAACGGATGGTGGAGGAAATGCAATTACAGTTGCTTTAAAAAAACTATCACTTCTTAAAACAGATAAAGCTTTTAGGCTTTTTGTAATAACAAGAGCTTTATTTTTATGTGCTGTACTATCAGCACCATTTTTTGTAATACTTGCACAACAACATTCTAATTCAAGTAATTATCTATTGGGTTTATTTATTTTAGCAGGTGGGCTTGCAGATTTTTCTTCTTCAGTTATTTGGGGGAAACTATCAGATATTTCAAGTAAAAAGTCTATGATTATTGGTGCTACAATCTCTACTATATTAGGTTTTCTAGTTTTTGTTTTAAGTACTATATATGAAAATATTTTTTCTACTCTTTGGTTAATGCCTTTAATATATTTTATATTGACAGTTGGTTATCAAGGTATTAGAATAGGAAGAAAGACTTATTTGATTGACTTAGCAGATGGAAATAAAAGAACTGATTATGTAGCAGTTAGTAATACAATTATTGGTATAGTTTTATTATTCGCAGGTTTTGTAGGATCACTTAGTTCAACTATTGGTTTAAATGGAATTATACTTTTATTATCAATAATAGGTGTTATTGGTATTATCTTAGCTTTAAAACTACCAGAAGTACAAGAAGATTGATAAGTAATGTTTTTTATAAAGGAACTTTAAAAATATTTTCATATGTTTTATAATTATTCTTTTGACAGTAAAAAAGTGTATATGCACAAACAATAGAGTCTAACATATCTTCATAGTGTTTTAATTTTATACCCTTAAGTTCATCAATATCTTTATAAAAATCACCTTCAACTACTTCTTGAAGATAACTTTGTAATATTTTTAATTGTTCTCTTATATATTCAGTATTTCTACCTTTTTTTCTTTTATAAGGTAAAACTGTTCCATGAAAACAATTCATAATAGTAGCATGAGGATATACTTCAAATAACTCTTTTCCTAGCTTTTGAGGAACATTTTTAACTAGTTCTTCACCAACAATAACCTTACTATATTTTAACATCAGATTTCTATTGACAGGATAAACTCCAAGTTTTTTTGAAGAGTAATCTTTTAGGAATTCTATTTCAATACTTCTATTTCCAGTTTTATTATTTACTACTAAAGGAGCATCAACACCCAAAATTGCATCTGGATACTTTTTTATGAAAGTTATTACTTCATTTAAATTAGATACAACTCCAGTATAAATAATTTTATTATCATCTAATAAAGTCACACCTGAGTAATTATTTTCACTCCAAGCTAAATCAATACCAATATAAAGCATAAATTTACTGTTTTTCACCTGCATCTGTATAATGTAACTCTAATCCTTTAGAAGTTGCTACAAATCCATTTACATTTATTCTTCCATCATGTACCATTTTATGATGTTCTTTACATAAAGGTATTAGGTTATATTTGTGATTTGCATTTATATGCTCTATAAAGCCTTCTTTATTAGCACGTGCTTGTTCTTTTATATGATGAACATCGTCACAGGCTCTTCCACAAATTACACAAGTTGAGCTATAAACATTTTTATTGTACTTTGAAGTTTTACGCTGAGATAATCTCTCAATTGAGTCATAATCATCTGTTAGTTTTTTTCTAATATTATTAGCAACAGATAAAAACTCTTTATCCATATGTAAAGATTTTGCATACTCTAATCCATACATTGAAGAACCACTACCATATGCTAATTTTCTATCAAAGATTAATTTATCTTCTTCATTATTATACATTACAGATAGATGTAATGCAATAATATTTTTCAATTTCTCAACATCTTCGATTTCTGGTAATTGGTGTAAATGTGTAGCAAATACAAAAATAGCTTCAAGTTTTGAAAGTTTCAAAATAGAACTTGCAACTATTGATAATCCACTCATTGTTTCAGTACTATGAGATATTTCATCTCCTAAAACTAGGGATTTTTTTGTAGCTCTATTAAAAATATTTTTAAGTTCTAGCATCTCAACTGCAAAAGATGATAGGCCCTTTGCAATATTATCAGCTCCTGAAATCCTAGTATATACAGCATCAAAAATAGAGAATCTCATAGATTTTGCAGGTACGTAAAAACCAGCTTGTGCTAAGATTACTGCAATTCCAATTGCTTTCATTAGTGAAGATTTTCCTGATGAATTAATCCCATATAATAAGACACCATGCATTTTATTGTTATTCATATTAACAGGATTTGAGTTCTTTATAATTACATTATTTTTATACTCTTTTGAAGCTAAACTTAATTCACCTAAAATAATATCGTTTGGGACATAAATCCCCTGTTCTTCATTTGCTTCAATTATTGGATGTCTTAAATCAATACATTCTAAAAAGTTTTCATCATCTTTTGTTTTTACAATTTTAGGACATACATAATTATATTTTTTTGCTGTTTTTATATTTGAAACTGTTAAATCAACTTCAGAAATAAACTGAACTAATTCACTTAATAGTTGTGCAAATTTTTTCTCAAATTCTGATATTTTTTCTTTAAATACTAACTTATTTAGTTCAATAATTTTTCTTAAGTTATGCACATACTTATCTGAAATTTCTTCTGTTAATTTACAAAAAATCTTTACAGAGTTTGTTTGAACTTTTATAGTGAAATCTTTAAATAATAATAAATCATCATCAATAATAATATGAGAGTTTAATAGTTCATCTTTTACTAAATTGAATCTATTTTTTGTCAAGCTTAAAAAGAATCCCTCTTTATCAAGTCTATTTATTCCAACATAGTTAGAGTCTTGAGTTTTTACAAAGGATAGTATATGTGTTTTTAATAGTTCTAATTTTGAGTATAAAATATCATTCTGAATATTTAACTCATCAATTTGAGTATTAATACCACTATTTACCATATTTCCCTCAACATCTTTTAGCATATATTTACCACTAATAGATAAATCAAATGTTGAGTCAATTGATTGTATAAATTGTTCTAGTTCACTACTAGTACAAGGAGGAGTGATAAACTTATAATTTTCCATAAAGGAAACTACTTCTTTTATACTAAGCAAAGAATCATATAAATAGTTAAGTTCAAAAGGATGTAATCTATTTAATTTTATACGTCTAGTTAATCTTTCAATATCATAAATATTTGCTAATTCATTTTCAATTGGAGCATGATAATCAAACAACTCTTTTGATAAAGCAAATCTTCTTAATAACTCTTTTGAATCTTTTACAGGATGAGTCAATCTCTCTTTTAAAAGTCTTTTTCCCATAGCTGTTGAAGTATTATTTATTAGTTTTATTAAACTTGGATTATGTGATGTTTCAATAATATTCAATTGTTCTATTGCATTATTTCCTAAATAAATATACTTACTAATATCAAGTTTTGAAGGTAGTGATAGTTTTTGTATAATATTTGAATCATGCCCTATTACAAAATCAATTAAAACAGATAAAGATTCTGTACTTAAAGGAACTCTTTCCATATCTAAATGCTCGATTGCAGTTAATAAAGATTGAATATTAAATACATTTTTAAACAGCTCATTTTGATATGAGATTTTAGGTCTAAAAGTACCTATATGAAATGTTTTTAGTTTTAATTCTAAATAATCAATAACCTCTTTTTCATTAATATTTTTATCTGCAAAAGTAATAATTATTTCATTTGTTTTATGCATATTCATATAGTTAAATACCTCATCTAAGGCAAAAAACTTATCTTCACTAGTTCCATGGACTTCATTGTAATAACATTTTCCAGTAGTAACATCAATAGCAGAATATCCAATTAGATAAATTCCTCTAATTTGATCAACTAAAATTGAAGTAATATTATTTTCATCTTGGTTTAATACAAAATCAAAATTTGTTCCAGGACTTACTACTGTATCTAAGTATCTTGAGACATTAGGGGGAACGCCTTTTTGTTTTATAAGGACAATAGTATATTTCTGTTCAGAAATTATTCTTGCTAAATGCTTCTCTAATGAAATTGCAGGAACTCCTGCCATAATAGGATTTTCAGGTGAATTTTCTAAAATAGTTTTATTTTTTCTAGTTAATTGGATATTTAAAAGCTCAGCAATCTCTTTTGCTTTTCCAACTTGCTCTTCATCATTGTTTACTTCATATACTTCAAAAAATGTTCCTATCTCCATAAGAACTACTGTATTTTTTCCATATTTTTTTTCAAATAGTCTTTGTAATTTAAAATAAGTGATTGTTAAAAGTGTTTTTTTGTCACTTAATATTTCAGCTACTTCTTCTCTCACTTTATTTTCGTACTCCAGTCCATTTTCTTATAAAGCTTCTTTGCTCTTTTGTTAAATCAGCTTCTTCATGAAGCCATATATAACTTTTTAAAGGCATTGCTGCATAAACCGTTCTATATATTTTCTTTAACTTCTTAGTTTTTTCTTCTTCTGATAAATTTTGCCATGTAGAAAAATTTAAAGATTTTCTTCCATTTTGGACATGTGATGTAATAATCCAAGAAGCAGGTGCAATTTGAGAATACCAAGGCCAAACTGCTTGGTTTGAATGACAATCATAACAAGCTTGTTTTAATATATTCATAACTTCTAAAGGAGCTTTAATTTCTAACTCTTTTTCACTTGCGATATTATTTTGATCAGGACGTATAACTTGCATTACTATAAAAATTATAAATATAATTAAAAGTGCTCTTTTCATTTACTTCTTTACTTTGTCAATAGATTATATGGTCTTTTTAACTCTTCAATAAATAAAGAAACTGACATATTACGCCCTTTTCTAAAAAATTCATTTTTATCAAAATAAACCAATGTTGTAGGTATAGAAAATACCGTAAAATGACTTGTAATTTCTTTATGTAAATCGGTCTTAACTTCAAACATTTCAAATAAAGGAAAGTTTTTACTAACCTCTTCTTCAATCTTAGGTTTTAATACTTTACAAACAGAACAGTTCTCACCTGAGAAATATATTAATACAGGTTTTCCTGTATTAATACTATTTAGTAGTTGTTCTAGATTTTGTATTTGAATCATAGTTTTCTTCTGCTTCTTCATCAAGGCATGTTATAGGTTCATCTTTTTTTAAA
Source organism: Poseidonibacter ostreae (assembly GCF_009208075.1). Classification (GTDB taxonomy): domain Bacteria; phylum Campylobacterota; class Campylobacteria; order Campylobacterales; family Arcobacteraceae; genus Poseidonibacter; species Poseidonibacter ostreae. Next base: position 38,113 of record NZ_WFKJ01000019.1, on the reverse strand, counting down.
TTAACTTGATAAGCTTGTTCTTTAAAAATATCTTCTTTTGATAAAGAAATTCCTTTCATATGAGTTAAAGGAAAAGCAAATGCAACACCTTTTCCTGTTGTTGTAATATGTAGTGAATGAATAATAGACTTAACAACCTCATTTACTAAATATTTAGGAAGTAAAAATAATAATAAAGTATCATTTGCTTCAAAAGATGTTCTATAGAAATTAGCCATTTCATCTAAACCAATACCATCCGCACGTAAAACAGTAACACCTGAAGCTCCTGCTTTATGGGCTGCTTGAATTGCATCAAGTTTTTTATCAACTGGTACAATTATAACTACAGCAGAGAACTCTAAAGATAAAGAGTGTCTAGTAGTTGAACCATCGATATTAACTGTTGCTAAATCCATATTTTCAGCATCAACTAAATTATCATGTAATAAGTCTTCTTGCTCAATTTGTGTATCTGATTTAACTTCAAACTTCTCTATTAAAATACCATAAGCCATAACAGTTATCATAGGAAACAGTGAGGCAAAAGCAATAAGACCAAATCCATCAATTAAAGGACTTCTTCCTGGAATATTTGTAGCTAATCCAATACCAAGAGCAGCTACAAGAGGAACTGTAACAGTTGAAGTTGTAACTCCACCTGAATCATACGCAATTGGAATGATATATTTTGGAGCAATAAATGTTAAAATAATTACAATTAGATATCCAACAATAATATAATAGTGAATATGTCCACCATCTACAATTCTAAAAGCACCTAAAGCAATACCAATGGCTACACCAGAAGCTACAAATAGTCTTAATGCAAAATCATTAATCTTACCATCAGAGATATCTTTTGCTTTTTTTGCAATTGCCATAAGAGCAGGTTCTGCCATAGTAGTTGAAAATCCAATAGCAAAAGCAAAGGCATAAATAACAAATACAGAATCTCTTTTTGTTAATTGATATGCCATAGTCTCACCAAGTGAGAAAAGACCCATTTCAAGTCCAAGAATAAATGCATATAAACCGAAAATAACAAGTGCAAAACCTAAAAATACAGTTTTTAAATTCTGAATTGGTTTTTTTAATACTCCATATTGAAAGAAAAGAATAATTGCTAAAATAGGAATAACATCTTTAACAACTGATAATATTCCATAAATAACAGATTCAAATGTAATATCAGTAGGAGATGATATTGCAGCTTTAATTACTACATCAGCAACATTTTGAGCATCAACTAAGTTATATACAGCAATACCATAAATTTGAACAAAAATCATAGGTGTTAATGAAGCAAAAGCAATAAGACCAAAACCATCAATAACAGGGTTTCTTCCTTTAATATTTGAAGCTAAACCAATTCCAAGGGCTGCTACTAAAGGAACAGTAACCGTAGAAGTTGTTACTCCACCTAAATCATAAGATAATCCAATAATTTCAGGTGGTGCAAAGAAAGTAACAGTTACTACTATTATATATCCAGCAATGATATAATAGTGAATAGGATGCCCTTTTATAATTCTAAAAACACCTAATAAAATTGCAAAACCAACAGATCCAGCAACTACAAATCTAAGAACAGTAGCATCAATTCTTCCACTTGAAATAGAAGCTGCTTTATCTGCAATAACTGCAAGTGCAGGTTCTGCTATTGTGGTACCAAAACCAATTAAAAAACCAAAGATTAAAATCCATGTAATCCAACCAGATTTAGCAAAATCCCTTGCTAAACCCTCACCTACTGGGAAAACACCAATTTCAAGACCTTGTAAGAAAATTGCAAGACCAACTCCAACAATACCAAGACCAATTGCCGTATTAACCCATCCATCTGGAACTGCTTGGATAATTGCTAATTGAAAAAATAGAATTACAACTATAATTGGAATTAAATCTCTAAAAGATTCTTTTAAAAGTTTTAAAAAGAAGTTAAACTGCATCATGTAATATTATATCTCCTGCTATTACTCTAAATAATTATTTATTTAGTAAAGTGACTATATTATACACTCTTTTTTATAAATACTTGATTTTGGTCAAGTTATTTAATTAAGCAAAGCAGATTTACTGCTTTACTTATTTATACTTGATGAGAAGTTTGTTTTGAAAGTCTTTCTTTTTGAGAAAGGTAAGAGTTTAAGGCACTTAAATATGCTTTTGCAGTTGCTAACATAGTATCAATACTTAAACCATGTCCAACAAAGGCAGGAGAAGATTCATCAAAAGAAACTCTAGTAGTAACTTTTGCTAAAGCATCTTTACCCTCAGTTACAGAAGTTACTTTATAATCTTTAAGCTCTCCATTATAACCTGTTAATCTATCTATTGTTTTAAAGATTGCATCCATTGTACCATCACCAATAGCAGCATCTCTCATGATTTGATTTTGGAATTTAATAGCAACTGCTGCTGTTGGAACTCCATTTGAACAATCAGAAATTTGTAATGCTTCTAATTCATAAGTTTTATCTTGATTTAAAGCTTCATCAGTAATTAACATTCTAATATCATCATCACTAACATCTTTTTTCTTATCAGCTAAAATTTTAAATCTTTCAAAAGCAGCATTTAATTCTTCATCACTTACTTTATCAAACCCTAAATGTTCAATCTTATCTCTAAATGCAGCACGACCAGAATGCTTACCTAAAATTAATGTAGATTCTTTAAATACACCAACATCTTCAGGTCTCATAATTTCATATGTTTCATTATTTTTTAACATACCATCTTGGTGAATTCCACTTTCATGAGCAAAGGCATTTTTACCAACAATTGCTTTATTTTGTTGTGGTTCAACACCTGTGATATTTGCTACTAATCTTGAAGTTGGATATATCTCTGGAGTGTTAATATTTGTATATAAATCTCCAAAAGCATCTTTTCTAGTTTTAATAGCCATAACAGCTTCTTCTAAAGCTGAATTCCCAGCTCTCTCACCTAAACCATTCATAGTAACTTCTATTTGTCTAGCACCATTCATAACAGCTGCTAATGTATTTGCAGTTGATAAACCTAAATCATTATGATTATGTACTGAAATAATCGCACGATCTCCTGCAAAATCTGATAATTCTTTAACCATTGCACCTAATTCATGAGGTAATCTATATCCTACTGTATCTGGTAAGTTAATAGTTGTAGCACCTGCATTTATTACAGCATCCATAACTTCTTTCATAAATGGAATTTCAGAACGTCCAGCATCTTCTAATGAAAACTCAACATCATTAACAAAAGTTCTTGCATATTCAACTGCATGAACAGCTCTTTTTATTACCTCAGCTTCATTCATTTTTAATTTATACTTCATATGAATTGGTGAAGTAGCAATAAATGTATGAATTCTATGTAATGGAGCCTTACTAACTGCTAATCCTGATTGTTTAATATCATTATCAATTGCACGACTAAGTGAACAAATAGAAGAGTTCTTAACTTGTTCTGCAATTCTTGAAATTGCATCAAAATCACCTGGACTAGCAGCTGCGAAACCTGCTTCAATAACATCAACACCTAATTTTTCTAATTGTAATGCTATTTTGATTTTTTCTTCTGTATTCATTGAACAACCTGGACTTTGTTCACCATCTCTTAATGTAGTATCAAATACTATAATCCTATTTTTATCCATTGTGATTTACCTTTTAAAATATGTAATATTATATCTTTTTTATTATAAAAAAAGAAAAACTATGTAATGTAATTTGTTGATTGTTTAAAGTCTAATTGTAAAAAATTAGAGAGTTTTTGTAAGAAGCAATGAAGAGTTAACACTTTTGATGAAATGGTTATTGTAGAAATTAAATATTTTCATAGAACTCTCCTAAATTTTTGAATGTGCATAAGTATAATTAATTTAAATACTTTTGTCAAGACTTTGTAGAAGATTCAGAAAGAATAACTTGATTACGTCCTTTTACTTTTGCTTGATATAATGCAATATCAGAATATTTATAAAGAGTATCTTCATCAACTATTTCATCTGCTTTTTGTACAATAAGTCCAGCGGAAATAGTAACAAACTTACTATTTCTACTATTTTTATGTTCAATTTTTAAATTCTCAACAGCATTAACAATCTCTTGTACATGAAATAAAGATTCTTGAACTTGTGAACCTGAGAATATTAAACAAAACTCTTCGCCACCTATTCTAAAAGCATAATCACTAGATCTTGATGTATGCTCAAGTAATACTTTGCCTATTTTTATTAATACATTATCCCCTTTTGGATGACCATATGTATCATTATACTTTTTAAAGTGGTCAATATCCAAACTAACTAAAGTTATTATTGATTTATCTCTTTTTGCTCTTCTAATCTCTTTATTTAAAATAGTATTAAAATGCCTTCTATTATAAAGTCTTGTTAAATCATCTTCAATTATTAACTGCTCTAATCTTTTCTTATTTGTAATATCATTTCTAATAGCCGTATAATTTATAATTTCATCATCTTTAAAAACAGGAGTAATTGTAAGATTGGCATAATAAATTGTTCCATCTTTTTTTCTGTTTTTAATCTCTGTTTTAAATCTTTTTCCTGAACTTATCTCTTTCCACATATTTTCATAAAAAGAATTAGAATTATCTTCATGCTTTATTATTCTATGACTTTCACCAATTAGTTCGTCTTTGCTAAACTGTGTAAATTCACAAAAAGCACTACTTACATCAATAATTATTCCATTTTTATCAGTTATTGAAAGAAGTACATTTTCATCAACTATTTTTAATAAATTATCTTTTTCATAAAGTTTATCTTGTAAATAGCTCTCAACTATACAATCTTGAACATTTGAAATAAGATTAACTAAGTTTATTGGTTTTATTACAAATTTTGATATTTTAAGTTCTATTGCTTTTAAAAAATAATCAATATCTGAATATGCTGTTGTAATTATAATTGGGACTGAAGTATGACCTATTTCTTTAATCATCTCAAGGCCATTCATTTTAGGCATTTGAATATCAGTAATTAATATATCAGGCTTTACTTCTTTAAAAAGCTCAAGCCCCTCTTCACCGTTATTTGCAATATAAAACTTTTTAACATATTTTTTAAAGAAAAAAGATACTTCTTCACTAATCATCTTTTCATCTTCTACGTATAAAATAGTTACATTGCTCAACAATGTCTTATTGATTTTTTTCAACTCTACTTCTTTTTTATTATTTACTTGTATTTATTATAATAAAGTATACTATAAAAACCTTTATTATAATAAGCGTATTTGCTTATTTTCTTGTTTTTTTAGCTAGATAAAGGTACTGATACAGTAAATTCTGCACCCTCTTTTGTATTATTTACAAATAGTTTTCCATTCATATTTTTTTCAATAATGATTTTTGACATATATAATCCAATACCAGTACCTTTTCCTTCTTCTTTTGTTGTAAAATAAGGTTCAAATATTTTCTCAATTATAGAAAGAGGAATTCCACCTGCATTATCTTTTATACTAACACAAGCATATTTATTAGATTTTTTTATTTCTATTAAAACTTTTGCATTAGTAATTTTTTTATCAACAAGGGCATCTTTTGAGTTTGTTAATATATTTAAAATAACTTGTGAAAACTCATTAGGAAAACCCATAACTTTAATATCTTTTGAAATTTTATAATCAATAGTAATTCCATTATATTCAAAAGTTGAACTAATTAAAGATAAAGAGTTTTTTATTGATGCATCTAAACTAAACTCTGTAATCTCTTTATTAGGTTTAAAAAAGTTTCTAAAATCATCAATTGTTTTTGACATTGTTGAAGTTAATAAATTCGCTTTTTCTACAGATTTCTCTACAAATTTATCATCTAAATCACCCATCATATATGTTAATTGAATATTTTGGATTACTAATCCAAGTGCATTCAAAGGTTGTCTCCATTGATGTGCAATATTTCCAATCATTTCTCCCATTGAGGCTAGTTTTGATTGCTGAATTAAAAGATCTTCTTGTCTTTGTCTTTTTGAAATTTCATTTATAACTCTATGCTCAAGATTTTCATTTAGCTCTTTAAGTTCAATAGATTTTTCTTCTAAAGATTCATTAACTTTCTTTAATTCCCTTGTTCTTAATTCAACTCTTTTTTCAAGTTCCATTTGCGATTTTTTTAACTCTTTTTGTGAATATTCTAATGAATCTAGCATTTTATTAAAAGTTACAGACAACTCTCCAATTTCGTCATTAGTTTTAATATTAGCTCTTTGTGTTAAGTCACCTTTAGAAATTTCATAAGATACCTTACTTAATTTTATAACTGGATTTGTAATCATTATTGCAATTAAATAAGATAAAAAAATTGAAGTAAGTAGTAATACTAAAGCCAAAAAAATTATGTTATTGTACATTTCATCAATTTTTTTGTCATACTCTTGAAGAGATAATTCTAAATGATACCAACCCCAAAGCAAACCTGAAATTTTAACAGGATATGTATATATTAATACTCTTTTATTTGAATAAAGTGATTCCACAATTTTAAAATTACTAGTTCCATATTCATTTTTTTTATAAAAATTTTTACTTTTGTCTAATAACTCCCATTTCTCTTTTTTAATAGATAAGAGATTTCCATCTTTTCTAGATATTAAAAAAGTCTCTATTCGTTCATTTTGATTTACAAACTTTAAAGTAAACTCTAATAAGCCTATTTCATTATCAATAATCATGTCATCTTTTTTTACAAAGGATATAGAATCACCAATACTTTTTGCTTCTGAATATAAAGATTCTAAAATAGATTTTTTCTGGAAAGTAATAACTTGTGAAGTAAATGTTAATAATATTAATAAAATTGCAAGAAAAATTAATATAAATAATTTTCCAAATAATTTATTTCTAAATAAGTTTAACATTAATTATGCTTCTTTTTTAATTTATAATATTCATTATAAAAATTATTCATATCTAACAAATCTTCTTTTTTTACTTCATATACATCATAAAATTTAAATAATGAGTATAATTCATTAATATCACTATCATCTTTTAAATTTTGCAATGCTTCAAAGAAAATATTTACAGTGTGATTATCTGTAGATTTTGAAAAGACACTAATAAAAGGAATAAAATCAATATTAGAACATTCAAATAATTTTACTCGTTGTTTTAGTGATGGGTTTAATTCAAGCATTGTAGTCCAAGTCGTTTTTCTAACTAATGCTAAATCTTGCTTTTTAAAAAAAACATTTAATAAACTTGTTGATTCTTTTGATTCATATTTTACTGATTTTACAAGTTTACTAAAATCTTTTTTAGTATTTTCTAAACTTTTATAATCAAGCCAAATACTTCCAATAGATTGGTACTTTTTCATAATAATTGTTTTATTTTTCAGATCTTTATATGAATCAAATTTAATATCATTCCTAGCAACTAAACAAAATTTATACTCCCTTTTTTCATTAAAAGATACACTCCAATATCTTGAACTTATAGGATCCATTTGATTTTTATGTTTATAATAATCTCCATATTCCATAGATACCATATTTAAACTATGATTCATATAGTTTTTAAAAACTTTTTTTCTATCATCATAAAAAGTAACATTTAAATTTATCTCTTTTTTTTCACCAACCCTACCAAGCCATTTACTTAGACTTTCTCTTGCGTCTTTAAAATCAGCTAAAATATCATAACTATGAATAAAGCCATAATTAATCTCATTTTTAATTTTTTTTTCATTTGAAAATGAGTTTATAGTAAAAATAAATAAAAATATTATTAAGAGAATTTTTTTCATATGTAACCTATAATTTTATTTTATCAAATTTTTAATAAATAATAATTTTCAGTCTTTTGTTAGCTTTTATTGTAGAAAGAAAAAGATAAAATTTTATTCTACCTTTTTCTTATCATTATTAGTCTTTTTTAGATTCGTTTTCTTCCGTATTTAAATCTGTATCATCATTAGATTCAGAAACTTCAGATTCTTCTTCTTTTTCATCTTCACTTTCATCTTTAGAAAGTGCTTCAGTATGTAAATCTTCATCTTCGAAAACTGTTCCACCATTTGACTTAATGATATCTCGTACTCTTTGGCCTGTTATAACTTCAATTTCAAGTAATTCAGCTGTCATCTCCTCAATAGCTTCAGAGTTTTCTCTTAAAGATTCTAAAACAGCGGCATATCTTTCATTAAGTAAAGTTTTTACGTGTTCATCAAGATTTTTAGCCATATCATCAGAGAAATCTTTTTGTGTTTGTCCACCTAAGAATTGGTTTTGTCTTTTTTCTAAAACCATAAGTCCAGCAACATCACTCATTCCATAAATAGTAGCCATTGATTTAATAATATCAGTAGCACGTTCAAGATCATTACCTGCACCAGTTGAGATTTCACCAATAAATACTTCTTCAGCAGCACGACCACCAAGTAATGTATCTACTTCAGCAATTAGCTCATGTTTTTGCATTAAATACTTATTCTCTTCAGGAGTATTAAGTGTATACCCTAAAGCAGCCATTCCTCTAGGAACAATAGATACTTTATTTACTTTTTTAGCACCTTTAGTAATTTCTGCAATTACAGCATGTCCTGATTCATGATAAGCGACAATCTTTCTCTCTTTTGGAGATATTCTTCTAGATTTCTTTTCAAGTCCAGCAATTTGCCGCTCAACTGATTCTTTAAAATCTTCATATGTTACTTCTTCTTTATTAGCACGACCTGCAAGTAATGCAGCTTCATTAATAATATTTGCTAAATCTGCACCAGCTAATCCAGCAGTCATTTTTGCAACTTCAACTAAATCTACATCTTTTCCAACTGCAACGTTTTTAATATGTACATTTAAAATCTCTTTTCTACCTTCAAAATCAGGTTTATCAACTAAAACTTGTCTATCAAATCTTCCTGGTCTTAATAAAGCAGGATCAAGTACTTCAGGTCTATTTGTAGCTGCTAATACAATAACAGGAGCTTCTTCAGTAGCAAATCCATCCATTTCTGCTAGTAATTGATTTAAAGTTTGTTCTCTTTCATCATTACCACCCATTGGACCACCAGAGGCTCTACTTTTACCAATTGCATCAATTTCATCAATAAAGATAATTGCAGGAGCAACTTTTTTAGCTTGCTCAAATAAATCTCTAACTCTAGAAGCTCCAACACCTACAAACATTTCGATAAATGCAGAACCAGAAACACTTAAGAACTCAACATCAGCTTCACCAGCAACTGCTTTAGCAAGTAATGTTTTACCCGTTCCAGGAGGTCCAACTAAAAGAACACCTTTAGGAATTTGAGCTCCTAATTTTACATATCTATCTGGGTTTCTTAAAAATTCAACTACTTCTTGAACTTCTTCTTTTGCTTCTTTGTTTCCTGCCATATCTTCAAATTTAACATTTGGTTTTTCAGAATTAATCATCTTTTTAGATGAACCAATTCCAAGAAGGCCTCCGCCTCCTCCACCCATTGATTTAGACATTCTTTTTGTAATAAACATCCAAATTGCTAAGAAAATAAAAATTGGTAAAACCCATCCAAATAAAATATCGGCTAAAACATTCTCTTCATTAATCCCACCATAATTAATTCCATTTTTTTCTAAACTTGCAACTAATGTTTCATCAGGAATTACTCTTCTTGCAGTATAAGTTGTAATTTCTCCAGAAGGACCTTTAGAAACTGCTCTAATTTGAGTATTTCCAATTCCAACATATTCAATTTTTCCAGAAGTTATTAACTTCTTTAACTCTGAATATGGAACAGTCTTATTTTTAGACTGTGTATTAAAGGGAGTAACTCCATTATTTGAACCATTTCCCATTTGATTTTCAGGGAATAATGCTTTAAAAGCAAAAATTGTAACTATTGAAAAAATTACAAAAACTAATAATGGATTATTATTAAAAAAGTTGTTATTGTTTCCACCATTATTGTCATTATTTTGTTTATCATTCATAAACTAAAACTCCTTATTATTTTTAAATACAACTGTTACCCATTCATTTTTGTGAATAAGTTCTAATTGCTCTAAGTCTTTAAATTTATTTAACACTCTATCAATGTGTTTATCTAAAATACCTGAAATTATTAATATACCATCATCATTTAAACAGTTCTTTAAATCTTTTGCAATCATTGCTAATACATCTGCAACAATATTTGCTATTACTACATCATATTTATTTTTTGCTTTATTAGCAGATCCAATCCATGAAGTATTAAATTCTACAGAATTTAATTCAAAATTACTTGTAGTATCTTTTATACAAACATCATCAGTATCACAAATATCAACAATACAGTTTTTCTTTGAAGCTGCAATTGCTAAAATTCCACTTCCTGTTCCTACATCTAAAACTCTTGATTTTTCATCAACATACTTATCAATTGCATGTATACAAGATGAAGTTGTTTCATGATGTCCAGAACCAAAAGATAATGCAGGGTCAATTATAATATCAATTTTATTTTCTTTTTTTTCTTCCCAAGAAGGACGAATGTAAAAGTTTCCAATCTCAACAGATTTAACTGATTCTTGATATTGTTTTATCCAATCGATATTCTCTTTTTTTGTATGAGTTGTAAGGCATTCGATATCTAAAGCTTTTGCAAACTGTAAAATACCTTCTTCAACATTAGATAAATCATCTTCACTTCTAGCTATTAAAGTACCATCAATTTCTTCAATGGCATTATTATTAGTTAGAGATGTAAGTAGATCTAAAAAAAGTTCATAATTTTTATTTGGATTAATTGTTAATTCAAAATAGTATTCAGACAAATATTTCCTTTTTATTTAACTATATAAAATTAAATTCTTTTGTAAAAAGTGAGATATTTTATCTAAATAACATTATGAATAATATTAAAAAGGTTTAAAAGAAAGATTCAATCATATCTCTCATAACTTTTTGATCAGATATTTTATTAATTAAATCTCTAAATTCATGAGCTCCAGTATAACCTTTTGAGTATGAATGTAGTAGTTTTCTAAACATCACAGTACCGTGTTCACCATGAAAATTTAGTGTTGCATCAAAGTGTTCTAGAATAATCTCTTTTTTTAAGTTCTCAGAGATATCTTTATCTTCAATATTTTGTTTTAATTGATGAAAAATCCATGGTCTTCCAATTGCTCCACGACCAATCATTACACCATCAGCTTTTGTATACTCTAAAACTTCTCTAGCTTTATCATAATCTTTTATATCACCATTTGCAATAACAGGAATATTAACAGCTTCTTTCATCGCTTTAATTGCATCATAATCAACAGGAGCTTTATATTTACCTGCTCTTGTTCTTCCATGAACAGATACAAAATCAACACCACAAGCTTCAACTGCTTTTGCAATTTCAACGGGAATCTTTTCATTTACTCCAATTCTTACTTTTGCACTTGTATATTGTTTTGTAGAGTACTTTTTAACAGTTGATAAAATACTTTCAAGCTTTTTTAAATCTCCTAAAAGATTTGAACCTGAACCGTGTGAGAATACTTTAGGAGCAGGACATCCACAGTTTAAATCAATTCCATCAATTCCATCAATATCATTTAACATTAAAACAGCATCTCGAACTAATTCAGGACTATTTCCTGCTATTTGAACAATATAAGGATCTTCACTTGGAGATTTTTCTATCATTTTAAATGTTTTTTCTGATTTATAAACTAAAGCATTTGAAGAAATCATTTCTGAAATTGTAATATCTGCACCAAATTTTTTAACTACAGATCTAAAAGGTAAGTCAGTATAACCAGCAAGAGGTGCCAACACCATTAAGGGTTGGCTAAAATCAATTTTCTTTGTCATTATTTATATGAAATCGATTCTAAATCGTAATGTTTACCAGCATCTTTTAAATCTAAAAGTGCTTTAAATGATGTATATTCACCTTCTGGTGTTGTATCAACAATTTCTCTTACTTTATCAATCATTTCATATTCAAATAATACATGTAAATAAGCAGGAGTTGAAGCATCAATTTCTTCACTTAACTTTTCAAATAATGCAATAATTTGATCTGGTTGTAAAATTGATTCATAATTTCTTGCAAGCGCTAAATAATCTTCTGTTGTATATTGTAAATCTTTTACAATTTTAGATATTTCTTCTGAAGAAAATCCAAACTCATTATTAGCTGCATCTTTTTCAAATAATCTTCTAGCTAAATCTTTATCTAACTTAACATTTTTATAAAGTTTTTTAATTGTAGTCATAGATTTTTCATTAATAACATTAATAAACGATTGTCTAACTACATTTGGAGCATAGTTTTCAACTTTTTTAAGAACATCTACTGAAAAATCAGGTTGTTCATTTACTTTGTTGATTAAATTTTGATTTGCTAATTCTGACATTTCATTTAATTTTAAAGACTTAGCTACTACATGTTTTCCAGCTTTTATATCTTGAATATTTGCAATTAAAGAGTTTAAATCTGAATCTGAAGAAGTAAATGTATCACTTTTAACATTTAATTTCAATTGAGAAACAACAGCTGATAGCTCTTTAAAAGCTTTTGTTTTAAATCTTTTTGGAGGATTTTTTTCTAATAAATTTGATTTAATTAGAGTAATCATTGTTTCTTTATCTTTATTTATTGCTCTTTGTTTAAATACATTAATTAAACCATAAAATAAGATATGTCCAATTGTAGCAATAAATAATATTACTAAAGGAACTATAATCCAAACTGCAATTGGTAAAAGTAATGAGATATCAAGAATTGTAACTTTAAAATCTCCTAACTCTAAACTAAATGTATATCCATAAATTGCACCAATAAACAATACTGAAAAAACAATATATTTTTTAAAACCCATAACTAAATCCTTTTTTACTATTTTTCTACTTCGTAAATCTCTCTACACGGTGTACAAAACTTTGCAAATGGTTTTGCTCTTAATCTTCCTATTGCAATTGATTCATCACACATTTCACAAGTACCATAAGTTCCATTGTCAACTCTTTTTAACGCGTCTTCAATCTCTTCTAATTCTTTAACTTGTTGATTTGCAATAATACCCTCTTTAAAACTATCACTTGATATTTCAGCATAATCATATTCATCTTTACACTCAGAATTTTTCAAGCAATCAATGCTATCTCTACTTCCTTGTATATTTTTTATGATTAATTCTTTTTTATCTAATAAGATTTGTTTTAATTCTACAACTTGTTTTGTGTTAGCCACATTATACCCTTAAATTTAAAATTTTGCCATTATACAAAAAATATAATAAATTATTTATGATATGGGTGGTTATTTATAATACAAAGCCCTCTAAAGATCTGTTCAGTCAAAACAACATTTGCTATTTTGTGTGCCATTGTCAAATCACTTAGAGATATTATACTATCACATTTCTTTAAAAATTCTCTTTCAAAGCCATATGCTCCACCAATAAAAAAATTTATTTCATTTTTACCCTCTAATACTTTAGAAAAAGAATAAGAATCCAATTTTTTTCCTAAAACATCTAAGGCAATATTATAACCTTTTAATAAAGGTTCATAAGTATCACTATAAGCTTTTTGTGCTTCACTTTCACCTATTGTTTGAGCTTTTGCAATAGATTTATTAAATATATAATGAACTTCAACTTTTGCATATTTTAGTGACATTTTAATAAACTCTTTTATTAAAATATCAAACTCATCTTTTGATGGTTTAACAATTGAATAAATATTAATTTTTACCATAAATATCCCCATTAGTCACGTAAAATCCACTTCCCACAACATTAAAAGTTATATTTTTAATCTTGTCCTCAATTTTAACACCACCAATAGCACAAACAGGATGAGTTGATATCTTTGCAAGATAAGAAATCTTTTCTCCTAATACAGTACTTACATCTTTAGTATTAGTATTTTTATAAGCGCCTAGACCTATCATGTCTAACTCTAGTTCATTTGCTTCTAATATCTCTACTTCATTGTGAGTTGAAAGACCTAAAAGCTTTTTTCCTATTTTTTTTCTTATTAATTTTATTGCAATTTTTTTGTCTTTATGAATTAAAGCAAAGTCTTCTTGTCCCAAATGCAAGCCGTTACAATACTCTATTAGTTCAATTTTATCATTTATTAAAATTGGAACTTTTAATGATTCTTTTAAAAAAAGTAAATTTTCTTTTTGTATTTCAATAGAAGATACTTTATCTCTATATTGAACTAATTTTACATTTTTACTTTTACATAAATTTATAAAAGATTCAAGTGAGATATTTTTTTTTAGAAGAGTTTCATAATCACATAAAACATATAAGTAGTTAGAAGCTTCAAGTTTAAAACCTAAAGCTTCTTCAAAATTTGATAACATTTAGTTTGCTATTTTCTCTTTTTTAAACATTGTTAATAAATCAGATAGTGTTTGTTTCATATCAGCTCTATTTACAACCATATCTATTGAACCTTTTTCAAGTAAGAATTCAGCTCGTTGGAATCCTTCAGGTAAATCGGCACCAATAGTTTGTTTAATAACTCTTTGACCTGCAAAGCCAATTAAAGCTCCTGGTTCTGCCATAATAATATCACCTAAGAATGCGAATGATGCAGAAACACCACCCATTGTTGGATCTGTTAAAATAGAGATATAAGGTAATTTTGCATGATCTAATCTTTTTAGAGCTGCAGAAGTTTTAGCCATTTGCATTAAAGCAAAAGTTGACTCTTGCATTCTTGCACCACCTGAAGCAGAAACAATAATAAGACCTTGATGTTTTTCAATAGCTCTATTAACAGCTCTAACAATTTTTTCACCCTCAACAGAACCTAGAGAACCACCCATAAAAGAGAAGTCAAATACAACAATTTGAACAGCTGTTCCATTGATTTCACATTCTCCACTTACAACAGAAGATGTTCTTCCTGTCTTTTTAAGAGCTACTTCTACTCTTTTTTTATAAGAAGTTTTATCTACAAATTTTAAAGGATCGTTTGGTCTTAAATCTTCATCATATTCAACAAAAGCACCTTCATCTGCTAAAATTTCAATTCTTCTTTTTGCCCCAATTCTCATATGAAAATTACATTTAGGACATATATTATCTTGATTTTCTACTTCTTTAAAGAACATTAAAGAACTACATTCAGGACACTTTACCCAATGACTTGGAGCATCTTTTTTTGTAGCTTGTTCTTTAGAATCGCTATCAAATGATATTTTGCTAAATAAATTTTTTAAATCCATACTAAATCCTTTTTTTTAATCTTATAAATTTGCGAATTTTTCTAATTCATCAAGTTTTTCCCAAGGGTAATCACTTTGACCAACTTGTCCTCGTGAAGCTACATCTGCATAAAGGAAAGTCTCTTCACTTGGTTTATCTAATGCAAATTTATCAGTAATCCACTTTGGAGTTAAGGAAAAACTATCCATAACAAAAGCAGATAATTCATCATCATTTAATTTTGTGAATGTACCCATAGTATCAACTGAAACAGAAGTTGGACGTGCCACTCCAATTGCATATGATATTTGAACAACTGCTTTTAAAGCAAGTCCAGAAGCAACGATGTGTTTTGCAATCCAACGTGCTGCATAAAGTCCTGATCTATCAACTTTTGTATAATCTTTTGAACTTTGAGCTCCACCACCAATTGGTGAGTATCCTCCAAAAGAGTCAACAATAAGCTTTCTTCCTGTTAATCCACTATCATGTAAAGATGAATGACTTACATATCTTCCTGTTGGGTTAATATGAATAATTGTACTATCTTTATCATACATATTTGTTGGAAGTCCAGAATCATCAATTAAACCTTGAATTAATTCTCTAACATCTTTAATATCCATATCTTCAACTGAAGGTGCAGATACTACAATAGTGTGAATTTTTTGTGGTTTACAATTTTCAAAGTTTTCTTTTGTTCCATAATCAATTGTAACTTGTGTTTTAATATCAACACCTAATTTATGATTATGCTTTAATGCATAATTATAAACTTTATCACTTAACATTCGGGCATAAGAAATAGCTGCTGGCATATAATCAGCTGTTTCTGTTGATGCAAAACCAAACATAATACCTTGATCTCCAGCACCTATATCACCAGTTGTTTGATCAACACCTTGAGAAATATCTGGGCTTTGTTGGTTTAATAATACTTGAACATTTACATCATCTGGATGTAAACACTGCTCTTTTGTAAAGCTTGATTTTCCATCATAACCAATTTTTGCTAAGGCTGATTTAACTAAATCTTCATACTCTTTATCAGATAATTGGCAAGTTGATTTAACTTCTCCACCAATTATTACATTTTTTCCTGCTACAAAAACTTCAGATGCAACTCTGCTGTTTTTATCTTCAATAATTAACTTATCAACAATAGTATCCGCAATAATATCTGCACATTTATCAGGGTGACCTGGGCTTACTACTTCTGAAGTAAATAAATACTGTTTTTTGTTTTCCATGTTTGTTTTCCTTTGAGGTTTTCCATTTTTGTTTTCCATTATTTTTAATTACAATTTTGCTGCTAAAAAAATAACAAATACAACAGCAAGTTGAATTTATTCTACGGTAACTGACTTAGCCAAGTTTCTTGGCATATCAACATCGTTTCCTAACCTAACTGATATTTCCATTGATAATAACTGTAAAGCTATTAACATTTCAAAAAATTCTAACATATAATGATCAGTTTCGTTAATTTTAATAAAGTCATCACTTAAATCAAAGTCAAGTGGTGATATAGAACAAATTGTACTATCTCTAGCACTTAATTCTTCAACATTAGATTTTATTTTATCATAAAGTAAATTTTGTGGCATTAAAGCAATAGTGAACAATTCTGGATCAGCTAATGCAATAGGACCATGCTTCATTTCACCTGCAGGATAACCCTCTGCATGCAAATATGAAATTTCTTTAAGCTTTAAAGCTCCTTCTAAAGCAAGTGGGAAAAATACATCCCTACCTATAAAGAAGAAGCCATGACCATGAAGGTACCTTTTGGATAATCTTTTTGTTTTTTCATGCATTGAATCATCAATAATCAATGACTTCGGAACTTCTCTTAATGCATGAAGTTCACTTTGTAATTTATCACTTCCTAAAACATTTTTTGCTTTTCCAAAGTAAAGTGCTAACATCCATAAAACAACTGTTTGAGTTGTAAATGCTTTTGTAGATGCAACTCCTTTTTCAATTCCAGCACGTGTTAAAATAGTAGCATCTGCTGTTCTTGTCATTGAAGAGTTATCAACATTACAAATCACAAGAGATTTAAGTCCTGCAGCCTTTGCCATTTTTAAGGCTTCTAAAGTATCTGCTGTTTCACCACTTTGAGAAATTACAATAAAAAGAGTATCTTTTGTTAATAAAGGCTCTTTATATCTAAATTCACTTGCTATTTCAACATTACATTTAACTTTTGATAATCTTTCAAAAAGGTATGAAGCAGTAAGTCCTGAGTGATAAGAAGTTCCACAAGCACAAATTTTGATTTCGTTAATTCCTTTAATTAAAGACTTATCAATTTCATCAAATAAAATCTCATCATCACTTAAACGACCAAGCATACAATCAACAACAACATCAGATTGCTCATAAATTTCTTTTTCCATAAAGAATCTAAAACCATCTTTTTGTGCAAATTGTTTTGATGTTGGAAGTGTTGACCATGAGTAATTATCATTAAAAAACTCTATTCCTTGTGCAGTTGCAATTCCACCAACTCCATCTTCTAAATAAACTACATCATTAGCTAAACCAATTAAAGGAGCATCAGAAGAAGCAAATAAAACTTCATCATCTTCATTACCCTTCGCTACTATTAAAGGGCTTCCATGTTTAAAGAAAAATACTTTTGTAGGATCTGCTTTTGTAATTAGAAGAATAGAAAAAGCTCCCTCTAATCTTTCAATTGTACTATGAAAGGCTTTTGTTGTATCATTAAATTTATTATTATAATTTTCAAATAAATGAACAATAACTTCTGTATCAGTTTGAGATACAAATTTATGTCCAAGATTACTTAATTCTTCTTTTAATTCTTTATAATTTTCAATAATTCCATTGTGAACTACATATGAATATTCACCTAAGTGTGGATGTGCGTTTAGTTCAGTTGGTTGACCATGAGTTGCCCATCTTGTATGACCAATTCCTAATTCATATTTTTTTGAAGAACTATCATTAACTTTCTCTTCTAAATTATGTAATTTACCTAAGGCTTTAAATACATCAATTTTATCATCACCTAAAACAGCAATTCCAGCAGAGTCATAGCCTCTGTATTCAAGCTCTTTTAAACCATCTAATAAAATCTTTGTAGTATCGTTTTTACCTATATAACCAACTATTCCACACATATAGTAACACCTTTTAGTAAAATTTTAATCAAGGATTATACTTAAGTCTTACTAAATAATTGCTTTGTTTATAAAAATATTATTTTCTTTATTTTAGATATTTAAATTTTTGATTAACTCTTCATGAATAAATCCATTACTTGCTACAATATATTTATTTTCAAATAGTACATATTCATTTCCATCAAGATTAGATACTTTTCCTCCAGCTTCTTGTAAAATGATTAACCCAGCACTAACATCCCATGCTTTTAAATTCATTTCATAGTATCCCTCATAAACACCACGTGCTACTAAACATAAATCAAGAGAAGCTGCTCCTAAACGTCTAATATCTTGGCATCTTGGTAAAATGTATTTTATTTTTTTAATCACATCATTCAAGTCATCTTCGCAAGTCCCAGAGCTATAAGGGAAACCAGTTGAAAGTAGTGCTTTTTGAAAATCTTTTTCATCTGAAGTTTCTATTTTTTCTCCATTACAATATGCACCCTCTCCTACAACTGCTGTGTAAAGTTCATCTAAAATTGGATTATAAACAATTCCAATATAAGGTTTTTTATTTACATATACCCCAACTGAAATTGCTGTGTGAGGTAATTTATTTACAAAGTTAGTTGTTCCATCTATTGGATCTACTATTATTGAGTTTGAAAATGTTTTATTTGTATTATCTGATTCTTCTGCAATTACATTAAAATCACTAAACTCTTTGGCAAAACTCTCTTTTAAAAAGTTTTCAACTGCGACATCATATTTTGTTACTAAATCTTTTTTTGCTTTAAAAGTTACATCTTTTTTAGAAAAATATCCATCTTTTAATATCTCCCCTGCTTCTTTTATAATCTCTATTAATTTTTCTTTCATCTAAAATCCATTTTTGTTTTATTTTAGCAAAGGATATTTATATTAGCTTTAACTAAGCAAAAATAAAAATTATTTGTTTAGATTTTTATTATCAAACATAAGTATATTAAAGATATAATAAGCCATGTTAAAACTTATAAAGGATATTAAAAAGTTACTTTTTAACTTTTTAAAAGAATAATAATGAAAAAAGAACTCACAATAAAAGATTTAATTGATTCAAAAACAAGAACTTTACTTTATATATCATCTTTATTTACAATATTATTTTTTAAGTATTATATCTTGGATATTTGCAGGAGTTTGTGCTTTTTTATTACACTTTTTTTTATATCCTGACTTTCCAGTTGCTAGTCATTTACGAATATTTTTAAGTTACCTAATACTTGGAGCTGCAGTTTTAGCTCAGCTTGAATATATTTTATTTGAAATAAGATATAAAAAAATCTCTAATAATACAAACTATACTTTTTTTAATAAAAAAATATCAAGAAGAATAATTGAAACTTTTTTAATCTTTACAATTGCACCAATTACTACTTTATTACTTATAATCTTAAGATATAACACTGAGGGTATTATTGGGACTCAAGTTACGATTGATATGATGTATATTGGTGCTTTAATGATTTTTATAGCTATTGTTTTAGCAGTAACTTTTGGAAATATTCTAAAAAATGATACAAAAAAAATAATTGAGAATATCAATATAGTAAAATCTGGTAAATATAATACTCAAACAATCAATAGACCAGATGAACTAGGTGAAATATCTTTTGCTATTAAAGATATGTCTAAATCTATAAAAGAGGGAATAGAGCAGATTGAACAGTTGCATGGTGAAATAACTAATACTCAAAAAGAAATCATTTATACAATGGGTGAAATTGCTGAAACTAGAAGTAAAGAGACAGGAAACCATGTAAAAAGAGTTGCAGAATATTCCTATTTACTTGCAATTAAATTTGGACTATCTGAAGAAGAAGCAAGTATTTTAAAACTAGCTTCTCCTATGCATGATATTGGAAAAGTTGGAATCCCTGATAATATTTTAAATAAACCTAGGAAATTAACTTACGAAGAGTTTGAAATAATGAAAACTCATGCCAAACTTGGATTTGAAATGTTAAGACACTCAAAGAAACCAATTTTACAAGCTGCAGCAATTGTATCTAGAGAACATCATGAAAAATATGATGGAACAGGATATCCTAGAGGACTTAAAGATAAGGATATTCATATCTTTGCAAGAATTACAGCTGTTGCAGATGTATTTGATGCATTAGGAAGTCATAGAGTTTATAAAAAAGCTTGGAATGATGAAAAGATTTTTAAACTATTCAAAGAAGAAAAAGGGAAGCACTTTGATCCAGTAATAATTGAACTATTTTTTGAAAATATTTCAGAAATAAATAAAATTAGAGATATATTTAAAGACGTGTAAAAAACCTTTTAATTATTCTTTTTAATTTTTTTGGAGATAATAACTTATGAAAGTATTAATATTTGATTTAAAAACTCATGAAAATGACATATTTGATATAGTTTCAAATTATCTTAATAATATTTATATTTATAAAACAAATGATAAGAATATGTTTTTAAAAGAACTTAAGGAAAATAAATATAACTTATTAATTATTGATGTAAATACACCTGTGGGGGATTATATTTTTGAGGAAGCTACAAAAATAAATAAAAAATACAATATTTTAGTAATTAGCGATAAACTTACTTATAATAGTGGATTATCATGTCAAAACTGTTCTTTAAATCACAATAGAAAACTTTTATTAAAACCACTGAATGCAAAGGATTTAGTTAACTATATCCAAAATTATGACAAACTTTCTTGCCATTATTCACTTGCTATAAGCAATATATTTGATATATTAGAAGATGTACTTAAACAATTTATTCATTATTCATATAATAAAGAAGAATCAAAAATACAATTAATCACTGATGCTAGTAATACAAAAGAGTTAATATCAATTATTGATTTACTAAATATTAATAAGATTAAATATGTTATTGAAAATGATGATATACTTATAAATTAATATTTTTAAATAAAAGATAAACACCCCTTAAAAAAAGAGGTGTTCAAAAGAGAATGTAAATTACATTCCCATACCAGGCATACCGCCCATTCCACCCATATCAGGCATAGCAGGAGCAGAAGCAGAATCAGCTTTTACATCTGTTACCGTAGCTTCCGTTGTTAATAAAAGTGAAGCAACTGAAACAGCATTTTGCATAGCAACTCTTTCAACTTTTGCAGGATCAACAATTCCAGCTTCGAACATATCAACATATTTTCCAGTTGCAGCATTAAATCCTAAGTTTTCATTTTCAGATTTTTCAACTTCGTTTGCTACAACACCAGCATCATAACCAGCATTAATTGCAATTTGTTTTAAAGGTGCTTTAATAGCTCTTAAAACGATAGCAGCTCCAATAGCTTCATCACCTTCAAGTTCTAATGTAACTTTTGCAGCAGCTCTAATTAATGCAGCACCACCACCAATTACAATACCTTCTTCAACAGCAGCACGAGTAGCTGATAATGCATCATCAACTCTATCTTTTTTCTCTTTCATTTCAGTTTCTGAAGCAGCTCCAACTTTAATAACTGCAACACCACCTGAAAGTTTTGCTAATCTTTCTTGTAATTTTTCTTTATCATATTCTGAAGTAGTACTTTCCATTTCAGCTTTGATTTGATTAACTCTACCTTGAACAGCATCAGCTTCACCAGCACCATTTACAATAGTAGTATTATCTTTATCAATTACAACTCTAGCTGCAGTTCCTAGAACTTCCATACCAGTTGATTCTAGCTTCATTCCCATTTCTTCAGAAACAACTGTTCCAGAAGTTAAAACAGCAATATCTTCTAACATAGCTTTTCTTCTATCACCAAAACCTGGAGCTTTAACAGCTGCAATATTTAAAGAACCTCTTAATCTATTTACAACTAATGTAGAAAGTGCTTCACCTTCAACATCTTCAGAGATAATTAATAAAGGTCTTCCTGTTTGATTAACTGCTTCTAAAATTGGTAACATTTCTTTTAAGTTTGAAATCTTTTTCTCACATAAAAGAATAAATGGATTTTCCATTTCAGTAGTCATTTTTTCAGTATTTGTTACAAAATATGGAGATAAATATCCTCTATCAAATTGCATACCCTCAACTACATCTAACTCATCTGAAATACCTTTAGCTTCTTCAACAGTGATAACACCATCTTTTCCAACTTTATCCATAGCTTCTGCAATCATCGCTCCAATTGCAGTATCAGAGTTAGCTGAAATTGTTGCAACTTGTTCAATCTCTTTTTTATCAGCAACAACTTTTGAAGAGGCTTTAAGTTCAACTAAAATAGCTTCAGTTGCTTTATCCATACCTCTTTTTAAGATAATTGGATTTGCTCCTGCAGTTACGTTTCTTAAACCTTCTTTGAATACTGAATGAGCTAAAACTGTTGCAGTTGTAGTTCCATCACCAGCTTCATCAGCAGTTTTAGAAGCAACTTCTTTTACAAGTTGTGCTCCCATATTTTCTAATGTATCTTCTAATTCAATCTCACGTGCTACAGAAACACCATCTTTTGTAATTGTAGGAGCTCCAAAAGCTTTTTGTAATAATACATTTCGTCCTCTAGGACCCATTGTAACTTTTACAGCATCTGCTAATTTTTCTACACCTGTAAATAATCTATTTCTTGCATCATCACTAAATCTAACTTCTTTTGCCATCTTACATAACTCCTATAATATTTTCTTGTTCTAACACTAAATAATCTACACCATCAAGTGTAAACTCTGTTCCTCTAAATTGTTCAAAAACAATTGTATCACCTACATTAATTTCTGTAACTTCTCCACCGATTGCTTTTACTTCTGCTGTATTTGGTTTTTCTTTAGCTGAATCAACTAAAATAATTCCACTTGCAGTTTTACTCTCTACTTCAGTTCTTTGTACTAGAACTCTTTTTCCTAATGGTTTGAAATTCATGTTAATCCTTTTATTAAGTTTTATAATATTTTTTTATAATTTTAAATTTAGCACTCTAAATTTTTGAGTGCTAAATTTTATATAATTTTTGTTTAATTGTCAAGTAGTTTGAGTTAATTTGACTAAGAGTTTGTTTTTATATAAAAGATTTTACTATTTATGTCTATTTATATACTTTAAAAGTAACTCTTCTAGTGATAGTTTTAGTTTTTTATCAAGTGTATTTAAAGTCTCTTCACATTTTAATGATAATTCATCAGCAGCTTTAATAGCTCCATTTAACCCTAATAAATTTACAAATGAATTTTTAGCTTCATCATTTTGTGTAGTTTTACCTGCTTCTTCTTCACTTTGAGTTTCATCAATAATATCATCTTGAATTTGAAATAACAGACCTAAGTCAATACCAAAGTTAAATAGTTTTTCTTGAGTTTCTAAATCATATTCAGAAATAATTGCACCCATTTTAAGTGATGCTGCTATTAATTTTGCAGTTTTATGTATATGCAAATACTCTAATTGAGAAAGTTCAAGTTTTTGATTTTCAAAATAACAATCAATTGCTTGACCAATTATCATTCCATTAATTCCACCATTAGAAGATAAACACTTAATTAACTCAATTTTTACATCATTTGATAAAGATGCATTTGATATTTGATTAAAAGCTTCTGTATTTAAAGCATCACCAACTAAAATAGCTGTAACTTCATCATATTTCTTATGTAAAGTTTCAAATCCACGTCTTAAATCTGCATTATCCATTGAGGGTAAATCATCATGTATTAGTGAATAAGTATGAAGCATTTCAAGGCCTAGAGCAACTGGCATTGAATTTTTTATAAGTAAGCTTTTATTTGATTTAATTACTGAAAGTAAAAGCATTGGACGAAATCTTTTTCCTCCAGCTTTTAACATATCCCCTAAAGCATCTTCAAAAAAGGGATGAAAAGTTTTTAAACTTGGAAGATTATTTAATAAATAATCCTCAAATTCATTTAGTAAGTTTTTCATTTGACTATTTTTGTCCAAAAGAACCTAGTCCACCCATCATATTCATAGCCATTGCTTTTTGATTTGCTTCAGTTTGTTTAATAATATCATTCATACATGAAATTAATAAAATTTGTAAAGAGTCTTTATCTTCAAGTAAAGAATCATCAAGTTTCAAATCAATTACTTCTGAGTTCCCATTTACAGAAATTTCAACCATACCACCACCAGCTTTTGATGTGAATATTTTTGAAGCATTCTCTTCTTTAGCATTAGCAGCCATATCTTGAAATTGACCCATCATATCATTTAAGTTTAGATTTTTTAAATCAATTCCTTCAAACATGATCACTTCCTACTAATTCATTTGTAACCATATCAATATTATTCTCATCATCAACAATTACAACAATTGGCTTATAATTTTCTAACTCAGCTTCTGAATATGAGGCATAAGAAATTACAATAATTTTATCACCAATTTCTACTTTTCGTGCAGCTGCTCCATTAAGACACATGTCTTTACTTCCAGCTTTACCTTTAATAACATAAGTAGCAAATCTTTCACCATTATTTACATTAACAATTTCAACTTTTTGACCAACTCTTAAACTTGAAGCTTTCATCAAGTCTTCATCAATTGTGATTGATCCAATGTAGTTTAAATTAGCATCTGTAACAGTAGCTCTATGAATTTTACTATATAGCATATCAAATGTCATATAATTTAGTCCTCTTTAACTTTGTAATTTTACAGCGTCACCCCAGTACTGCTCAGGCATTAAATACTCAGCAACAGGGTTTCCACCTAATATATGTTCTTCAATAATTTTATCTATTTTTTCCTTAGATAACTGACAATACATATGATGTCCAGGCTCAATTAACATAACTGGTCCCATTTGACATCTACCTAAACAAGAAGTTCTAATAACTTGTACAGGTCCCATTAATCCCTTTTTCATTAAAGATTGTGCAGCATGATTAAATAAATCTCTTGTATCTGGCGTTACACATGATGGCTTTGGCATACCTGGAGGGGATGCTTGTTCACACTTAAATACATAAAACGTTGGTTGCGGGATTGAAGGCATTGCCATTGTCTAGTCCTTTTATAAATAAAATTTGTATAATTTTAGTGAATTTTAACACTTTTTTATTAAAACCTCATAAAAATTGCTATTTTATTTTTTTTTAAATCTAAAATAATATACTATTTTCTTAAAATCTCAAAATTAAAGGCTATATATGAAAAAAATACTTTTCATTCTTTGTTCATTCATGTTACTTTTAGAAGCATCAAATCCAATTGCTGTTTTTAAAACAACGCAAGGAGAAATCGTAATTGAGCTAAGACCAGATTTAGCTCCTAAAGCTGTTGAAAACTTTGTAACTCATTCAAAAAATGGTTATTATAATGGATTAATTTTCCATAGAGTTATTAGAGGATTCATGTTACAAAGTGGAGATCCAACAGGTACTGGAAGAGCTGGAGAATCAATCTGGAAGAAAGACTTTGAAGATGAATTTTCATCAAAAGCGTTATTTGATAAACCAGGTATTTTAGCAATGGCTAATAGAGGTAGAAATACAAATGGTAGTCAGTTTTTCATTACTACTGTTCCAACATATTGGTTAAATGGTAAGCACTCAATCTTTGGTTATGTTACTAATGGTATGGATGTAGTTAAAAAAATCGAAAATGTACCAACATCTGGAAGAAGTGGTGGAGATAAGCCATTAAGTGAGCAAAAAATATTAAGTATCACAATTAAATAAATCAAGTTAAACTTGATTTATTTATCCAAAAATTTTATTCATTGTCTCTTTTGTTGCATAAGTCATAATTTGTTTTTCTAAAGTTTCCACTCTATTTGATTCATTATTAGCTTTCTCTTTCCAATACTCTAGTTTTTGTACTAAAACATCATCTGTTTCAATAGATTCATATTTTTGAGTTAATTTTACGAACTTTTCATTAAGTTCATCAAGTTCTATTTGAGAGTTTACTTCAATCTGTTTTTTCTCTTTCTCAAATTTAGTTTTCATATCTTCTATTTTAATTTTTAAACGTTTAATATCTAAGCGTAAATCACTATTTTCTTTTATTAATTTTAATGAGGTACTATGTTTATCTGCATTTCTTCTATAAGAAGCTAATTCACTTTTTAGATTTCTATTTTCTAAAGAGTATTTCTCAGCTATATAAATATATTTGTCCGTATCTCTTTGAGCTTTAAAATATTCTTCATTAGCATCTTCTAGTTTCATTTTTAGATCATTTATTATGGTATGCTGTTCTGCATTCCCTTCTTTACTTCTGATAAAAATCTCACTTTTATCTTTCATTAAAGCTCGTTGCATTTCTCTTTTTTTAGCTAACTCTTCTGTAATATCTTTTTGAATAGATATAGCATCTTCAATTTCACCAGCATCATTTAAAATTGTAATCATTGAACAATCAGTAGTAAAAGTACCTTTTTCTTTTGTACTATTTTTTAAAGTTCCATGCCAAGATTTGTTATTTAAAACATCAGCATACATTTTTATATATAAGTCATTTGAAGATTCAGGATGTTTTAAAAACTTGAAATCTTGTCCTATTAATTCTTCTTTTGTATATCCGGAGATTTTACAACATAAGTCATTTACTTTTGTGATTTTCATATGAATATTTGTTTCAATAACAATATTATTTAAATCAGTAACTTCTTTATATTTTGATAACTCTTTATTTTTTTGTTCTATTAAGAAGTCTTGATATAAAACGGCAGCAATATCATTCATCAAAGATAAAAGTTGTCTTATATCAATAGGTTTGATAATATATTCGTGAATTTTTAATTTAATAGCTTCAGCTAAAAATTCATTATCAGAATGTGCAGTTGCAAATATTATTAGAACCTTTGGATCAACACCTCTTATGGCTTTTACCATATCAATTCCACTTAATTTAGGCATATTAATATCAGAAAGAATAATATCTATATTATCTTGATTATGAAGATAAATTTCTAAACCTTCTTTTCCATCTTCAGCAGTATAAACTTTTTCAAAAAAGTTTGATAAAAGTTGCGATAGTTCTGTTCTAATAACAGCATCATCTTCAACATATAATATACGTAATCGTTTTAGTAGTTTTTTATCTATTGGCATTTTCTATTTTATTTCCATACTTGTAATAAGATCAATAAATTTTATAAAATCAAAAGGTTTTAATAAATATTCACTAACGCCATGATTACTAGCTCTAGTAATATATTCACTTTCAGTATGTGCAGACATTATTATGATAGGAATTTGGATGTTTTGTTCTCTTATATTTTCTATCATATCTAAGCCATTCATTAATGGCATATTTATATCTGTAATAATAGCATCGATATCAGGATTGTTTTTTAGTATATCTAAGGCTTCTAATCCATTATTTGCAGTGAAAAAATTAGCCTGTAATTTTGTTAAGGCATCACTAATTATAGAAAGTAGGTCTTTTTCATCTTCAACAAAAAGAAGTTTTAAACCTCTTAATTTTTCTATTTTTTCATGCATAATTTTTCCAATAAATTTAGTCTTTTAACTCTTCTTTATCTACAACTCTTTCAATATCCATAATAACTAACATTTCATTATTATCTAATCTTACATAACCTTTTAAATATTTAGATGGTATTGCAGAACCCATTTCAGAAACAGGAGCTAGTGTACTAGTATCTAATCTTTGAACATCATCAACTAAATCAACAATAATCCCAACCATTCTTTTATCTTCAGTAATAACAGCAATTACAGATGTATTCTCATCGTAAGTGCCCTCACTTGTATTAAACTTTAATCTAATATCTAAAATTGGAACAACTTCACCTCTTAAGTTAATAAGACCCTTTACCCAATCAGATGTGTTTGGCAAAGGTGTAATATTATCTGGATAGGTTAATATTTCTCTAATTTTTGGTAACTCAATTGCATACTTCATAGCCCCTAGCTCAAACGTCATAAACTCGCTAGTATTAACATAATCAATTACTTTTTCTTCATTATCCATAAATATTCCTTTTCCTTAACTTCTTTTTAAATAGAAACTTGTTTTATTTTATCAATTCTAAACTTAAAGCTTATTGTTTTTTTAAATTATTTATTGTACACATAGCAATATACTTCGGACTTTGTAAAGATACTATATCTCCCACTTCTAAATTATTTAAAGAAGTTATTTTATTTTCTTTTGATATTTGAACAAATCCATTTTTATCTTTTTTATCAGGATGGTTAAGCTCATAATTACTTTTTAATAAATCAATATTATTTTGTAGTTTATTTAAATACTGAGAATAATTATTTTCAAAAGTTCTTTTTAACATCTCTAATTCATTTTGAGAATTTGATGCTTTTTGAGCTAAAGTTGATTTAAAAGATGATTTTAAAAGTTTTATTTCTGACTCAATAAATTCAAACTTTGTTTCAATTGAGTTTTGTTTAAATAGCTTCTTTAAATTTAATATATTTTGTTCTTTATTAAATAAAATTTGTTTTAATAAGTTATTAAACTCATTTGATAAAGAATCTAAATACATTCTATGTTCATTGATATCAGGTAGTGCAATTTCTATAGCATTTGATGGAGTTGCAGCTCTAATATCAGCTACAAAATCAGAAATTAAATAATCAACTTCATGTCCAACTGCAGAAATAATAGGAGTTCTTGCTTCATATATTGCATTTGCTACAATCTCTTCATTAAAAGCCCACAAATCCTCTATACTTCCACCACCACGTCCAGCAATAATAATATCACAAGATAAACTATCTGCATATTTTATAGAATTTGAAATATCGTAAGCAGCACCCTCTCCTTGAACTAAAGTAGGGATTAAAATAAACTCTACTAAAGGCCAACGATGTAATGCAACTTTTTTCATATCTTCAATAGCAGCACCTGTTGCAGATGTAACTAATGCGATTTTCTTTGGATATTTAGGAAGTGTTTTTTTTATATCAGGATTAAAGTATCCCTTTTGTTCTAATTTAGCTTTTAATTGCTCATATGCAAGGGCTAAAGCACCTTGACCTGCGGGTTGTATTTTATTACATAAAAGTTGATAATTACCTCTTGGAGCATATACTGTTATATTTCCAGTAATTACAATCTTTTGACCAACTTCTAGTTGAAACTTTAAATATTTAGTATTTCCTCTAAACATTACACAGGATATTGTAGAGTTTTGATCTTTTACTGAAAAATATATATGTCCAGAGTTATGATAAGTTAAATTTGAAACTTCACCCTCAACATAAACTTGTATAAATGTAGTTTCTAAAAGAGATTTTATTTGTGAGTTTAAAGTTGATACGCTAATTGGTGTATTCATAAAATCTCTTTATTATTTATATTTTTCTTGCAATAATTAGTGTAGAAATATTCATAGAAAATGCTTTTACATGAATTGGTTCTAATCCAGCAAGTTTTAACTCTTTACATAAATTATCTGTTGTTAAAAACTCATCTATTGAATCAGGTAAATATGTATAAGCTTCTTTATTTTTTGATATTAATCCACCTAATACAGGTAAAATTTTATTCATATAAAAATCAGTTAAATAGTCTAAAGGATTTGTTTTCTCATTTTTTGTAAATTCTGAAATTGCAACTAATCCATCTTTTTTTAAAACTCTTGCAAACTCATGAAAAGCTTCTTGTCTTTGAACTACGTTTCTAATTCCATAAGAAATAGAAATAATATCAGTACTATCATTTTCAAGAGGCATACAAGCAGCTCCAGCTTCAATAAATTCAACTTCAGGAAGTTTCTTTTTCCCTTCAGCCATCATCCCAACACTAGGATCAATACCAATTATATTTTCAATCTCAATACTATTTTCTGCTGCTATTTTTTTCCAATGTTGAATCATATCCCCAGTTCCACAAGCAACATCAACTATTTTTTCGATTTTTTCTTTTCCATAAAAATCAAAAGTTAAATTACAAGCTTTATTTCTCCATGACTTATCAATTCCCATTGAAAGAACTCTATTTGCAACATCATAAGTTCCTGCAATATCATTAAACATTGATACAATTTTTTCTTGTTTACCCATTATTAATAATCCTATTTTAAAATTTTATAATATATATTTCCCAATTAAAAGACCTAAAATAAAACCAATGTTAATAGCAACTGCTAAAAACATATATGACATTTTTTTATCTAATTGGGGTAGTTTTTCTAGAATTTCTTCTTGTTTATTCAAAGTTTTATCAAAATTTTCACTAGCTTTTCCAAAAGTTTTATATGAGTCATCTAAAACTTTTGTTGCATTTTTAAGTGCAATTTCTGAAAATTCCATTCTTTCAACAAGCTCTTTTGCTTGTTTAAAACTCATCTCACTCATTTTTTAATATCAATCCAAGTATCTAGATCACAGAAGATTTTATTTAAAACTGTAATTACATAATCTTTTGCATCTGTTTGAATTCTTCTAAAAAATAGATATTTTCTTGCGCTTTCAATATCACCTAACTCTTTTGCTTTAATTGCTTTTTGTGCAAAATCTGTATTGTTATAAGCCATTTCCCATACTGTTGAACCTAAATATCTACTCATTGTAATTACTTTATCATTCTTAACAGGAAAATATCTTGGATCTTTTACAAAATCACAAATTACTGAATTTGAATCAATATACTTATGACCAAAAAAGTTGATAAATTGCTCTTCAATATAATCAGGTTGCATTGAAATTGCTCTATTTAATGCAAACATTATATTTTCAGATGGATTATCTTCAATCTTTTTTATTTTCTTCATAGTTGCAATTGCATTTTTACCATCAAGCTCACCATCACCTAAAGGTATAATCCATTTAATATTATTAAAAGTTCCAACTTTTTTTATCTCATCTAAAACAAGTGATGATGTTTTATTTCCACCAACATCTATAATAACCTCATGATTATCATCCATTAAAATTAACTCATCTAACTCAGTTAACTTATTAGTACCTAACATTCTTTTATTTACAATTTCTGTTCTAGTAAATGACTTAGAGTCATTATTTTCATCATCAATTTCAATATAAGTGATTTTTTTGCCATGTTTTTTATAAAGATAAGGAGCTATAACTTGCATAGCAACCGTAGACTTCCCTACGCCACCTTTTGTTTGTGGAATAATAATCATATCAATTAACCTTTTGGATTACGTTTCATAAACTCGATAATTTTTCCATGAAATCTAGCATAAATTTTATTTAGTGAGATTTCATAATTATATAATTTGGCAATTTTATCGTAATTTTCATTAATTCCATATTCACACCATGCTTGTAATTCTTCATAAGTTTCAAACTCATATCCAAATCTTTTTAATAATCTATTAGTATAAGAATCAACAACCATATAGTCTTGCTTGCAAGAATAACAAAGAATTGCATCTGCAGTTTCAGGGCCAATTCCTTTTTGTTTTAAAAGCCAAGTTCTATCTACTTTTAAACAAAAGTTTTCAAAGCTATCAAACTCTTCTATTATATTTTTAGCTAAAGCAATTAATCTTACTGATTTTTGATTTTTAAAACCACTTGGAGTAATTGCAATAATAAGCTCTTCTAAATTAATTTTTGATAACTTTTCAAGTGAGTTAATATTCAATTTTTTTAAGTTTTCTAAAGATTTTTCTACATTTGTCCATTTAGTATTTTGAGTTAATATAGAACCTAATAATATTTCAAAGCTATTATCATTTGGCCACCAAAACTCATTTTTCTCATCAATTAAATTTTGTTCTTTTAAAAAACATAATAAATCATAAGAAGAATCAATACTAGTCAATCATAGCCTTTGTTATAATATGTTCAGGATTATTACATAGTTTTTTAATTTTAAAACTATTCGTTGCTTTTCCCTCTTTATTTATATCAGTAACCATTATTTGAAGAATTGTTTTACAAGAACTAGGAACTTCAAAATGTCCTCCAAGACCAGTAGTAACTTTTTGAATTGGAACTTTCTTATCCATTCCAATTACATTATCTCTACATCCAGTTAATCCAATATCAGTTAAATAAGCAGTATTATTAAAAATTTGTAAATCATCAGTTCCAACGTGAGTATGAGTTCCACATATCATACTTACTTCATTTTGAAGCATCATAAGCATAATTCTTTTTTCACTCGTAACTTCAGCGTGAAAATCAATAAAAATACTTTTTATTCCATCTTCAAGAAGTTGATTTACAAGTTTTCTTGCCCAGTTAAAAGGATTTTCAACTGTTGGCATTGTATATTGTCCCATTAAATTAATAACTGCTAGCTTTTCAATACCATCAGCTGTTTGAATATCACAAACTTTTAATCCACTTCCTATTAAACCAGGGGGATAATTATCAGGTCTTAAAACTGGTTTAGTTTCAAGTAAAACC
Organism: Poseidonibacter ostreae; assembly: GCF_009208075.1. GTDB lineage: Bacteria > Campylobacterota > Campylobacteria > Campylobacterales > Arcobacteraceae > Poseidonibacter > Poseidonibacter ostreae. The sequence continues at coordinate 5,536 of NZ_WFKJ01000019.1, read as the reverse complement.
ATCATATCTCTTTTTTTATCAAAAGAGTGATTTCCTCCTGTAATTAAATCAATACCCATTTTAAGCAGTTCATCACAATTTTTTGTAGTTAATCCAAAACCATGACTTGCATTTTCACCATTTGCAATTACAAAATCAATATTATGTTCTTCTCTTATTTTTAATAAGTTTTCTTTTATTATCTTTCGTCCTGGACGACCTACAATATCACCAATAAATGCAATTCTCAAATGTATCCTTCAAGTTGTAAATATATTTTTGTGATTGTAGCAAGTGTAAGTTTAGGTATAACTTCAGTTTAAGTCATACCTTTAATTTTTTTTCTCAAAGATTAATTTACTTTTTTCCCATTAACTTCAATTTTCCCTTTTTTTATATCAAGTTCAAATACTACTTTATCATTTTTTTCAAGAGCATATAAAGAAACTATTTGTGCCATATTAGGATGAATAATAGAAGAAAAGTTTTTGTAATCATCTTCTAATATTTCCAATTTAGCTTTTAGATTTAACAAATTTAAAATTGAAAATTTATTAAATGTATTAATACTTAAATCATTTTTATCTAGCTTTGCATCAACTTTTAAATCTAAAGAATTTAGATCTATTTTTTTATTCTTTAAACCACGTAAACTTGTATCAATTCTTAGAGATAAACCATTATTAACTAATGTAGTTAATTCACTTACTATCTGTTTATTTGTAGCATCCATTTGTGTTCTTGCATCTTTAGAAGTTCTTGTATTAATACTAGTAGCATAAAAAACCTGATAAGCATTATTAAGTCTTTCAATATTTTCATAGTCTAAATTATTTAAATATACATCAATATCTAGATTATCTAAGGATGTCTCTATACTTTTATTTTTCAATTTAAAGTCAGATAATTTGAAATCTGAAGTAGAAATTCTAGAGTTTACAGAATAAACCTCATTAGAAACTAATCCTGAGGAGAGTAATTTTGTTTCTTTTAATTGTAAACTTCTATTATCATTAATTTTTATATTAATATTTTTTATTCCCAATTCACCATTATTAATAAATTGATTTTCATAATTCATATTATATTCTATATCCTTAATTAAAAAAACTACATTGTTTTTAGCATTAATAGAAATATTAATCTTATCAAGTTTTAAATCAGCAATAATTGCTTTATCATTTGAATTATTAATAAGTTTATGTCCTAAAATTTCAAATTTACCCTTAACTTCTTTACCAGATTTTGATGTAGTTTTTATATTTTCATCAATATCTTTTAATGATAAAGTTTTTACCTTAACTTCATTATCAAATAAGATAGTAAGAGCTAAGGATTCTTCCTCTAAAAATGACAGAATAAATTTTGAAGACTCTTTATCCTCTTTAATTTTAGACATAATCTCATCAGAAAACTTATCTAAATAAGTGTAAACTTCAATATCAGAAGAGGGATTAATATTTGAACTTTTAATATTTCCTTTAAAAACAATACCTTTTAAAAATTCATCAAATTTTTTACTGTCACTTTTTCTAAAATTGTTAATAAACACTTCATATACAGGATATTTTTCAAGTAAAATATCTGTTAAATATTCTTTAAATTTTACTTCATTTGTAATAGTAAGGGTAAAGTCTCTTACACTATTTAAATACCCTTGAGTATTATCTATAGATAAAAGTATTCCTTTATCATTTAATTCTAACTTCTGTGATTTGATTGTTGTATCAACTATATTTCTAATTCCAAGTGGAGCTAGGATAAATGCAATTAAAACAATTATTCCTAAAATAGCTTTTTTACTCATTTTATTCCTTTGTTAAATATTCTTTGCACAAATATTTGCTTGAGCAAATGCTATTTGAAAATTAAAGCCACCTAATTCACCTGTAATATTTAAGCACTCTCCAATAAAGTATAAACCTTTTTGTTTTAGACTCTCAAAGGTTTCATGATTAATTTCATCTGTATTTATTCCACCACGTGTAACTTCTGCCTTTGTATATCCAAAATTACCAGCAGGTGAAAATTCATAATATTTTAAAATAGATAATTTCTCTTTTTCATCTTTTTTTAAAGAAGAAATTGCCTTATCTTCTAAATCTATTGATTTTAAAAACTCTTCTGTAAATCTTTTTGCAAAAGGTAAGGCTGAAGATATTTTTTTATTACTTTTAAAAAAATCTTCCATTTTATTCTTAGGTAGAAAATCAATTGCCATTTTTCCTTTCTTCCAATATAAAGAAGAAGTAAGAATCACAGGACCTGAACATCCTTTATGTGCAAATAAAAATGAGCCCTCAAACTTCTTTCCATCAACAAAAGTATTTACATATGTTGAAACTCCAGATAAGTTCTTAAACCAAAACTGATCTTTTTGAACAGTAAAACCTACAAGTGCAGGTTCAAGTTTTTCAATTGTATGTCCAAACTTTAAAGCAGTATCAAAAGCAATTGAAGTAGCTCCTAATACTGGATATGATAAACCACCACTTGCAATTACAACTTTTTTTGATTCAATAACATTTCTAGAAGTTTTTATTTTATAAGTTTTATCAAACTCAATATCTAATACTTTTGTATCAAGATATTTTTTTATATGTGTGGTTAGTTTTAAAAACATATCAATCACATCTTGAGATGAATTACAAAAATAAGTTCCCTTAACTATTTTAGGATTTATTTTTGGATTTACTCCATTTGAATTTAGAAATTTTAATAAATCATCTTTTGAATATTTACACAATATTTCTTTTACAAAATCTCTATCACCAAGATAGTTTTTTGATGTAACTAGTTCATTTGTAATATTACATTTAGCTCCACCTGAAACTTTTATTTTAGAACCAACTTTTCCATTTGAATCAATTAAACAAATATTCTTATATTTTCTTTTATCTAACTTTGAGGCTAACATTAAAGCACTAGCACCCGCTCCTACTATTGCTATATCGTAGATGTATCATCCTTTTTACATATAAATCTATTAATTCCATCTTCATATTCATACTCTAATGAATAGTTGTTTGCTTTTAATATATTGTACACAATATATAAACCTAAACCAAAAGAGTCTTTAGCTTTATCTTCATTTGCAAAAAATGGTTCAAAATACTTTTCTAAATCATATTCTAATTTTTTTCCATTATTCTCAAATATAATATCTTCATTATCAGTTTTTACTGTAACTCTTTTGTCGTTTGAGTATTTAATAGCATTATCAATTAAATTTTTTGTTGCAATTGAAAATAATTTAAAATTAACATTTATCTTTTTATTATCATAAGAGCCTAGTACAATTTCATCTTCAAGCATTAATATATCTTTTGCATTATCAATTACATCATCTAAAAAATAAAACTTTTTTTCTATATTTTTACTTGAAGAGATTAACTCTTCAATTGATGCAAATTCATTAATTAAAAGTTCAAGTCTAGAAAAAACTGATTTTAATTTTTCATTATTTTCTTTATTTTGTTCTAATTGAGTTAAAAAATTCCCTTTTGCAATTGGAGTTTTAAGTTCATGCATTATATTTCTAATAAATACATTTCTAGCTTCTTTTAAACTTTTTAGTTTTAAAGCAGCTTTTTTAAACTCCATTCCTAATAATGAAACTTCATCTTTTGAATCACTATTACAACATTCAAAATCAAAATTTTCATCACCTAAAGTTTTTACTTTATCTTTTAATATTTTTAAAGGCATTAGCTTTCTAATAGTAATATAATACATTAATATTATAGTAATAATTACTATTGCAAAAACTAGTATTATATAAATATTAGTATTATTTTGAGTACTTGAATTATCTTTAACAAGTATAGTTTTACCTTTTTTCTTCATATATAAGTAGTTATTATCAGCTAATTCTAAAACTCTAAATAGAATTTTTGCTCGAGGATCTTTTCTTTCAATTAGAACTTTTGTTTGAGGATTATAAGTAATTGCATTTATTTTTTTCATATCCATAAATAAACTATAGTTTGAGTTTTCTAAACTTTTAGCAAATTCAATATTTAAACCACCTTTATGGTGTTTACGTAGAACTAATTTTATAATAGGTATATATTTTTGAAATAATTCTGCTTCTTTTACCTTATAATTTTCAGTCATTAGAATACCAAAACTAGCAATTACTAAAATAATTGATATTATAAAACTTACAGTAATAGTAAAAAATATTGATTGTCTATTCATTATGAAACTTATACCCCATTCCTCTGATTGTATGAAGATATTTAGGTTCTTTTGGATTATCTTCAATCTTTTGTCTAATTCTGTTTATAATCACAGCTAAAGAACCAGAACCTTCATAATCTTGATTTAATAAATCTGAATTATCAAAAATATCTTCACGTGATATTACAAAACCATCTCTTTTAATAAGCAGTGATAAAACTTCAAATTCTGCTGCTGTAAGTTTAACATATTTACTATTTTTTGTAATCTCTTTTTTCTCACAATCTAAAAGAAAAGCTTTATTTTTTATTTCATCTTGAACATTTGAGTGATTAAATCTTCGTAAAATTGTTTTTATTCTAATTTCTAATTCTCTAGGGTCATATGGTTTTGGTAAATAATCATCTGCTCCTAATTGCAAAGCAGTAACTTTATCAGTTATATCACTTCTAGCACTTGAAATTATTATAGGAATATCAAAATCTTTTACAATAGCTTTACAAACATCTAATCCATCCATTCCAGGAAGTGTTAAATCAAGTATAATTAAATCATAATTAGTTAGTTTTAAAGAGGAAAGAGCCAGAAATGGCTCTTCATAATTAGTTACTTCAATATTAAATTGCTTTAAATATTCTGTTAAGACAATTGCTAATTCAACATCATCTTCTATCATTGCAATCTTAATCAAATTAATCCTTTTTTTATTTAAATCTTTTTCCCATTTTTTCAGCTTCTATATCTATTAAAACTTTAAACTGTTCTTTTTGCTTTGTATCTAAAACTGAATAAACTTTCGCAATCATTTCTGCTTTAGATTTTATCATATTCTCTCTTTTTTCACTCATTCTTTTAATAAATTCATCTTTATTAAAACTATCTTTTGTAAATAATGTGTTCATAGATTTACGATTTTTTTTACTATTCATCATAATTTCTTTAACTTGTGCTCTTTGATCATCTGATAAATTTAAATCTTTTAATACTTTGAAAATTGGCATACCTTTTTTCATTTTCTTTGAAGACTTCATCATATGCTGTTTGCAATTGTTTTTAGAATTCATTTCACTATTTTTATGTTTATTCATTCCACAACTTGCATATACTGAGGTACTTAATAATCCTGTTAAAACTAAACCTGTTAATATTTTATTTGCTCTTTTCATTTTAAATCCTTTAATTTGTTGATAAAGAATTATGACATTAGTAGTTTAATGATATGTAAATTTAATATTAACGAAATATAACAATACGTATAATAATTGTGAAATAAAAAGAAATAGAATAAAAAGAGAAGTAGAGTAAGTATGAATAAAAGTAAAGAGTAAAAAAAAGGCTAAAAAAAAAGCTTAGCTTGAACAACTGAGAGTTGAAA
>NZ_WFKJ01000018.1 GCF_009208075.1 Poseidonibacter ostreae | reverse complement strand
AATAAATTCTAAAGTTTCTGAATCTTTAGGTTTATTACAACATCAAGATTTATATAGACAAAAAATAGAAAGAGTTGTAAACTTTGTTTGTGAACATAATAATATAGACAAAGAACAGTTTGGTTTTGCTCCTAGTGCTAAAAATATTGATTCTTGCGATGAGATACTAAATGATGAGGAAGTTGAAGCTCTTATAAAACAAATGCAATCTTAAATTTACTAAATAAAATAAAAGAAGTTTGAAACTCCTTTTATTTGCTTCTTATTTTTTACAAGCATCTCTTTTTACATTATTTAAATTACCAAATATTCTAAGAGAATTTATCTCTACTTCTTTTGCTTTCTCATTTAAAACTTTATTATCTTCTTTATTTGCATTTGCATCTACTAAAGATTGTAAATCTTTATGGAATTGTTTATTTAAATTGTCAATTGTATTCATTGTTTCCATATCAATTTTTTTACCTGAATTCATATGTGCATCAGACCATTTTTCAAGACTAGTGTTCTTTTTTACTTCCCATGAACTATAAGTTCCAAGCTGTGCATAAACTTCATCTTTTGTATTAAGTAAGTCTACTTTTATTTGTGCTGTATCATAAACTAAATCTACATCACAAACTTTTTCAAGAGCTTCTTCTATAAACGAAGCTCTTGATGCAGCTGTTACAAGTGAATTTGACATATCTGATATATTACTTGCCATATCTGAAATTTCATTTGCTACTTGTGCATTTTTTTGTGTTGCTTGATCTAAAGTATTAACTGCATCATTAATTTGAATAATACCTTTTTCTTGTTCCTTAGATGCTGTTGCAACTTCTTCAATAATAGTTATTGTATTAGATATATTTTCATTTAATTGATTATATCCATCAATCATCTCTCCTGAAATCATTTTCCCTTGTTCTGCTTTTGAAGATGCAGCTTCTACAATATTTTTAATCTCTTTAGCAGCTTCTGCTGATCTATTAGCAAGGTTTCTCACTTCTTGTGCAACAACAGCAAAACCTTTACCAGCTTCACCAGCAGTTGCAGCTTCAACAGCTGCATTTAAAGAAAGAATATTTGTTTGGAAAGCAATTTGATCAATAACTTCAATAGCTTCATTAATCGATGATACTTGAACATTAATCTCATCCATAGAAGCAGCTGTTCTATTTGCTAATTCTTGACCAGATTTTGCTGATCCTGTTACATTTTGAGCTAATTGTGACATTCTAAGTGTTGATTGTGTATTAGCTGTAATAATTGATGTAATCTCTTCTAAAGCAGCAGCTGTTTCTTCTAAAGAAGCAGCTTGTTGATTTGATGAAATTGATAAGTTATTTGAAGCACTTGATAATACAGCAGTATTTTGATTTAAGGAATCCCCTGTATTCATAATCATTGCTAAAATTTCAGAAGTATTATTTCCTACAAGTTTTATTCCTGCAGTTAAAGAACCTAAATCCCCATAAATTCCTTCATCATCAATTTTATAATCAAATTTTGACTCGGAATATTTTCTAAGTGTAAGGTTAATATTATCAAGTGTAGTTTTTGTATTTCTAATCATTTCATTTAATCTGTTTTTTAAATCTTCAAGATGAGGATTTGATGCAGTTTTCTCAACTTGATATACAAAGAAACCATTTCCAGTTTTTTCTAAAATATCACTTGCTTCTTCAATTACAATAGCATCTTTTTTAAGACCAGCTCTTACCTTATCCATATAAGAATTAAATAGTTTTGATACTTCACCAATTTCATCTTTTGATTCTACTTGAAGTGTAATTGATGGATCATTTGATTCTAAAAGGTTATTAAATCCATCTTTTAATTTTGCAATTGGATTAGTAGCTTTTTTTACAATAAAGAATATCAATGTAATTGTTAAAAGACCTAATACAGCAGAAATTATTGAGATATATAAAACTAATTCTGCTATTTGACTATCAGCTTCATCTAATGAGAATGTTAAATCCATTACACCAATTACATCACCTTCTTTTTGATTTGCATGACACATCAAACAATCAGGAGTTGCAATCATTGGTTTAATCATTCTAAGATTATGTCCATTTGAGTTTTCTGTTTCTAAAAGAGCAGATTTTTTACTATTAAACGCTTGTAGTGTATCTTTGTCAGTTGTAAAAGTAGAGTCAGATGGATACATTTCCATTAAAGGTTTACTTTTTGCAACATGTAAGCTTTTTACACCTTTGATTTTTCTAGCATCATCTTCTGCTTTTTCAATCTGGTCTGGATCTCCTGTATTCATCGCATTTCTAAGACTTTGAAACATTGCAGCATTTAACATTTCTAGATTTTCTTTTGTTTTGTTTATTGAATCTTCTGAAACTTTTGAAGTTGTCAATAATACAATAGAAATACTACTAATGGTCATTAAAAAAAACAGTGCAAAAATAATTTTGTTACTAATCTTTTTAGTTATTAATTCTAACATGATACTAGCCTTTTAGTTTAAGTACAATTATTATATAATGATTTATATTTATATAGTATTAAAATAACAACGAATTAGAAAAAGAGTAGAATTAAATGATAGTAGGCCTTATAGGTAAAATAATAAAAAAAGAACCAACGTTATTAAAACTAAATGTTAATGGAATCATATATGAAATATTTGTTTCATTAAATTGTAGTTCAAAAATTATTAATGATGATGTTACATTAGACATTACTCATATCATTAGAGAAGATTCTCAAACACTATATGGCTTTTTAGATCCAAATGAAAAAAAACTTTTTGATACTGTTATAAAAATAAACGGAGTTGGTCCAAAAGTAGCACTTGCTATTTGTTCAACATTTACTCCCGTTTCTTTTGCCCAAATTGTAAATGAAAATGATGTTTCAATGTTAAAAAGAGTTCCGGGAATTGGACCTAAAGGTGCAAGCCGTATTTTAGTAGAGCTTTCAGGTTCAATTATAGATTTAAATGTTGAAGATGATACTAGTTCAAATAACTCATCTTTATTAGAAGCTTCTCTTGCATTAGAATCTTTAGGCTTTAAAAAAGATGTTTTAGCTAAAATACTAAAAACATGTGTTTCTACAACTACAAGTGACCTAGTAAAAGAAGCATTAAAAAAATTACAAAAATAAAATCAAGGGAAATTAATGAAAATAGCTATAGTTTTTGGTGGAGTTAGTTTTGAACATGAAATTTCAATAGTAAGTTCAATTGCAATGAAAGATGTTTTAAATGATGAATTAGTTTATATATTTTTAGATGAAAATAGAGACTTCTACCATATTCCAACAAATATAATAAAATCAAAATTATTTAGTTCAGCTGAGTATAAAAAATGTGATAAAGTTAATATTTGTAAAAATGGTTTTTCAAAAAAAGCTGGATTATTAGGTAAAGATAAACCTATTGATTTTGATGTAGTTTTAAACCTTTCTCATGGTGGAGATGGTGAAGATGGAATTTTATCTTCGGTGTTAGAATTTTATAATATTCCTTTTATTGCTCCAAGAACAGAAGCTTGTGTAGTTAGTTCTAATAAGTTTTTGACAAAAGGTTATGCTTCAAGTGTTGATGTTAAAACTATTGATTATAAATATTATACAAAGGGTGATAAAGTTGTAGTTGATACTTTCCCTGTAATTGTAAAACCTGTAAAATTAGGTTCTTCAATTGGTGTATCTATTGTAAAAACACAAGAAGAATTAGAATACTCTCTTGATGTAGCTTATGAGTTTGATAATGCAATTATTATTGAACCATTTATTTCTGGTGTTAAAGAGTATAATTTAGCAGGTACAAAGGTAAATGGAGAGTTTAAATTCTCCATTATTGAGGAGCCTCAAAAAACAGAATTTTTAGATTTTGATAAAAAATATTTAGATTTTTCTAGAACTTCAAAAGCAGTTGAAGTTGATTTAGGTGCGGAATTAAACTCAAAAGTAAAAGAATCTTTTGAACGAATTTACAACAATTTATTTGAAGGTTCAATTATTAGATGTGATTTTTTTGTTGTAGATAATGAAGTTTATCTAAATGAAATAAATTCAATTCCAGGTTCAATGGCTAACTATTTATTTGATGATTTCAATTCACTATTTAAAAGTGTTGCAACAACATTACCAAAGAAAAAACATATACCAGTTACTTATGAATATGTAAATAAAATTCATGCAAGTAAAGGAAAATAAATTTGGCTTCAAAAAGTTTAACAGTTGATAATAAAACATTTGATATTTCATATGAAATTCTAAATGCCTCATGTAAAAAAGATATTATATTTTTACATGGTTGGGGGTCAAATAAAGATATTATGAAAAATGTCTTTTCACCTTTTTTAAAAGACTTTAGACATATTTATATTGATTTGCCAGGATTTGGGAAAAGTCCAAATGAGTATGAGCTTAAAACAGAAGATTATGTAAAAATCACAAATGAGTTTTTAACTCTTCTTAACTCAACAAAAGATGTAATAGCTGGTCATTCATATGGTGGAAAAGTTGCAACTTCACTTAATCCTAAAAATTTAGTTCTTTTAAGTTCTGCTGGAATTTTAGAAGAAAAATCTTGTGCAGTAAAAGCAAAAATTGCATTTGCAAAGTTTTTTAATGCTCTAGGTTTAGGAAAAATTACTAAGATGTTTAGAAGCTCTGATGTAAGTTCTATGAATGAGGGAATGTATGCAACATTTAAAAATGTTGTGAATGAAGACTTTTCAAATTCATTTAAAAATTATAAAAACAATGCTTTGATTTTTTGGGGTGAAAAAGATAGTGCTACATCTTTAGAATCTGGGAAAAAAATTGCATCTTTAATTAATTCATCAACTTTTATATCTTATGATGGAGACCATTACTTTTTTGTAAAAAATGCAAAAGATATAGCTAAGAGAGTAGAAAATGGAATACTTTAATTTATTTACACAAATTTTATTAATAATGAGTTTAGGTTACTACCTAATCACAAATTTACAGTGGTACAATTATAGACTAGAAAGAGTTATTTTAAAACATCATAAATGGCAATGGCATATTACTTATTTTATAACACCAATTGTACTATTTTATTTAATTCCTGATTTATATTATTCAATATATTTTTATGCTCTATTTATGACTAGCTTTATAATGTGGAATAGAAAACTTGATCGTCCTGTTGTTTTAACTTCACGAGTAAAAAGATTTTTAGCAATTTTATTATTTGCAACTTTTGCAATATCTGCTTTATGTTTAGCAAATCCATCTTGTAATAGTACATTTGTATTCATACCTTTGATTATTGCATATGCAGGCTCTTTTGTTTTAGAAAAAATATTTTTCATATCTTTTAAACATAAAGGAAAACAAAGAGTTCATAGTATTGCAGGTTTAAAAATCATTGCAATTACTGCGTCTTTTGGAAAAACATCTATCAAAAACTATTTACATCATGTTTTAAAAAATAAGTATAAAACATATAAAACTCCACGTTCTGTTAATACAATAGGTGGAATTGTTCTAGATGTAAATAGAGATATTCCTTTAGATACACAAATATATATAGCAGAAGCAGGGGCTAGAGAAAAAGGTGATATTGAAGAAATAGCACTATTCTTAGAACCACAAATTTGTATAATAGGAAGTGTTGGGGAACAGCATATTGAGTACTTTAAAACATTAGATAACATTATTCATACAAAAATGGAGTTATTAAAATCTCCTAGAATGCAAAAAGGTTTTGTTCACGAAAGTGTTCCTATTAAAGATTATGACACAATTACAAAGTTTCCAAATAATTTGCATATTACAAAAAGCTCACTAGATGGTATTTGGTTTGATGTTGAAGTAAATGGAACACTAGAACATTTCCATGCTCCAATTCTTGGAAGTTTTAATGCTATAAATTTAACAGCAGTAATTTTAGTAGCATACGAACTAGGTATGAGTATTGATGAAATTAAATTAGCTTTAAAAAGTTTACCGCAAGTTGAGCATAGATTACAGCTTATCAAAGCTGGTGGAAAAGTTATTGTTGATGACTCTTTTAATGGTAATTTAGAAGGTATGCTTGAAGCTGTAAATATTTGTTCTACATATGAAGGTCGTAAAGTTATAATAACTCCAGGTTTAGTTGAATCAACAGATGAAGCAAATATTTTATTAGCAAAAGAGATAAATGAAAAGTTTGATTATGTAATTTTAACTGGAAGTTTAAATACACAATTATTAAGTGCACATATTTCTAGTGAAAAAGTATTTATTTTAAAAGATAAATCTTTAATGGAAACAACATTAGCAGAGCAAACAAGAGTAGGGGATTTAATTCTTTTTGCAAATGATGCACCAAACTTTATTTAGGATATAAAATGGAACACTTATATGCACCATGGCGATATGAATATGTAAGTGAAGAAAAAATAGAGGGTTGTATTTTTTGTTACATTTCTAAAAATTTAGAGAATGAAAAACTACAAGTTCTTTTTCATGATGAGTATTGTTATGTTGTTATGAACAAATTCCCATACTCTCCAGGTCATATGATGGTTATCCCACACTTTCACACAGATAAAATAGAAGAACTACCTGATGATGTTTGGATACAGCTTAGTATTCGAGTAAGGCAAGGCGTAAAGCTTTTAAAAGATGTCATGTCTTGTGAAGGTGTAAATATTGGTATGAATCTAGGAAAGGCTGCTGGTGCAGGAATAGAACAACATGTTCATTATCATATGCTTCCAAGATGGTTAGGGGATACAAACTTTATAAGTTCAATTGGTGGTACAAGAGTCTATCCTGCAAACTTTGAGGATATATATACAAAATTAAAAAACAATTCTTCAAAATATTTTATATAAACAAATGAAAAATTTAATCAAAAACTTTTATTCAAATAACTTTATTTATAAAGGAAAAGAAAAGCTATCAAAGTTAACTATACTTTTTATCTTCTTTCTAAATGTTTTTATTTTTATAACCCTTGGTTTAGGTATTGACTTTCAAATAAAAGTTTTAAATAATCCAAAAGTAACATTTCCATCTAGTTGTAGAACTATTATAAACACAAATAAAGTTGATGATTTTAATAACTACTTTTATTCATCAAAAAATTACAGTAATAAATATCAAAATATTAAAAATGAAGAAATGGATAAAAGATGTAATACTCTTTTATATACTAAACTTAAAAATGTAAAGACTGAACATAAGATTAAAGATTTAAGAGAAAAACAAAAAAAGATAAATTCTGAGTTAAATAAAGTAAGTAATGAATTAACATATTTAAGAGAAAACTATAATACAGTACTTTTTGAAAAGATGAGTTTTCAAGAATCTTCAAAATCAATAATTAAAGATGATATCTCATCTAATAATATAAAAGCAAAATATAATCTATATTTAAAACAGAAAGAAAAACTAAAAAAACAAAAAGAAGATATATCAAAACAATTTAAAAATTCTAAAAGTGTTAAAGAATTAGTTCTTTTTGTAAAAGATAATAAAAACCAAATAAAAGAAGACTATAAGAACTTAAATAAATCATATGATATTAAAAGAGAATTAATTACACTACTATTTTTACTTCCATTACTTCTGATATCTTTTTATTTAATGAAAAAATATCTTAAAAATGAAAAATATACATTATATATAATGTTTAAAAATATAACAGTAGTAATATTTATTCCAACACTTATTTCTTTCTTGGCATTGATTTATATATTAATGCCAAAGATATTTATAGAAAAAGTCCTAAAATTCTTTTATGAGTTAGAAGTGCCTTTTGTTGTTTATTATCTTGTAATTGCAATTTTAGTACTAATCTTTGGATACCTAATAGTTAAAATACAAAAAAGATATAGAGAGAATAATAAGAAATTAGAAAATAATAGTATTTCTAAAATCGAAAGTTTTAATAAAAACATCTGTAATAAATGTTTTAATAAAGTAGATTATAATGTAATGAACTTTTGTCCAAACTGCCAAAATGAATTAAAAACTAAATGTAGTAAATGTCAAAAAGAGACTATTAAAGGTTTAAGTTTTTGTATGTATTGTTCAGAAAGTATAAAAAGTTAATATTAAGCTTTAAACTTACTTCTTTCTTAATCATATCTATATAGTGCAATAGTTATCCTTTTTAAAAGGAAACAAATTAGCACTTTTTCAATAGCAAACCCCATTATACTTGACATCTAATCAAAAATAAGTTATAATCCGCGTCCATAAAAAGGGTTAGAGTGCGATTTATCGTATGTCTAACGAGTTCTTTAAAGGAAAAAAATGGAAAAAATTAGATTAAAGTTAAAAGCTTACGATCACAGAGTTTTAGATAGAAGTGTTGCTTCAATAGTTGAAGCTGTTAAGAGAACTGGTGCTGAGTTGAGAGGTCCTATACCTTTACCAACAAAGATTAGAAGATATACAGTTCTAAAAGGTCCACACGTTAATAAGGATTCTAGAGAGCAATTTGAAATCAGAGTTCATTCAAGAATGATTGATATTATAGCTGCAACTCCAGATACTGTAGATTCATTAATGAAACTTGACTTAGCTCCAGAAGTTGATGTTGAAGTTAGATCTATGGGTCAAGAATAAGAAAGGGTACTAAATGGAATTTATCGTAGAAAAAATTGGTATGAGTAGAACAGTTTCTGTTCCTGCTGTTCCTGTTACACTTTTAAGAGTTCTTGATACTAAGGTATGTGAAGTGACTGACGGTGTAGCATTTGTTTCTTATGCATCTGGTAAAAAGATGAATAAGACAATTGAAGGTCAACAAAAGAAATTCGACTTATCTAAAGAATTCAACAGATTTGCAACTATTACTGTAGCAAATACTGAAGCGGGTGATTTAGATGTAAGTGGTTTATCAGAAGCAAAAGTATTAAAAACAACTTTTAACAGTAAAGGTAGAGGTTTCTCTGGTGTTGTTAAAAGATGGAACTTTGCTGGTGGTAGAGCATCACATGGTCATAGAATGGGTAAAAGAACTGGTTCAATCGGTAATGCTGAGTGGCCAGGTAGAGTTCAACCAGGTAAGAAAATGCCAGGTCAATACGGAAATACAACTGTTAGTGTTAAAAATGATGTAGTTTCATTTGATGCTGAAACTGGAATTTTAGTAGTTAAAGGTTCAGTATCTGGAGCTAATGGTAGACTAGGTAAAGTAAAGGTTGCTAAATGAGTAATGCAATAGTATTAAATGACAAATTTGAAGCAAATGGTGATGTAGCATTACCAGCTAAGTTTGCTGAGATTAATTCTCACAACTTATACTTATATGCTAAATCATACTTAGCTGCTCAAAGAGCAAATACAGCTAGAGTTAAAAATAGATCAGAAGTTAGAGGTGGTGGTAAAAAACCTAAAGCTCAAAAAGGTTCTGGTGGTGCTAGATGGGGTTCTAAAAGATCTCCTTTATTCGTTGGTGGGGGTCAAGTTTTTGGTCCAACTAAAAGAAACTATGTACAAAAAGTAAATAAAAAACAAAAAGCGTTAGCATTAAGTTTTGCATTAAATGCACAAGCTGATAACGGTTCTTTATTTGTAACTGATTCAATTTCGGTTGAATCTGGAAAAACTAAAGATGCACTAGCAATTTTAGCTAAATTAAACCAAAGAGATACTCTTGTTGTAGTTGATACAATTGATGAGAAAACATACTTAGCGTTTAGAAATGTTAAAAATTGTTACATGATTGAAAAGCAAGAAGTTAACGCTTATTTAATTGCAGCATACCATTCAGTACTAATTGAAAAATCAGTATTTGAATCATTAACAAAAGAGGCTTAAGATGGCAGATATAACAGATATTAAAGCAATATTATATACAGAAAAAACGATTGAGCTTCAAGAAAATGGTGTAATCGTTGTTCAAACTAGTCCAAGAATGACTAAAAATGGTTTAAAAGAAGTATTCAAAGAATATTTCGGTGTTACTCCATCAAAAGTAAATTCTTTAAGACAAAACGGAAAAGTTAAAAGATTTAAAGGGAAATTAGGTGCTAGACCAGATTTCAAAAAATTCTATGTAACATTACCAGAGGGCGCTGAAATAGCGAACCTTTCAGCTTAAGGGGATATGAATGGCAATTAAAAAATTTAGACCAATAACTCCTGCTAGAAGATTCATGTCTGTAATGGATACTTCTGATATTACTTCTAAACCAACAGTTAGATCTTTACTTGTAAGAGTTAAAGCAGCAGCTGGTAGAAATAATAACGGTAGAATCACTTCAAGACATAAAGAAGCAGGTGCTAAGAAATTATATAGAATTATTGATTTCAAAAGAAATAAATTCGGTGTTCAAGGGACTGTTTCAACTATTGAGTACGACCCATACAGAAACTGTAGAATTTGTTTAATTACTTATGCTGATGGTGATAAAAGATATATTTTACAACCTTCTGGTTTAAAAGTTGGAGATAAAGTACAAGCTGCTGAATCTGGACTTGATATTTTACCAGGTAATGTTATGAAATTAATCAATATTCCTATTGGTACTATGGTTCATAATATTGAAATGAAACCAGGTAAAGGTGGACAAATAGCTAGATCTGCTGGTGGATATGCTCAAATCATGGGTAGAGAAGACAAATATGTAATTATGAGACTTCCTTCAGGTGAAATGAGAAAAATTCTTTCTGTATGTCTTGCAACAATTGGTATTGTTGGAAACGAAGACTTCTCTAATATGGTTATTGGAAAAGCTGGTAGACAAAGACACTTAGGTAAGAGACCACAAACAAGAGGTTCTGCAATGAATCCAATTGATCACCCACATGGTGGTGGTGAAGGTAAGACTAACTCTGGAAGACATCCTGTTACTCCATGGGGTATGCCAACTAAAGGTTATAAAACTAGAAAGAAAAAAGCTAGTGATAAACTAATCATTTCAAGAAAAAAGAAGTAAGGGTTTAAAATGTCAAGATCAATAAAAAAAGGTCCATTTATAGACGCACACTTATTAAAAAAAGTTATGAAAGCTGTTGAAGCTAATGACAAAAAACCAATCAAAACTTGGTCAAGAAGATCTATGGTCTTACCTGATATGATTGGATTAACTTTTAATGTGCACAATGGAAGAAACTTCGTTCCTGTAAATGTTACAGAGAATCATGTTGGATATAAATTAGGTGAATTTGCACCTACTAGAACGTTTAAGGGCCATAAAGGTTCTGTTCAAAGAAAGGCGTAATTGATGGCTAGAGCAATATTAAAATTTATTAGACTTTCACCTACTAAAGCTAGATTAATCGCTAGAGAAGTTCAAGGTATGAACGCTGAGTATGCAATTGCATCTTTAGAATTCACTCCTAACAAAGCTGCTGGTATTATTTCTAAAGTTATCGCATCTGCTGTTGCAAATGCAGGTTTAGAACCAGAAAATGCAGTAATTACATCTGCTAGAGTAGATAACGGTCCTGTACTTAAAAGATTTACTCCAAGAGCAAGAGGTTCTGCTTCACCAAAGCATAAACCAACTGCACACATTATGATTGAAGTTGCAGAAGCTACTAAAGGAGATAAGTAATGGGTCAAAAAGTTAATCCAATAGGTTTAAGATTAGGTATAAACAGAAACTGGGATTCTAGATGGTTCCCAAAATTTGCTAATATGCCTGCAAATGTAGCTGAAGATGATAAAATCAGAAAGTATGTTAAAAAAGAATTATACTATGCTGGTGTAGCTTCAACTATCGTTGAAAGAACTGCTAAGAAAATTAGAGTAACAATTGTTGCTGCAAGACCTGGTATCGTTATCGGTAAAAAAGGTGCAGACGTTGAGAAATTAAAAGCAAACTTAGCAAAATTAGTTGGAAAAGAAATTGCTGTTAATATTAAAGAAGAGAGAAAGCCACAATTATCTGGTCAACTTTCAGCTGAAAATGTTGCACAACAATTAGAAAGAAGAGTTGCATTCAGAAGAGCTATGAAAAGAGTTATGCAAAATGCACTTAAAGGCGGAGCTAAAGGTATTAAAGTTTCTGTTTCTGGTAGACTTGGTGGAGCTGAAATGGCTAGAACTGAGTGGTATTTAGAAGGTAGAGTTCCTTTACATACATTAAGAGCTAGAATCGATTATGGTTTTGCTGAAGCTCATACAACTTATGGTTGTATTGGTATTAAAGTTTGGATCTTCAAAGGTGAGGTACTTGCTAAAGGTATTCCTGCTGAACAAAAAGAAGAAGAAAAACCAAAAAGAAGACCACAAAAGAGAAGAGGTAAATAATTATGTTAATGCCTAAAAGAACAAAATACAGAAAAATGATGAAGGGTCGAAACAGAGGTAAAGCTTTTAGAGGTAACTCTTTAGCTTACGGTGAGATCGGTCTTAAAGCTGTAGAACATGGTAGAATCGATTCTAGACAAATTGAAGCTTCAAGAGTTGCAATGACTAGAAAAGTAAAAAGACAAGCAAAAGTTTGGATTATGGTATTCCCTGACAAACCTTTAACTGCTAAGCCATTAGAAACAAGAATGGGTAAAGGTAAAGGTGCTGTTGATAAGTGGGTTATGAATATCAAGCCTGGTAGAATTTGTTTTGAAATGGCTGGTGTTGACGAAACTCTTGCAAGAGAAGCGTTAACTTTAGCAATGCACAAATTACCATTTAAAACAAAAATTGTAACAAAAGATAGCGAAAATGAACTATATTGATTTAAAAGATAAAAGCTTACAAGAGCTTACAGAATTATTAAAAGAAAAAAAGGTGCTTCTTTTTGAATTAAAAGCTAAGCTAAAAACTATGCAGTTAACAAATACTTCTGAATTAAGAGTAGCGAAAAAAGACATCGCTAAAATTCAAACAGCTATTACTGCAGTAAAAGCTAACTAAGGATCTATAGAATGACACATAAAAGAGAGATTCAAGGTGTAGTGGTTAAAATTTCTGGAGACAAAACAGCTTCTGTTTTAGTTACTAGACAAGTTATTCACCCAAGATACCACAAAATGGTAAAAAGATTTAAGAAATATTTAGTTCATGACGAAAGAAATGAAATGAAACTTGGTGATAAAGTTATTGCTGTTGAATGTAGACCTTTATCTAAAACTAAATCTTTTAGATTAAAGACTATTGTAGCTACAGGAGTTAAGTAATGATTCAAAGTTTTACTAGATTAAACGTAGCTGACAACACTGGTGCTAAACAGATCATGTGTATCAAAGTTCTTGGTGGATCTAAGAGAAGATACGCAACTGTTGGTGACGTTATTGTTGCTTCAGTTAAGAAAGCTTTACCAACTGGTAAAGTTAAAAAAGGTCAAGTTGTTAAAGCAGTAGTTGTTAGAACACATAAAGAAGTTCAAAGAGAAAATGGTTCTTTAATTAGATTTGATGATAACGCAGCTGTTATCTTAGATGCTAAAAAAGATCCTATTGGAACAAGAATTTTCGGACCAGTTGCTAGAGAAGTTAGATATTCAGGTTTCATGAAAATCGTTTCACTTGCACCGGAGGTATTATAATATGGCAATTAAATTAAAAATTAAAAAAGGTGATACAGTTAAAATCTTAGCTGGTGATGACAAAGGTAAAACTGGTGAAGTTTTACAAGTATTACCTTCAAAAAACAAAGTAATCGTTAAAGATTGTAAAGTTGCTAAAAAAACTGTTAAACCTGATCAAGAGAAAAACCCTGATGGTGGTTTTGTAAACAAAGAAATGCCAATTGACATTTCAAATGTAGCAAAAGTAGAAGGTGAGTAAAATGGCAGCTAGATTATTAGAAAGATATAAAGCAGAGATTAAACCAGTTTTAGAAACAGAATTTCCAAAAAACAAAATGTTAACTGCAAAGTTAGACAAAGTTGTTATTTCTGTTGGTGCTGGTGAAGCAATGAAAGATAGTAAATTAATGCAAAACATTCAAGATACTATCTCTTTAATAGCTGGTCAACAAGCTGTTAAAGTTATTGCTAAGAAATCAGTTGCTGGTTTTAAAGTAAGAGAAGGTTACCCTGTAGGAGTAAAAGTTACTTTAAGAGGTGAACAAATGTACACTTTCTTAGATAAGCTTTGTTCAATTGCATTACCAAGAGTTAAGGATTTTAGAGGTCTTAATAAAAATGGTTTTGACGGTAGAGGAAACTTTAACTTTGGTTTAGACGAACAATTAATGTTCCCAGAAGTTGTATATGATAACATCATCACAACTCATGGTATGAATATTTCAGTTTCTACAACTGCTACTAATGATGCGGAAGCATTTAGATTAT
Source organism: Poseidonibacter ostreae (assembly GCF_009208075.1). Taxonomy (GTDB): domain Bacteria; phylum Campylobacterota; class Campylobacteria; order Campylobacterales; family Arcobacteraceae; genus Poseidonibacter; species Poseidonibacter ostreae. Next base: position 37,104 of record NZ_WFKJ01000018.1, on the reverse strand, counting down.
TAGAGTTAGTAGGAATTCCATTTACTAAAGGAAGAGCGTAATGGCAAAGAAATCTATGATTGCAAAACAACAGAGAACTCCAAAGTTCTCTTCAAGAGCATATACAAGATGTTCTGTTTGTGGTAGACCTCACTCTGTATACAGAGATTTTGGTTTATGTAGAGTTTGTTTAAGAAAAATGGCTAACGAAGGTTTATTACCTGGTGTTAGAAAAGCTAGTTGGTAGGAGAATTTAAGCTATGATGAATGATATAATCGCAGATGCTTTAACAAGAATTAGAAATGCAGCTCTAAGAAAATTAGATGTTGCAACATTATTACACTCAAGAACTGTTGTAGGCGTTTTAAACGTTTTACAACAAAAAGAGTATATTACTGGATTCAAAGTTATTGACGGACAAAATAATAAAAAAACAATTCAAGTTGAATTGAAGTATGATGACAATGAAAAATCAGTAATTAATGAAATTACTAGAGTTTCTAAACCAGGAAGAAGAGTTTATAAAAACGCTTCTGAAATTAAATCGTTTAAAAACGGGTACGGTACTATTATCGTTTCTACTAACAAGGGTGTTATTGCTAATGATGAAGCATACGCAGCTAAAGTTGGTGGCGAAGTACTTTGTACAGTTTGGTAGGAGTGGATAATGTCTAGAATTGGAAAAAAACCTATCGCTATTCCAGCTGGAATAGAAGTATCAGTTAATGGTACTATTATTGATGTAAAAAAAGGTAACAAAACTACTTCTGTTGAAACACACGGAAGAGTTTCTGTTGAAATTGCTGATAACAATGTTGTTTTAGGAAAAGTTGGAGAAGAAAAAGAATCTGCTGCTTTCTGGGGAACATATAGAGCATTATTAAGCAATGCTATTGATGGATTAAATACTGGTTTTCAAAAATCATTAGAAATCAATGGTGTTGGTTATAGAGCTGCTGTTAAAGGTAAAGTTTTAGAATTACAATTAGGTTACTCTCACCCAATTAATTTCGAAATCGCTGAAGGTTTAGAAATTACTGTTGAAAAGAACTTAATTCACGTTAAAGGTGCTGACAAACAACAAGTTGGTCAAGCTGCTGCAATAATTAGAGGCTACAGAAAACCAGAACCGTACAAAGGTAAAGGTGTGAAGTATACTGACGAGCATATCGTTAGAAAAGCCGGAAAAACAGCTAAGTAAGGTATGATACAATGAGTAGAGCAAAAGATTTAGCAAAAAAGAATTCATTAAGAATTAAAAGAAAAAAAAGAGTTAGAGGAAATATTTTTGGAACAGCAGAGTTACCAAGAGTTTCTTTCTTTAAATCTAATAAGTATATTAGTGCGCAAGCAATTAATGATGTTGAAGGTAAAACTTTAGCAGCAGTTAATTCTCAAACAATGAATTTAAACGTGAATAAAGAAAATGCAGTAAAAGTAGCAGCAACATTTGCTGAAACTTTAAAAGCTGCTGGAATTGATACAGTAGTATTTGATAGAAATGGTTACCTTTATCATGGTGTAGTTGCAGCATTCGCTGACGCACTTAGAGATAACGGTATCAAATTATAAGGGTTAATGATGGCAGTTAATAGAGAAGATTTTGAAGAAGCAATCGTTAAAATTGGTAGAGTAACTAAAGTTGTTAAAGGTGGTAGAAGATTCAGATTTACTGCTTTAGTTGTTGTTGGTGACAAAAAAGGTACTATTGGTTTTGGAACTGGTAAAGCTAAAGAAGTTCCTGATGCTATTAAAAAAGCATTAGATGACGCATTTAAATCTTTAGTAAAAGTAAATATTCATGGTACAACTATTGCTCATGATATTGAACATAAATATAACGCAAGTAAAATCTTACTTAAGCCTGCATCTGAAGGTACAGGACTGATTGCTGGTGGAGCTGCTAGACCAGTTCTTGAGCTTTCAGGAGTTACAGATATTATTGCGAAATCTTTAGGTTCTAATAATCCAAATAACTTAGTACAAGCTACTGTTGAAGCACTAGCTAGAATTAAAGGATAGATTTATGGCATTAAATAATTTACAACCAGCACCTGGTAGTACAAAAAACACTAAAAGAGTTGGTAGAGGTCAAGGTTCAGGAATGGGTAAGACTTCTACTAGAGGACAAAAAGGTCAAAAATCTAGATCTGGATATAAAATTAAGAGACACTTTGAGGGTGGGCAAATGCCAATCCAAAAAAGAATGCCAAAAACTGGATTCTTCTCAAGAGTTGCAAAACCTTATTCTATCAATGTTGATAAAATAAAACAAGTTGCAGCTTTAGAAGATATTACAGTTGAGTCAATCAAGTCTGTATATAAATTATCTAAATCAGTTGTGAAAGTTAAATTAGTTGGATCAACTGCTAAAGATTTAGCATCTAAGATTAAAGACGAAAACGTTACAACTACTGGTAAATAACCATGAGTAAAGATCTAATAAATAAGATTCTTATTACATTAGGTTTTATATTTCTTTACAGGTTACTGGCTTATGTGCCAGTTCCTGGGGTTAATATAGACGTAGTTAAAGAATTTTTTGATTCTAACGCAAACAATGCCTTAGGTCTTGTTAATATGTTCAGTGGTAATGCAGTTGAAAGACTATCTATTATTTCACTTGGAATCATGCCTTACATTACAGCTTCAATTATTATGGAATTACTTGCAGCTACTTTCCCCGCACTTGGTAAAATGAAAAAAGAACGAGATGGTATGCAAAAATATATGCAAATCATTAGATATGCTACTATTGTAATTACATTAATTCAATCTATTGGTGTATCAATGGGTCTTAATTCTTTAACAGGTCAAAGTGGTCAAGGTGCAATTTCTATTGATATGGATACATTCGTAGCTGTATCTTCAATTTCTATGTTAACTGGAACAATGCTTCTTATGTGGATTGGTGAACAAATCACACAAAAAGGTATTGGTAACGGTATTTCGTTAATTATTTTTGCTGGTATTGTTTCTGCAATCCCAAGTGCAATTGGTGGAACTATCGATTTAGTTAATAGTGGACAAATGAACTTCTTAACTGTAATTGCAATTGTTGTTATTATTATGGCAACTGTTGGTGCAATTATATATGTTGAGTTAGGTGAAAGAAGAGTTCCTGTATCGTATTCAAGAAAAGTAATGATGCAAAACCAAAAGAAAAGAGTTATGAATTATATTCCTATCAAGGTTAACCTTGCAGGTGTTATTCCAGCAATTTTCGCAAGTGCAATTCTTATGTTCCCAGCAACAATATTACAAGGTTCTCAAAATGAGTATCTTTTAGTTATTGCTGATTATTTAAGTCCTGCATCATATACATTTAATGTATTTATGTTCTTATTTGTTGTTTTCTTTGCATTCTTTTATGCATCGATTACCTTTAATGCAAAAGATATTTCAGAGAATTTAAAAAAGCAAGGTGGCTTTATTCCAGGTGTAAGACCAGGAGCTAGTACAGCTGAGTTTTTAAATGAAACTGCAAGTAGATTAACATTCTGGGGTGCAATTTATTTAGGATTAATTTCAACTGCACCATGGCTTATTGTTAAAGCTATGGGAGTACCTTTCTATTTTGGAGGGGTTGCTGTACTAATTGTTGTACAAGTTGCTATTGATACTATGAGAAAAATTGAAGCACAACAATATACAAATAAATATGAAACGCTTAGTGCGGTTGGTCTATAAAACTTATGGCTATCCCATTAAGAAAATTAAATGAAATTGAGAAACTTCGTACTGCAAATATTGCAGTTGCGAAGACTCTAAACTATCTTAAAGAAAACGTTAAAGCTGGTATGACTTTAAAAGAAGTTGATGCTATGGGTGAAGAGTTTTTAGATAATCTAAATGCTCGTCCATCTTTCAAAGGCTTATACGGTTTCCCAAATGCTATATGTACTTCTCTAAACGAAGTAATTATTCATGGTATTCCATCAGATGTAGTTTTAAAAGAAGGAGATATCTTAGGTATCGACATTGGAACTGAGATTGATGGTTGGTATGGAGATGCTGCAATCACAATGCCTATTGGTAAAATATCAAAAGAAGATGAAGATTTAATTGCTTGTGCAAAAGATTCTTTATATCATGCTATTGATTCTATTCATGAGGGTATGAGATTTAAAGAACTTTCTAAATTAATTGAAGATTTTATTGTTAGTAGAGGTTATCAACCACTAGTAAGATTTTGTGGTCACGGAATAGGTAAAAAACCTCATGATGAACCAGAAATTCCAAACTATATTGGTAATGGAAAAACTAACTCAGGTCCAAAGATTAAAAATGGAATGGTTTTTTGTTTAGAGCCTATGATCTGTCAAAAGATGCGAGAACCAGTTATTTTAGATAATAAATGGGATGTTGTTTCTGAAGATGGATTAAGAGGAAGTCATTATGAGCATACAGTTGCCGTTATAAATGGTAAAGCAGTAATATTAAGTACAGTAGACTAGGGAGATTAAATTGGCAAAAGATGATGTAATTGTAATTGATGGTAAAGTAACTGAAGCATTACCAAATGCAATGTTTAAAGTAGAGTTAGATAATGGTCATATGGTATTATGTCATATCTCAGGAAAAATGAGAATGCATTATATTAAAATTTTACCAAATGATAAAGTAAAAGTAGAGATTACACCTTATTCACTAGATAAAGGTAGAATCACTCATAGATATAAATAATTTATATCTTTTTTAAATAAGGAATTCTTTCCTTATTTATATCTCTTATTTAATAATTTAAAAATCTCACAATATAAAATTTCAAATACTAATATACAAAATTATGAAGCCGTAGTTTCAAATATTTCGCGTGCTTTTAAAAAGTCATATTAAAACTATGACTCCATAAGTTTATATATTAAATTATTCTATTTTTAGTAATATCGATTTCTTCTTCTATTAACTCTTTTTGTTTAATCATTGATTCTAAATGTTTTTTTAATATTTCTCTATCTTTATACGACTCTATAATGAATTCATAAAGCTTAGGACGATTTTTTTTCCAATTATGCAAAGTAGTTTTATTTACATTTAAATCAACTTCTAATTTTCTTAAACTAGGTGCTGTCATTATGTATCCTGATTTGATTTGAAGTAATTGTACAAAATAATGGAACAAAAGTCAAATATAATTTTAAATATGTTCATATAATTGGAACAAATAATCATAAAAGAAAGTTTTTTGTACAATTTATTATGACAAAACTAGTAAAACAAAAACTTTTATATAATTTACACTTACAAAAATCAATGGGTTATTCTTTTCATAAATCTTTAGATTTATTACCCCCTGATATAAAAAATATGAAACTACCTGATAATATTTTTGCATTAAAATCAAATGTAGAAAACTGTTATTTATGTGAGTTAAGCAAAACTAGAAAAAATGTTTTATTTGGAATGGGAAACCCTAAAGCTGATATTATGTTTATAAGTGATGAACCATCAAATAGCGAAGATGATTTAGGCTTTTTTTATGCAGGAAAATCAGGGGAATTATTAGCAAAGATGATTGAAAATGTTTTAAATATAAAAAAAGAAGATGTTTATATAACAACATTAGTAAAATGTAAAAGTTCAAATAGTTTAAATAAATCACATATAGAGTCTTGTAATGAGTATTTATTAAAGCAAATTGAACTTGTAAAACCAAAGCTAATAGTATCTTTGGGTGAGAATACATACTCTTATTTATTTAATGAGAAAGATAAGTTTTCACAAGCAAGAGGGAAAGAGTGTTTATATAGAAATATTAAATTAGTTCCAACTTTTTCTGCAAACTATTTACTTAGAAATCCATCTTCTAAAAAAGATGCATATTATGATATGCTTAGAATTAAAAATATACTGGAGTTATCAAATTGAAATATTTATTATCCTTTTTATTAATCACATTCTTTTTTGTTGGATGTAGCACTAAACAAGAGGTGGAAATTAAACTTCCTGATAAAACTGATATTGGTACCCCAATTGAAAAAGAAGAAGTAATTAAGCCTATTGAAGAAGAGATTGAGCCAATAATTGAAGATCCAATTATAGAAGATGAAATGCCTATTATTGATAATAGTGAAATAATGAAACTTGCAGTTATTTACCCTTCAAAAATAGTTGCTAAATATGCAAAATCTTCTATTAATACAGTTTTAGGATATTTTGATTATAAAAAAATCAAGTATGAATTAAAAGTATTTGATACTTTATCTGAAGATGAACAAAGTATACAAAAAGCTTTCTATGATGCTAAAGAAGCTGGATTTACAAATGTTATTGCATTGTTTACGCCTAGAGTTACTGAGTTTTTACATAGTGCAGATACAAGTGATTTAAAAGTATATTTACCTTTAACAAATAAACAAAATTTAGTAAGTCATAACAATAACTTTATTTATGGAGCAATTTCATATAAAGATCAGGTAAATAAATTATTTGAGTATTCAAATACAAATAATACGATGTTTTATGAAAAATCATTTTTAACAAATAAAATAAAAACTATTTATGATACAACTTTTTTTGATATAAAAGTAGTAAAAGAGATAAAGAAAAAAAGAAATTACTTTAAAGGTATTGTAAAAGATTATAGAATTAAAAACTCTACACTATTTTTAAATACATCTATTGTTAAAACATCAATACTTTTATCACAATTAAGAGCTTATAATATATATCCAAAGGTTATTCTATCAACTCAAATTAATTATAATCCCAAAGTTTTAACATTAACACAAGAAAAAGATAGATCAAATTTAGTTCTTGCAAGCTCTATTGATAGTGTTGACGATACTTTAAGAGATACAGTTCTTTCTTATGGTTCTGATATTCTTTATAATTGGGTTGATTATTCTACTTTAGTTGGAGTAAATTATCTATATGATCAGAATATTTCAGGTTTAATTACAACTAGAGTTGAAGATAATCAAGTAATGTATGAACCAAAACTATTAAAAACAACAGCTTATGGATTTTTAGAAATTAAGTAAGATTTAGATAAAATCGCGGATATTTATATTTATGGAGTTTGAATTGAGAACACATTATTGTACAGAAGTTACAGAAGAAAACATCGGTCAAGAAGTTACTGTTGCAGGTTGGGTAAACAGCAGACGTGATCACGGTGGAATTATATTTATTGATTTAAGAGATAAGGGTGGTTTAGTTCAGCTAGTTGCAGATCCTGCTATTCTTCCTATTTCAGAAACAGTTAGAGATGAGTTTGTATTAGTAGCAAAGGGATCAGTAAGAGCTAGAGGTGAGGGATTAGAAAATCCAAATTTAGTTACAGGAAAAATTGAAATTGTTTTAAGTGAATTAACTATTGAAAATAAATCTAAGCCAATGCCTTTTGATTTAAATGATGAAAAAGTTAATGATGAAATTAAATTAAGAAATAGATTCTTAGAATTAAGATCTAAAAAATCTTTTGAAATTTTTCAATTAAGATCTAAAGCTGCTATTCAAGTTAGAAATACTTTAGATGAATTAGGTTTCTTAGATGTTGAAACTCCAATTTTAACAAAATCTACACCAGAGGGAGCTAGAGATTATTTAGTTCCATCAAGAGTTCATGGTGGAGAGTTTTATGCACTTCCACAATCTCCTCAATTATTTAAGCAATTACTAATGGTATCTGGATTTGATAAATATTTCCAAATTGCTAAGTGTTTTAGAGATGAAGATTTAAGAGCTGATAGACAACCTGAATTTACTCAAATAGATGTTGAAATGTCATTTTGTGATCAAGAAGATGTAATTAAAGTAGCTGAAAAAGTAATTACTGATGTATTTACAAAATGTGGAAAACCAGTTCCATCAACTTTCCCAAGAATGAGATACTGGGATGCAATGGAAACTTATGGTTCAGATAAACCTGATATCAGATTTGATATGCCTTTAGTTGATGTTATTGATATTTTTGCTAACTCTACAAATGAAATCTTTGCTGATATTGCAAAAGATAAAAAGAACAACAGAATTAAAGCACTTAAATGTCCAAATGGAGATAACTTATTTTCTAAAAGACAAATGAAAGGTTTTGAAGATTATGTTAGAAAGTTTGGAGCTAAAGGTTTAGGTTACTTCCAAATGAAAGAAGATGGTCTTAAAGGTCCATTAACTAAGTTCTTCTCAGAGTCTGATTTAGAAGAAATCGTTAAAACAACAGAACTTGAAGTTGGTGACGTTGTATTCTTTGGAGCAGGGGATAAGAAGACTGTATGGGATTACATGGGAAGATTTAGACTTTTCCTAGCTGAGCAAACAAACTCAATTCCCCAAGATGCTTATGAGTTCTTATGGGTTGTTGATTTCCCTATGTTTGAAACTGAAGATGGAAAAACTAAAGCACTTCATCATCCATTTACAATGCCTAAATCATTAGAAGATACGAGTGATTTAGAAGCTATTGAATCAATTGCATATGATATTGTTTTAAATGGTATGGAATTAGGTGGTGGATCTATCAGAATTCATAAAGAAGATATTCAAGCAAAAGTATTTGAACTAATGGGAATTCCTGAAGAAGAGCAAAGAGAGAAATTTGGTTTCTTACTTGATGCACTTCAATATGGAGCACCATCACATGGTGGCTTTGCAATGGGACTTGATAGATTAATTATGCTTTTAGCTGGAACTGATTCTATTAGAGATGTTATTGCATTCCCTAAAACTCAAAAAGCTCAATGTTTATTAACAGGTGCTCCATCACCAGTTGATGCTGAGCAGTTAAAAGATTTAAGTTTAAGAATAAGAAAAACTGAACAACTATCATAAAACTGAACTAAAAAGAGGAGGTAGTAATGTATAAATTTTTATTATTACTACTTCCAATTCTACTTTTCTCAAAATTTCAAGTTACTACTACTTTACCTTTTGAGGCTCATATAATTAAAAAAATTGGTAAAAATCATATTCGTATAAAGACTATTTCAAATAGTTTTTCTAATAAAAACTTGAAACTTAGCTCTAGTGAAATTCAATCTTTATCAAATACAAGAGCATATTTTACATTTTCTTTAAAAGAAGAGAAAAAATATGAAAAAATGTTTTTAAAAGCTAATAATAAATTAAATATTGTAAATATGTCAGATAATATTGAGAAGTTAAAATATAAAGGTGTTGATAATCCATATGTTTGGCTTGATCCTATATTATTAAGAACTGTCGCAAAAAACATTTATGCTGTCTTAACTGAAATTGATTCATATAATAAAGATGAATATAAAGCAAACTATGAACTTTTTTTACAAGAATTAGATAAATCTTTTTTAAAAACAAAAAAAAGATTAATACAAAGTGAAATATATAATATTTTTGTTTTTGATGAAAGATTAGATTATTTTACAAAACGATTTAAAATTAATGTTTATAAAAAAAAGAAAAGAGTTTTAAGTGCCTTAGAGATAAAACCTTTGGTTGAAGAAGTAAGAATTAATGAGATAAAAGTAATCTTTACACAAGAAAGAGAAAATCTATTATATGCAAAATCTTTATCAGGTAATTCAAATATTCCAGTCAAAACTTATAATGTATATGAAGAACTTTTATTTTTCAATTTATCTAATATTACTCAAAATTTTTTAAGCAAGTAAATAAACTAGTATATTATTTAACTATACTGCATACTATTTATACAGTCATTAAAATATTATTTTTTTAAAAAAATGTATAATTCTACATATAGTAGGAGTATAAGAATGTCAAGTAAACTTATTAATTATAAAGGGATAAATGTCAAAAAAGAGATTTATCCAATAATAAAACATATAGAAGATGTTGAAAAGTATCGTGAAGAGTTAGGTCGATTAAGTTCTTCTTGGGATATTTTTGCTTTACTTGGTCAATTAGGTGATATTAATATTGATATTGGTAAAACAAAAGATAATTTTTTAAATCTTACATCAACATTATTAAATCATCTAAGTGAACAAACAATTAAGAAAGTTACACAAGAGATGAAGTTTAAATCTCAAGTAGCTATTGATATAGTAATTAGAAATCTTTTTGAAAGAACTGCAGATATTGGATTTTTAGCAACAGATGATGATATTAGAAACTTTATAAACTCATATGTATCTGATTATAATAAAGATAGTGTTATTGCCCGAAAACAAATTCAAGAAAGATTTAAAGAGTATGTATCCAATTATTCGGTTTATTTTGATATTGTATTAGCAAATAAAAATGGAAAAGTGTTAGCAAGATTAAATGATGATATAAAAGTTGATAAAATTGAAAATACTTTTATACAAAAAGTTTTAAATACAAGTGATGAATATGTTGAAACATATAAATATCATGATTTTATTCCTCAATATAAAAGAAGTTTAGTCTATTCATATAAAGTAACACAAACAAATGACCCAAAATCTGAAGAGTTAGGAGTTTTGTGTTTATGTTTTAGATTTACTGATGAGATGAAAGGTATTTTTAATAACTTAATTGAAACTAGAAATAAAGAAGCATTAACAATTTTAGATGAAGATGGTATAGTAATTGCCTCAAGTGATAAAGAGTATATTCCTTTAGGTTCAAAACTTCCTATTGTTTTAGATGAAGAGTATAAAATAGTAACCTTTGCAGGAAGAGATTATGTAGCAAAAACATGTAAAACAAATGGATATCAGGGTTTTAATGGACTTAAATGGTATGGACATATTATGATACCTTTAGAGTATGCCTTTTTAAGTGATGAATTAAATACACTAAATATTGATGAAAATATTATTGAATCAATGATGCAAAATGAACAGCATTTTTCTTCTGATTTAAAAGATGTATTTACAAATAGTAAAACTATTCAAGATAATTTAAGTCGTGTTATTTGGAATGGTAATATTTCTCAGAGTAAACTTAACTCATCAAATAGAGACTTTTCAAAATCATTACTTAATGAAATTGGTATTACTGGTACAAAAGCTAACTCATCTTTATCAAATCTGAACCAAACTATTATCTCTTCTATTATGAAAGATAGTGAGTTTTTATCTTCTTTAGCAATAGATATAATGGATAGAAACTTATATGAAAGAGCAAATGATTGTAGATGGTGGGCTTTAACCTCATATTTTAGAGAGGCTTTTGATGATATAGATTCAATATCTTATAAAAAAGATGAAATATCATCAATTTTAAAATATATTAATGATTTATATACTGTATATACTAATCTTTTAGTTTTTGATAAAAATGGAAAAGTTATTGCCGTTTCTAATTCTAAAGATGATTATCTAATTGGAAAAGTTTTATCTTGCGAATGGGTTGAAAAAACACTTAAACTTGAAGATACTTCAAAATATTGTGTTTCAAAATTTGAAAAATCAAATCTTTATGAAAATGAATCAACTTATGTATACTCAAGCGCAATCAGATCTTTAAAAAATGAAAAAAAGATTAATGGTGGTATTGCAATAGTTTTTGATTCTACACCTCAATTTAACTCAATGTTAGAAGAAACACTTCCTAAAGATAGTAATCATGAAAAAAAAGAAGGAGTTTTTGCTTTTTTTACTAATAGGTCTAAAAAAATAATATCTTCAACTAATCAAGACTTTAAAGTTGGTGCTTTTTTAAATTTAGAAGATAAGTTTTTTAATGTAAAAAATGGGCATAAATATAGTGAGATTATTGAATTTGATGGATGTTATTATGCTGTTGGTGTTAGATGTTCCCAAGGCTACAGAGAGTATAAAAGTAGGGTTGATGATTATGTCAATGATGTTTTATGTTTTGTATTTATTAAAATTGGTGATATTAATATCTCTAATAAATTAATATATAAAAACGAATATAAGTCTACAAATTTAAATAATACTCAAGTTTTCAATAAAGATAGTATTGAGCTTGCTACTTTTAATATAGGAAGTAAGTTTTTAGCAGTTGATGCAAAAAATGTTTTAGAATCACTAGTAATTGATGAGTTACAAGAGTCAATAGATATGAATAAAGATAATCCTTTTAAAGGAATGGTTTTATATAAAGAGAAATTAATTTCAGTTCTTGATATAAGAAGTTTTGTTAATGAATCTATTGAAGATAAGGAACTAAATAATATTATACTTTTTGAATATGATAAAGATAATGTTGAGCATTGTATTGGTATTTTAGTTTCAACTCTACAAAATATTTCAATTGCTAAAAAAAGTTCTATTCAACATATTGAAAATCATTTCTTAGGCACAGGTACATTAATTCAAAGTTTAGTAGATATTAAAGAGGATAATGAATCAAAAGTTGCAATGATTTTAGATATTAAAAAAATAGATGATAATTTAACACAAAAATAGTTCAACTTTAAGTTTATTGTGTAATATTAAAAGGTATTGTGGCACAATACGAGAATAAATACTATCTAAATATAAAGAAATTATAATGAGCAATATAAATAAACCAAATAAATTTTTACCAACAACTTTAGAAGAAATGCATGAGAGAGGTTGGTATGAACTTGACGTTGTACTAATAACAGGAGATGCTTATATAGACTCTCCTTTTATGGGAATAGCAGTAGTCGGAAGAATACTTGAAGATATAGGTCTTAGAGTTGGAATTATAGGTCAACCAGATGTAAATTCTGATATTGATATTAAAAGAATGGGGGAGCCTAAACTTTTTTGGGGAGTTAGTGGTGGAAGTATTGATTCAATGGTTTCAAATTATACTTCAACTAAGAAATTTAGAAATTCTGATGATTATACGCCTGGTGGAAAAAATGAAAGAAGACCAGACAGAGCTACTATGGTATACACAAATTTAATTAGAAGATATTTTAAAGGTACAGTGCCTATTGTACTTGGTGGAATAGAAGCCTCTTTACGAAGACTAACACATTATGACTATTGGTCTAATAAGTTAAGAAAACCTATTTTATTTGATTCAAAAGCTGACTATATGATTTATGGTATGGGTGAGCAAGCAATTATTGATTTAGGAAATACTTTAAGAGATGGTGGTGATCCAAGATCTATTAATGGTCTTTGTTATATTTCAAAAGAACCAGTTGAAGAGTATATTCAAATCCCTACACATCAAGAGTGTTTAGATGAAAAAGAAAAATATATTGACCTTTTCAAAACTTTTTATGATAATAATGACCCTGTATATTCAAAAGGATTATGTCAAGGTGTAGATTCTAGGTATTTAATACAAAATCCACCAAGTGACCATATGGAAGAAGAAGATATGGATAAAATTGCATCTTTCCCTTATCAAAGAGATGCTCATCCTTATGATGCTAAACATGGAAAAGTTAAGTGTTTAGAAACTATTAAGTTCTCAATTATGACACATCATGGATGTTGGGGAGAGTGTAACTTCTGTGCAATTGCTGCACATCAAGGTAGAACAATTCGTACAAGAAGTGAAGACAATATTTTAAAAGAAGCTAAGCATTTTACAACTTTAAAAGATTTTAAAGGAATAATTTCTGATGTTGGGGGACCAACTGCAAATATGTACGGTTATGAGTGTAAGAAAAAAGAGAAGCTTGGAACTTGTGTTGAAAATAAAAGATGTGTAGATGCACATAGACTTTGCCGTACTATGAAAGTTGATCATTCTAGAAATATACAATTATTAAAAGATATAAGAGAGATACCTGGAATTAAAAAGGCCTTTGTAGCATCTGGTGTACGGTATGATTTAATTACTGCTGATAAAAAGCATGGACATGAATATTTAAAAGAGATGGTTGACCATCACATCTCTGGACAAATGAAAGTAGCACCTGAGCATACTAATGATGAGGTTTTACATCATATGGGAAAACCAGGGAAACAAACTCTAATAGATTTTAAAAAGATGTATGATGATTTAAATAAAAAATCTGGTAAAAAACAGTTCTTAACTTACTACTTAATTGCAGCGCACCCTGGATGTGAAGAAAAGCATATGCATGATTTAAAACAGTTTACGACTCATGAATTAAAAATGAATCCAGAACAAGCGCAAGTATTTATTCCAACGCCTGGAACTTATTCTGCTGTTATGTATTATACTGAAATGGATCCTTTTACAAAAAAGAAAATTTTTGTAGAAAAAGACCCAAGAAGAAAAGAGAAACAAAAAGAAATTGTTGTACCAAGAACTAATCATAATGTAGCAAGAGCTAAAAGAATGAGTAGTGCAGGGATGCAAGGATAAGTGTAAAAAATAAAAGCTCTTTTTTGATAAAATAGCAAAAATTTAAAAGATATATGTACAAGAAGTAAGGAAAACAAATGAAAAAACTATTTTTAATAATTGGAGCACCAGGTTCTGGTAAAACAACAGATGCTGAGTTAATTGCACAAAAACATAGTTATATTACTCATTATTCAACAGGTGATATGTTTAGAGCAGAAATTGCAAGTGGTAGTGAACGTGGAGCTATAATTGATTCTTTTGTTTCAAAGGGGAATTTAGTTCCAATTGAAATTGCGATTGAAACAATTATCATTGCTATAAAAAATGCACCAAACGATGTGGTAATTATTGATGGTTATCCAAGATCTGATGAACAAATGAATGCATTAGATAAGTATTTAGAGCAAGAAGTTGAAGTCTCTTTAATAAATGTTATTGAAGTTACAGTTTCAAAAGAAGTAGCTTGTCAAAGAGTTTTAGGACGTGCTGCAGATGCCAAAATTGTAAGAAGTGATGATAATGTTGAAATATTTAACAATAGAATGAAATTATATACAGATCCTTTAAAATCAATCCAAGCGTTTTATACTTCTAAAAATATATTAACAAAAGTTAATGGTGAGAGAACTATTGAAGTTATTGTTAATGAAATAGATGAACTTATTCAATCTAAAATCTAATGTCAAATAAAAAAGTCAATTTCTATAGTGTAATTATTGGAACAGAACTTTTAAATGGACGTCGTATTGATGCTCATTTCCCTTTTTTAAATAGCGAGCTTCTAAAGCGAGGTTGGGAACATAAAGCCTCTTTTGTAATAGAAGATGATATAACTTTAATGCATGATATTTTTAATCTTATTAAAGCTGATAAAAATTCTGTAATGTTTTGTTTTGGTGGAATTGGTTCTACTCCTGATGATTACACAAGAGTAATAGCTGCGAAAGCTTTTACAGATTACAAGATGGAGTTTCATGAAGAAGCAAAGCAACTTATTTTAAATCAATTTAAAGAAGAAGCTTATCCTCACAGAATTAATATGGCATATCTTCCTTCAAATGCAAAACTATTAAAAAATGTAGTTAACAATGTTCCTGGGTTTTATTTAGAGGAAAGATTCTTTTTTACTCCAGGTTTTCCCTCAATGAGTCAATCTATGGTTATTGAAGCTTTAGAAAAGTTTTTTCCAATATCAAAATCAAAATATAGATTAACTTTAACTGCCTCTTGTGGAGAAAATGATTTAATTGATGTGATGATTGAAGTATCAAAAAAACTAGAACTCTCATCCTTACCTAAAATTATTGATAAGAAAAGAAAAGTAGTCATTTCAATAGCTGGATTTGATAAAAGTGATGTTGCTTTAAACTTTGAATTATTTACAAAATATCTTGATAACAATAAAATCGAATATATATTAAAAGACATTAGTCAAATCAAATAATTATTTTCTGCTATAAATAATTATTTTCTATTAAATATAAAAATCTTTTGCAAAAATTTATCTTAAAAATATTATTTTTGAATTATAATGTACTCATAATTTATTTTAAACGGGGATAGTCATGAATTTATTTAATAATTTAACCATAAAGAAAAAGTTATTATTACTTGTTTCTTTACCATTATTGGGGTTGTTGTTTTTTGCAGTTTCTCAAAATATTTCAATGTATAAAGAAATAAAAAAAGTAGAAAAAATAGAAGTAGGAATAGAATTTTCAAAGTCTATTTCAGCACTTTTGCATGAAACACAAAAAGAAAGAGGAATGACTGCTGGCTTTATTGGTAGTAAAGGCAAAAAATTTGCAAAAGAGTTAGTAGAGCAAAGAAAACTTACTAATGAACGATTCAAGATATATAAGAGTTTTAAAGATGATATTTCTAAATCTTTTAATTCTAAAGTTTTAGAAAAAAATATAGAAACGATAATTTCTAGATTAGAAAATATATCCCAAATAAGAAAACAAGTAGATACTCAATCTATTAAAGTTGGAAAAGCTATTTCTTATTATACAAATACAAATGCAAGCTTACTTGATAGTGTTGTAGTTCTTTCTAAACTTACAGATAATACAGAATTATCACAAGGAATTACTGCATTTGTGAGTTTTTTATTATCAAAAGAAAGAGCTGGTATTGAACGTGCTGTTGGAGCAAATACTTTAAGTAGAGACTCTTTTGCTCCTGGAATGAGAGAAAAATTAGGAAAACTTGTTTCAGAACAAGACTCATATCTTGATACTTTTAAACATTATGCAACAAAAGATTCAATTGATTTTTTTAATAAAACAGTAAAAGGAAAAGAAGTTGATGAAGTAAATAGAATAAGAGCTACTTTACTTAATTCTGTTAATAAGCATAAATTAATAGCTTCTGTTGGAGAGTATATTGGATATGGTGGTATTATTCATAACTTTAAAAACTTTGTTATTCGTGGAGATGAAAAATATAAAAATAATGTTAATGCTCAATATGATGAGTTGTTAAAGTTATTAGATAAATATAAAGAGTTTCCAAATCTTAAATCAGCTGAGCTAGAACTAATTAGAACAGTAGAGCAAACTTTTGCAAAATATCATGATGGCTTACCAAAAGTTGCAGCTGCGTCTACTAATAATATTGATATACGAGAGTTAGATAAAATTATAAAAGTTAGTGATGGTCCTGCTATGGTAGCTTTATATAAATTAGGTATAAATCTATTTAGTGATGAACCAACTTATTGGTTTGGTCAAATTACAAAGAAAATAAATTTATTAAAAAAAGTAGATGATCATTTATCTTCTGAACTTATAAAGAATGTAATTTCTATTGAAGATTCATTATATAAAACTTTTATAAGTACACTTTTAATTACATTAATTTTATTACTAATAGTATTTATAACTGCCTCATATATTACGAAAAATATTATTAATTCTTTAGAAACATTTAAAGAAGGTTTATCTAATTTCTTTAAATATACACTAAGAGAAAAAGATGATATTACATTACTTACTATAAAAGGTAAAGATGAATTCTCTGAAATGTCTGAAGAAATCAATAAACAAATCAAAAGAACATCTGAATCTATGGAACAAGATAGAATTGTTGTTTCAGAGATTGATGATGTAATGAAAAAAGTTAAGAATGGTTTCTTCTGTTATACTATAAAATCTCATGGTGCAACAAAAGAAGTTGAAGCATTAAGAACAAATATTAATGAGATGTTAATAGATACAAAAATAAAATTTGATCATATAAATAAATTACTTGATGCTTATGCAAGTGGAAATTATAAATTTACAATTGCTGAAAAAGAGTTAAATCAAATGGGTGGAGATATGGGATCTTTAGTTACTTCTACTATTCTTTTAGGTTCAAATATCTCTCAATTAATTGCAATGATTACAAATTCAGGAACTGAATTATCAAGTTCAACGAATATCTTATCAAATGGAGCACAAAAGTTATCAAATTCTTCTACAAATCAAGCAGCATCTCTTGAAGAAACAGCAGCTTCAATAGAAGAAATAACAGCTACAATTCAATCAAATAATAAGCATATTATTTTAATGGCATCTTTATCAGATGAATTAAATAACTCTTCAAGAACAGGTAAAGAGTTAGCATCATTAACTTCTTCATCAATGGAAGAGATTAATGATAAAGTAATAGCTATTAATGATGCTATTGAAGTAATTGATCAAATAGCGTTCCAAACAAATATTCTTTCATTAAATGCAGCAGTAGAAGCAGCAACTGCAGGTGAGGCAGGAAAAGGGTTTGCAGTAGTTGCAGCAGAAGTTCGAAATCTTGCTGGAAGATCAGCAGAAGCAGCTAAAGATATTAAAGCTTTAGTTGAAGATGCAAGTTCTAAATCAAAACATGGTAAAGAAATTTCATCTAAAATGATTGAGGGATATATTGAACTTAATGATAAAATTATTCAAACAAAGAATATTATTGATGATGTATCTATTTCTAGTAAGGAACAAGAGTCTGGAATGATTCAAATTAATACAGCTATTAATGATTTAGATACGGTTACACAGGAAAATGCACAAACAGCATCTTCTATTGATACTTTATCTTTAGAGGTTAAAGATTTATCTAGAAGATTAATTGAACTTACACGAAGTGCACAAATTGATAATAGTACTCTAGAACAAGTTTGTGATGTTGAGCTTATATCTGATATTGCAAAATATAAAAATGATCATATTAACTTTAAAGATAATAACTTCAAAAAACTAGATACATTTGAGTCTTGGACAGTAGTTGATTGTCACTCTTGTAATTTAGGAAAATGGATTGATTCTTGTGAAAGTAACTCTAGAATATTTGTTACAGGAAATGCTTGGAACCAATTAAAAATTGCACATGAAAAAGTTCATAAAGGTGTTCAAAACTATATTAATGCAAATGCAAATAAAGAGGATAATAATACTCTATCTGATTTATCAGTTAATATTGAAGCAGCTACAAAAGAGGTATTTAATAATTTAGATAATGTCCTTGTTGAAAACTGTAATTTAACTAGAAAATAAAAACAATATAATAAACCTTATTCTATAGGGTTATTATATTTTCCTATATTCCAACCTTTGTCTTTTGGGTATTTCCCTAAGTTATAATCTCTCCAAACTTTTTTACAAACCTTATTACCTTGTTTATATTCACTCTTAGCAAATACATGAGCTCTACCAAAGTTTGGAAATACGCCTTTTCCACTAGCATACATATATGCAATATAACAGTTTGCTGTATACTCTTTTTGTTTTGATGCTTCTTTAAAGTAATAAAGAGCTTTTTCATAATCTTTATCAACAGCAAGACCAATTAAAAAAAATCTTCCAATTAAGAGTTGAGATTTTGCATGATTTTCATTTACATTATCAACTAAAAGGTTGTATGCTTTTTTAATATCATAATTTATACTTTTTTTTGAAGCATAATCTTTTGCTAACTCATATCTTATATCTAAACTTGTTAATGTTGTAGCATTTATAAGAGTAGAAAGAAGTACTAAAGATGTAAGCTTTTTTTTCATATTACTACTCTTTTTATATCTTTACTTAAAGTTGTAGTTATTTCATATGAGATTGTATTTTGTAGTTTTGCTAATTCTCTTACATCTTCAAAAATACAAACTTCTTCATCACTACTATTTAATGAGATACTATCCATTGAAACACGACCAAGAATTTTATATCCTTTAGGTGTTGAATAATCCTGATTTTCATTTAGTCTTAAAAAACCATCTCCATATCCAACATCATAAGTTGATACTTGCATATCTTCTTTTACTTTATACGTTGCTCCATATCCAATACATTGACCTTTTTTTAATTCTCTAGATGAAATTTTCTTTGCCCAAAGAGATAAAACAGGTTTTAAATTGGGTAAATTAAATGTAGAATCATTTTCAATATATCCATAAGTTGCAATTCCAACTCTGGCAAAATCTTCATTAAAATTATTATGTCTAAATAGGGCAGAAGAGTTACATGAATGAAAGCTAGGAATAGCTAGTGAAAGTTCTTCACATATACTTTTCACATCTTCTTTAACTTGCCTAAAAACCGAACTTTGCCAGAAAAAATCAGTAGCCAAGCAATCAGCATTTCTATGATGAGTAAAGATACCACTTATTATAATGTTTCGCTTCAATAGCCCTAAAATAGCCTCTTTTAGTTCTTTTGGTAAAATTCCATTTCTATGCATTCCGGTATCCACTTTAATATGAACTTTACAACCCATAGGTAAATTATTTATATCTTCTAAAGAATTTAAAGCTATGTGAAAAGTATGTGAATAAGTATTAAAAGTTCTTTGAGATAGAATTAATATATCATCAAAGAACTGCTTTATAATAAGTGCTTCATCTAGTGTTCTTACTACTGCTTTTTTAATTCCAAATTCACTTGCTAATTTTGCAATTTCTAATAATCCATGACCGTAAGCATTATCTTTTAAAACTACTGCAACTTTTTCTTTACTTCCTGCATGATTAGATATAAGTTCTAAATTATGAAACAAATTTTCTTTACTTATTAAAATTTTTGCCAATTTTAATCCTCATTTTCTTTAAAATAATTAGATATAACAGTAGCATCCTTTTCGTTTAAAACTTCTTTCAAGTCTTCTATTGATGCGCTTCTGATTTTTTCAAATTCTCCAAAATATAAAAGAAGTTTTTTTACCTTTGCTTCTCCTATTCCTTTGATTTGAAGTAGTGAGATTTGTTTATCTTCTTTTCTTTTTTGTTTTTTATGAAAGTTTATTACAAATCTATGAGCTTCATCTCTTTGTCTTTGCACAAACTGTAATCTTTGATCACTTGTTTCTAGTTTTAAAGCTCTATATTCACCTTTTTCATCTTTATAATGAACAATATCTTTAGCCGCTCCCTTTGCTCTATGTGCTTTTGCATCAACTTTCTCTTTTGCAATTGCAATAACATCAAGATTTACTCCACTTGAATTTACAATATCATAGGCTAATTTTAAAAGAGTAGAACCTCCATCTATAACCCATAAATCAGGTGCAGGATTTTTTTCAAAACTTTCAACTCTTCTTATTAACATCTCTCTCATTTGTGAGTATTCATCTTTTGATTCTAAGTTATAGTGTCTAAAATCTTTTCTTTCAAAACCATTTATCTCATCATTCCATACAACCATAGCTCCAACAGTTGCTTGTCCCATCATATGTGAGTTATCATATGATTCAATTCTTGATGGTATAGTTTGTAGTGAGAATAGTTTTTTAAGTTCATCATATATTGTAGTTTGATTTCTTGATGAATCAATTCTAAGAAGTTCATCACAGTTATTTAAAGCAATTTTTACTAAGTCTTTTTTCTTATCTTTTTTAGGATGTACAATTTTTATTTTTTTAGAAAATTTATTATATAAAAACTCTTCAATATCCTCTTTATCTTCAAGTTCAATTCCAGTTAACACTTCTTTTGGCAATACAGGAATTTCATTGTCATAATAGTTTATTATAGCTCTTTTATAGGCTTCATCTAAATCTATATTCAAATCTTCATCTAAAAAGTTGATTTTTATAAAATCATAAGATGAAGAGGTTAGCTTTCCATCTCTTATAAACATTCTTACAACTACAGCTTTTTTATTTGAGGCTTTAATTGCAAAAAGGTCAATATTTTCGTTTGTTGCTAAATCTACACCAGATTTAATTTGAGATTTTTCTATTGTTTTTATTCTATCTCTTAGTTTCATAGCTTCTTCAAATCTGAAATCTTCTGAATACTCCATCATCTTTTCTTGAAGTTTTGAAATTAATTTAGATTTATTATAGATATAATCAATTGCAGTATCAACTATCTTTGAATACTCAGCTGTTGATATTTTACCTTCACATGGTGCATGACATCTTTTTATTTGATGAAAAAGACAAGCTTCTTTTCCTTTTATACAGGATTTTTTTTGAACTAGAGGAACTATCTCATAAATACTATCAAGCATATCTCTAGCACCTGTAGAGTAGGGACCAAAATATTTTATATTTTTGTTTTTATAAACTTTTCTTGTAATTTCAAGTCTTGGAAATAATTCAGTGTAATCAATATAAATATATGGATAGGTTTTATCATCACGAAGTAAAATATTGTATTTTGGTTTTAGTTGTTTAATAAGAGAATTTTCTAAGATTAGTGCATCATGCTCATTTGGTACAACAATCCATTCAATCCAAGCTGTTTGGCTAATCATTCTATAAATTCTAGGACCTAATTTATCAGATGGCAATAGTTTTGGAGTAAATTTAAAATAAGATTTAACTCTATTTTTTAGTACTTTCGCTTTTCCAATATATAGTAATCTTCCATCTTTATCGAAGTATTGATAAACGCCAGCATCGTTTGGTAGTTGTTTTAGTTTCTCTTCTAATTGCATTGTCGAATTTTACCAAAATAAACCTTTTTCTAAATGAAGATATTTAAATTTTATTATTATATACTTCAAAAAAAATATAAGAAGATTAATATGCCCGGACGATTAAGTATTTATGATGATAAAGCATTTAAAATTGATGCTTCAAGTCTAATACAAAATGATATGATACAAGAGCTAAACCCTAGATATAATATTCCTCCTACAACTCCTATACCTGCTTTATTAAACAATGGTAACTATTTGTATACTCACTTTGGTTATTTGCCTTCTTGGGCAAGTTCTAAGGCTTCTATGAACATTAATGCTCGTAGTGAAAGTATTTATGAAAAGAAAACTTTTAGAGACTCCTTTAGATATAGACGTTGTATTATTCCTATAAATGGTTTTTACGAGTGGGAAAAAGATAATAAAGAGAAAACGCCATATCTTGTAAGTGATATAAAAAATGATTATTTAGCGCTTGCAGGTATTTGGGATGAATATTTTGATAAACAATTAAATATGAAGATAGTTACAATTGCATTAATTACTTGTGATGCAAATGAAAAATTAGGAAAAATACACCATCGTATGCCCGTAGTTTTAGAAAAAAAAGATTTTGCTACTTGGTTAAAGAGTGATGATATAAAAGAAGTAAATAGTTTATTTAAAATATACCCAAATGAAAAAATAGATATCTATGAAGTTACAAATGAAGTAAATAAAGTTTTATTTGATGAGGTTATTTGTATTAAAAAAGTTTCTAGAAAATTAACTGAAAAAAAAGAAGAGAAAAAAGAAATAGGTCAATTATCTTTGTTCTAAAGCTTTAAACCATAAACTCCAAAGGTTTTTATATACTATTTTATATGAAGTTAACTTTCTAATATGAGATTTTCTGACTTTTTTTAAATACTCTTTTAAAAGTCTTTCTTCTTGTTTTTTGTCTAAGTCAAACTCAATACAAATATTTGCAAGATCAAAAAATCTATCATTTACACATGCAAACTCCCAATCTATAAATAAGACCTTGTTTTTATTAAACAAAATATTCTCTTTATTTAAATCATGATGGCATAAAACTTTCTCAAACTTATATTTCTTGATTTTTTTGAATTCTTTTAAAGATGCTTTGATAATCTGTTTTGATTTTTTATCTTTTAATATTTTTTTATAGTTTATAAAATCGTTTTTTATTTTATATGGCTTATTTTTAGTTTTTATATTATGTAGTTTTTTAAGAGTTTTTACTAAAGTTTTTATATCTTTTTTCTTTAGTCTTTTTTTATGCCCACCTTTTATAAAATCACAAATCATTAAAGACTTATTCTTATCATGAATATAGACTTTTGCAGCCAAACCTTTTTTATAAGCTTTATTTTGTATCTTGATTTCATTTTTTCTTGATTGTTTATTTGTATGAGTATATTTAAAAACTCTTAGAATATAGTTTTTTTTAGGTGTTTGTATTTTATATAAAATATTACAAACACCTTGATTTTTTAATTTTTCTAGCTTTAAAATTTCTTTGTTTTTGAATAAATCGTATTTTTTAACTTTTTGTATTTTCATTTATAGTGTTAATTTATTTATTTAAAAGCTTCTTTATATCATCTTCAATATCTTTTGGTTTTGTAGTTGAACCAAATCTATCAACAACTTTTCCATCTTTATTTACTAAAAACTTTGTAAAATTCCATTTGATACTCTCTGTACCTAAAATTCCTGAAGCTTCTTTTTTTAAGTATGTATATAATGGAATCTCATTTTCTCCATTTACATCAACTTTTGCAAACATATCAAAATCTACACCATAAGTTAAAGTACAAAACTCTTGAATCTCTTTATTAGTTCCTGGTTCTTGATTTGAAAATTGATTTGAAGGAAAACCTAAAATCATAAAGTCTTCATTTTTATAAGTCTGGTATAATTTCTCTAAACCTTCATATTGGCCAGTGAAACCACATTTACTTGCAACATTTACAATTAGTAAAACTTTGTTTTTATATTTTGACATTGAAACTTCATTTTCGTTTATATCTTTTACATTAAAATCATAAATTGACATTTTATTTTCCTTAGCTATTAAAAATGAAAATGAAAGAATAAATATTAGTATAATTTTTTGAATCATTAGACATTCCTTTTTATTTGTATTTTAGCCTAAATTATTGTTAATTAGTATATTTTATATATTAGTTTAATAAATTGATATTTTGATTTTGTTAATTTTGTGATTTAAAAAAGGGAAGTGAAAATGGTCGGAGTGAAAGGACTCGAACCTTCGACCCCCTGGTCCCAAACCAGGTGCGCTACCAGGCTGCGCTACACTCCGACGTTTAATAGGACGGAATTTTAGTATTTTTTTTAACTTTTGTCAAGGGTATTTTGTTTTTTTATTTAAATTTACTTATTCTTGATTATCTTTATTGAGTTGATTTCTTCTATTAAAGTTTCTAATTCTCCATCTTTCATTTCAAAATAACCTTTACTTTTTATTCTATTTCTAGAGTTATAAATAAAGTTAAAGTTTTTATCAAATTTAACATCAATAAACTTATCTTTTTTTACTTCTATTCTTTCATCTTTTGTATTATTTGCTGCTGCTTTTTTTAGTATATAAACTATTGCATATTTATCTTTTTTATATTTAGTATTTTCATCATCTTTTTTACCAATATAATCTTCATTGTAAAATACAAACTTATCTTTTCCTAATAAAAGTCTAGCAATTTTATTTGTAACTGTTGCTTCTAAGTAATTATCTTTTATAGTATCAAAGTTTTCAATATTACCAAGTGTCAAGCCTTGATATTTTATAGTATAACTTGCAAAGGCAAAGTTTGTAAGTAGTAATAATGTTAATAAAAATTTCATATATATCCTTTAAAAAAGCAATAGTATATCTAAAAAGTATAATTATTGTGTATGAAGATTATTTTAAATTATTTAAATATATTGGTTTTTTCTATTAATATATCTTTATGATTTACAAATCTATCACATCTTAAACCATTTAGTTTTTTACAAATATCTTGCCATACTTTTGGATGGCCATTATTTTCATTTGAAAAGTTTCCTAATGCAAACATAATTGCGTGAGCATACTCATGTGGCATAACATCATCTATCATATAGTTTTCATTCTCTTTAAATCTATTTTTATTCAAATAGATATTTATTTGTCTATCTTTTGAATATACTGCCATTCCAAACTTACTAGAGTCTAATTGGTCTGAAACTATTATAGGAAAAACTCTTTTTATATTAAAATGTCTATATGTTAAAACTCTTAACTCTTGATGCTTTTTATATATTTTATTTTGTATGTTTTTTGATAAAGGGTTTGAAGCAAATGAATAGTCTTCATACCAAAGATATGTAAGTAAAATGGATGCAAGAATAACAACTATTAAGAAGAGTTTTCTAAGCTGTTGAATAAACATTATTTATTCAACAGTACTCATTAAAACATCTTTATAATGATTTAAATCTTTCATCATAGTGTCGTCATGGTCATTTATATCTGGATGATATTTTCTAGCTAATTCTTTATATTTCTTTTTTATTTCCTCTTTTGTAGGTGAGTGTGTAAATCCAAAGAAATCTTTTGCTTTTTGTACTTCATCCATTCTTGGTGCATTTGCAAAACCATTAAAATTTGAGTTATTAAAGTTTGCATTATTAAAATTAGCAAAGTCATTTGGATTAAAGTTTGCACCTTGTTTAAATTGGAAGTTGAAACCATTCGTTTTCATTTTCTTTTTTAGATTATAAACAAACATAAATCCAAGTATTAGAAAAATACCTATAATCATTAAAAAAGTTCCAAAATTTGTAAAGATTAGATAAAGAATAAAAAATAAAATTGATAATCTAACTATTCTATTAAAAATATATATAACTGTATTGTTTGGCATAAAATATAAATCCTTTTTATAATAGCAGGTATTATAGTATTGTTTACTCTAGAATAAAATTAAACATATAAACTTATCTTAAACTTAAATTATAAATGTAGTTTTGTTACAAAAGTAATCAATTAAAATATAAAGTAATGCTATTTTATTGCTATTTTATTTTTTATCATAAAAATATCATATTTAAGGATTATTCTTTTTTTGAAATTAAATCAAGGAGAATCTAATGGATATAGGTTTACAAGCATTTTTTGCTGCATTACCAATCATATTAGCAGGTATATTATTAGTAGGACTTAGAGTTTCTGCTAAAAAAGCAATGCCTTTAGTTTATATTGCAACAGTTGCGGTTGCATTTGTCGTTTGGGAAGTTTCTTTTAATAGAGTTCTTGCTTCAACAGTTCAAGGTCTACTTATTACAGTTGCTGTTTTATGGATTATATTTGGAGCAATTTTACTTTTAAATACTCTAAAATATTCAGGTGCGATTGCAGTAATTAGACAAGGGTTTAATAACGTTAGTGCAGATAGAAGAGTTCAAGTAATTATTATTGCGTGGTTATTTGGTTCATTTATTGAGGGTGCTTCAGGATTTGGAACACCAGCTGCTATTGCAGCTCCTTTATTAGTTGCTATTGGTTTTCCAGCAATGGCTGCTGTTATGGTTGGAATGATGATTCAAAGTACACCTGTTTCATTTGGTGCAGTTGGTACTCCTATTTTAATAGGTATTAACAAAGGTTTAGATTCAGAAGGAATTGGACTTACTTTA
Source organism: Poseidonibacter ostreae (assembly GCF_009208075.1). GTDB lineage: Bacteria > Campylobacterota > Campylobacteria > Campylobacterales > Arcobacteraceae > Poseidonibacter > Poseidonibacter ostreae. Next base: position 10,425 of record NZ_WFKJ01000018.1, on the reverse strand, counting down.
CAAACTATGGGTTCTTCTTGGGATGAATACTTGTCAGTAATTACATCACAAGTTGCAATTACTCATGCAATTGTTGGTACTTTTATTCCTTTGTTTATGGTTGTAATGCTAACAAGATTTTTTGGTGAAAATAAATCATGGAGTGAGGGTTTATCTATTTTACCATTTGCGATTTTTGCAGGTATTGCTTTTACAATCCCTTATGCTTTAACAGGTGTTTATTTAGGTGCAGAATTTCCATCATTAATAGGAGCACTTGTAGGTCTTCCAATTGTAACATTTGCAGCTAAAAAAGGTTTTTTAATTCCTAAAAACACATGGGATTTTGCTCCAAAAGAGAAATGGCCTGTTTCGTGGGTTTCAAAATTTGAGTTTAAATTAGATGAACTTAGTTCAAAAGTACCAATGAGCTTAACAAAAGCATGGATTCCTTATGTATTAGTTGCTGCTATTTTAGTATTAACTAGAGTATCTGATGAAGCAAAAGCTTTTGTTAAATCATGGGTTATTCCTTTTAAAGATATTTTAGGTGAGGGCTTAGGTTATTCTATTACTCCATTATATTTACCAGGTGGAATTTTAGTATTTGTTGTTTTAATTACTTATTTCTTACATGGTATGAAAGTAAAAGAAATAGGTGCTGCTGTTAGTGAATCTTCAAAAGTAATGTTAGGTGCTGGTTTTGTACTTATTTTTACAATTCCATTAGTTAGAATCTTAATTAACTCTGGAATTAATGATTCAGGATTTGATTCAATGCCTGTAGCCATGGCAAACTTTGTAGCATCTTCTGTTGGTGAAATTTATCCATTATTTGCTCCAATGGTTGGAGCACTTGGAGCATTTATTGCAGGAAGTAATACAGTTTCAAATATGATGTTAGCTCAATATCAGTTTGGAGTTGCTGATGCTTTAGGTATTTCAACTGCGTTTATGGTAGCTTTACAAGCTGTTGGAGCAGCTGCAGGAAATATGATTGCCATTCATAATGTTGTTGCAGCATCTGCTACTGTTGGATTACTTGATCAAGAAGGTGAGACTTTAAGAAGAACAATAATTCCTACTATTTATTATTGTTTACTTGCTGGAATTATAGGTTTAATTGGAATGTATTCATTACACTTAGTTGACCCACTAATTAAGTAATTACAAATGAAGAAGAAAAGATAGATTATCTATCTTTTCTTTTTAAAAATAAGTATTTTCAATCATATCTTCAATTTGAGCAAGCATAGCTTTATAGTCTCCAAATTGGATATTTATTGGATATGTCTCTTTTTTATATTTTAATACTAAAGAGGGAAAACTTCTAACATTAATAGAACGTCTTAAATTTAACTCATCCATTAAATCTTTTTCTATTTTCTCTGAATGTAAATCTTTTTCAAATTTAACTTCATCCATTCCTATTTGTTTTGCAAGTTGTACTAAAGTTGATGAATCACTTGGATTCATTGCTTTTAAATAATAAGCTTCTTGAATAGCTTCAATCATCTCATCTTCTTTATTATCATATCGTGCAAGCATAGTAGCTTGACATGAAAGATAAGTTGAACGTCTTGGTTTACAGTTTTTCCAAAAATCATGATTGAACTTTGTTCCTACTTTTGCTTCTATTTCATACCAAATATTTGAAATCATTTCTTGTTGATTAAGTGGCATATCTTCATTAGAATGTTTTGCTAAGCCTCCTACAACATGAACTAATTTAATATTATCTTTTAAATTTTTTCTTAATTCATCTAAAGTTGGTTTAAAAGCATAACACCAAGAACACATAGGGTCATGTACATGGTATAGTGTATAAATCATAAAAATCCTTTTTATATTATGTTAAATGTTAAATTGTATTTTACAATAATTGCACAATGATAACATACTATATTCGTTTAAATAAAATATAGTAGAATGTTATTCATAATTTAAAGGAAATATTATATGGATTATGAAGAATTTGAAAAAGCTGTTGATACCTTAGGTATCTTATCTCGTTTATCAAAAGATGAAGTAAAGAAAAAATATCTAAAACTATCAAAAAGGTACCATCCTGATATGCCCGAAGGTAGTCCTGAAAAGTTTTTAGAGATTAAAAAATCTTATGATTTATTAAATGCATATATGGATTCTTACTGTTTTTCCTTTGATAAAGAAGAGTTTCTTAAACAGTTTCCGTCATTTACAAATTATAAAAATTGGAATAGGTAAAAGTCATGAAAAAAATAAATAGTTTATTAATCGTCTCATTATTAAGTACAGGTGTATATGCAAATATAGATGTAAAAAGTTTAGATATTTATAAAAATAGAACTTTTATAAATCAGAAATTAAATACTAATGATAGTAGTGTAGACCTAATAGGAAAAGTTAGATTTGAAGATATTAGGTTTTTAAATAATGGTGAGTGTAAAGTATCAAATGTTTCAATTATCTCAAATAACTATTCAAGTGATACAATATCATCAAAAATCCAAGAGTACAAACAAAAAATTGCATTTAAAACAAATGAAATAACAAGTGTAAAAAATGTAATACAAAATTTAAGTTCAATCAAGTTTGAAAAAGATGCAGTAAATTTAAAAAATATAAAAGAAGTTTCTACTTACACTCAAAAAGAGGTTGAAGCAAACTATAATTTAGTTTATAAACTACAATTAGAATTAAGAAAATATAATCAAGAACTAAATGAATTAACAAATAAAAAGAATTCAAATGTATATTCAAAATTAAATTATAATGCTACTTGTAAAAATGGCTCAAATTTAGTAGTTTCATATCCTACATTTAATATATCAAAAAATAGTTTTTATGAAATAAACACAAGTTCAAAAGATAAAAAAGTAGAAATAAAAAACAAATCTTTTATAACACAAGCTTCAGGATATGATTTTAAGAATATTAATATAAATATGTATACTTATAACTATACAAATGCAGTAAATCCACAAATATTTAGACCTCAATATTTAGATATAGTAAGCCCACGAATTATGAAAAAAACATATGCACAAGCAGATGCAGTTATGGAAATGTCAGCACCTGCTATGATGAAGTCTTCTAGAGTTGCTCCATCTTTTTCATATAATGAAACAACAACAAAAGCATTTTTTAAAGCTTCACATATTGATTTATTAAGTGGTATTAAAAATGCAGTTACTTTTTCAAATGACTCATATAAAGCTAAAAATGAGATTGAAATAGATGGTTACTCAAGTTCAAATGCATTTTATAAAGTAGATTTTAAAAGTGATAAGTTATATAGTACTCAAAATACTAAGCTTTATTTAGATGGAACATTTATAGGTCAATCATATATAGGTGAAATAAAAAAAGACAAAAAAACTTCTCTTTATTTAGGAATTGATAGTTTTATTGATGTAAAAAAAGATTTAATCAAAGATATGAAAGAAAAACCATTCTTTTCAATGTCAAAATTAAAAACAGAAAAATTATGGAAATATACAATTACAAATAATAGCAAAGAAGAAAAAACTATAACTTTAGTAGAGAGATTACCTGTTAGTAAGCATGAAGATATTAAAGTTACTTTAATTCCTAACACTAACTACACAAAAAAAGAAGATAATGGTAAAATAAGCTATGATATAACTTTAAAACCAAGTGAAGAAAAAATAATTGATTTTGGATATATTGTAGAAAAACCTTATAAAAAATAAAAAGGAAATTTTATATGTTTGATAGAAAAAAAATAGAAGAATTAATATTAACATCATTAGTTACAGATGCATACTGCTTAGGTGCACATTGGGTCTATGATGAAAAACAATTAAAAGATAATGATTTAAATTGGAATGAATTAAACAAACCTTTGTCTGTTTGGCATAAAGGTAAAAATGCTGGTGAATTTACTCATTATGGAGATCAAACTTATTGGCTTTATGAATTTGTAAAAGATAAAGATGCTTTTGATGAAAAAGAGTATTTATCTTTTTGGCAAGAAAAAGTTAAATCTTATAATGGTTATATAGATGGAGCTACTAGAGAAACATTAGAGAATATTAAAAACAATGTAACTCCTAGTGGTTCAAATTCAACAGACTTATCAATAGTTGGAAGAATTGCACCTTTACTATTAGTTTCAAAATCAAAAGAAGAGTTTTTACAAAATGTAGAAAAATTTGTAAAACTTACTCATAACTCAGAAAAATCTGTAAGTGCAACACTATTTTTTGCAAAAGTATTATTATCATGCTTAAATGGAAAAGATGTAATAAGTGCGATTGAGAGTATAAAAGAAGAATCAAATAGAAATATACAAGAGTTTGTTCAAAAAGGTCTTGATAGTAAAGCAGGTGATACTTTTGAAACAATTAGAGAATTTGGTCCTGCTTGTGATGTAGCAGAGGGATTCTCAGGAATCATTCATCTTTTAAGTAAGTATTCAAACTTAAAAGATATGTTAATTTGTAATGCAAAAGCAGGTGGAGATTCTAGTGCTAGAGGTATGATTGCAGCTATTATTTTTATGACAAATCAGCCAAGTAGTCAAATACCACAAAATTGGTTAGCAATCAAAGAAGTAATATAAAATAGGGATAGAATGAAAAAGACAATATTAAACTTTTTTTCTGATAAATTATATATAGAAATATCAATAGCAAGTGTTCTTTTTATAATAGCACTTGTAACAAATATGCTTATGGATTTTATTATCTATATGCTTTATTTTATTATATTTTTAGAAATTGTAAGAGCTGTTGTTAACTATGTCAGGGAAGAGAGAGTTGCTTTATCTTTATTAGTTGATGCCTTTATAATATTAGCTTTACGAGAGTTTATTGTAAATGTTGTAAAAGTTAATAAAGAGAATTTATCTACAATTGAAGAGCTATTTTCAAGTGCAGTTAATTTAAACTTATTTGTTTTAGCTGGAGTTATTGTTTTTTTATTGGGAGTTAGATATCTTTCTGTAAAAACATCTCAAAAGTATCTATTTGGGAAAAAACAGAAGTATGAAGAGATGGAAGATGAACGAAAGCAAGAAATAGAAGAAAAACATAATAAACAAGAAAAAGTTGTAGATTTAACAGCTAAATGATAGCATATAACCAACCTTTATATAGACCACCTGCAGAAGCAAACTCTATTATCATACAAGCAACATTAGGATGTAGTTTTAACAAATGCACCTTTTGTACTATGTATGAATCAAAAGAGTTTGTAGTAAGACCATTAGAAGAAGTTTTTTTAGATATTGATAAAATGGCAACTTCTTATGGTGATGCAAATAAAATGTTTTTAGCAGATGGTGATGCACTTGCTTGCGACACAGAACATTTAATAAAAATCTTAGAATATGCATATAATAAGTTTCCAAAGTTAAGAAGAGTTTCTATTTATGCCTCTGCTTTTAATTTACATGATAAGAGTTTAGATGAGCTTAAATTATTAAAAGAAAAAGGTTTAAACTTAATTTACTATGGAATTGAGAGTGGTTCTTATGAAGTTTTAAAAAGAATACAAAAACCAATTTCAAATCAAAAAATGTGTGATGGTTTAAATAAAGCTTATGAAGCAGGAATGAAAATATCAGTAACTGTAATACTTGGAGTTGCTGGAAAAAAATATTCAAAATTGCATATTGAAGAAACTGCAAAAATCTTAAATCAAATAAAAATAACATATCTTTCTACTTTACAATTAATGCTTGAACAACATACAAAACAGAGGTTTATTAAAAACTTTGATGGAGAGTTTGAGTTATTGTCTACTAAAGAAATGCTTAAAGAACAAAAGTACTTTTTAGAACTTTTAAATCCTATGAATAAAGTCATATTTAGATCAAATCATGCTTCAAATAGCTTAGCACTAGCTGGAACATTACCAAAAGATAAATGTAGATTAGTTGATGAGGTTTCTTACATAATAGATAATTATCTATAAATAAGCATGTTATTAATGCTTATTTATTATGATTTTTTTTAAGTTTAGATTTTTTCTTAGCTTTCTTTTTCTTAGCTTCTTTTCTTTTTTCAAAAGCTTTTTTATCTTCTTTTTTAGCTTTTCTTTTTTTGTTAAGCTTTGTAATTTTTGGTTTTCTTGGTTTTTTTGGAACATCCCACTCTTTTTTTTCAACAGCTGGAGTTGGAATGATTTCAGTAGCTTCTTCTTGAATTTCGTCTACTTGGATTTCTTCTTCTTGCGACATTATGTCTCCTATTGTAATAATTACGAGATTATACCTCTTTTTTATAATATTTTTAATAAAACATAAAAGAGCTAGTGTTTAATTAGCTTATAGCCTTCACCTCTTACATTTATTATCATACCATTTTTAAGTTTTTTCTTTAACTTATGAATTAAACTTCTCATACTAACCGCTTCCATCTCTTTTGAGTCCCAAACATATTCATGAATCATTTCTATTGAAGTTACCTTATTTAAGTTTTGAACAAGAAGTGTCATTAAAAGCTTCTCTTTTATACTTAATTCAATAGCTTGCTGTTTATAGTATAAATCTTGTTTTAATAAATCATATGAGAATGAGTTATCTAAGTTTGTTAAGAATTTGTCAGTAACTTTTAGTTTTTGCACATGGTATTGTATTCTTAAAAATAGCTCTTCAAAATCAAAAGGTTTTTTTATATAATCATTACAGCCAAGATTATATGATTTTTGTATATTTTCAATATCAATTTGAGCACTAATAATTATAACAGGTATGTCTTTATTGTTTTTTCTAATAATTTTTAAAATTTGATGGCCATCAAAGCCAATTACATTTAAATCCAAAATAAAAAGGTCATAGGAATTATTTAAAATCATCTCTACGGCTTTATATCCATCATGGTAATTATGGACAAAAAAACCTCTATTTTTAAGTGAATTTGTAATAATTTTATTTAATGCAAAATCATCTTCTAGTAAAAAAACTTTCATTCTCTATCCTACTATAATATGTGAGAAATCATAAGAAAACTCTGTATACTTTTTATTTGTTTCTAGTTCTATTTTTATATTATATTTTTCGCATATCTCTTTTATAATACTCAATCCCAATCCTAATCCTTTTTCATTATCATCTTGATGAAAAGCTTTAAAAATCTCATCTTTAGATTTTATTTCATGTCCATAATTTTGAACTCTAACCCTATTTTTTTCTAAATAAATATCAATAGTTGTTTCATTAAATGAGTGTTTTATTGCATTTGATAGTGTATTATCAATTACTCTTTCAAGCTCATACTTATTCATATTTATAGAAAAGTCATCTTCTAAATGCAATTCAATATCAATATCTTTAACAGTAGCTAACTCATCAAAAAAAGAGACTCTTTTAGATAAATAAAGCATCATATCAATTTCTTCTAATGCTAATATTCTTTTTTCTTTTTTACTTAAATAGTATATATCTTCATAAATTGAAGATAGCGATTTACAAGAAGCTTTTATTGCTTCAAATTCATCTTTTAATCCTAGGTTTGATTCTAAGCTATTTACATTTAAAGTAATTATTCCAAGTGGTGTATTCATCTCATGAATGATTTTTTTTAAAAAAAAGTCTTGCTGTTTATATAAAGTACTAATAGTTTTTTTATTTGTTGAAAGTTCTAATTGAGTTTTAATTCTAGCTTTAACTTCTCTTTCTTCAAAAGGTTTAGTAATATAATCAACCCCTCCATTTTCAAAAGCTTTAACTTTAATATCAACATCATCAAGAGCACTAATAAATATTATTGGAATATCTTTTAATTTGTCGTTTTGTTTTATGATTTTACAAACATCGAAGCCATTTAATACAGGCATTTTTATATCTAAAAGAATTAAATCAACTGGATTTTCTAAAATTGAATCTATTGCAAATTGTGCATCTATTGTTGCTTTTATTTTATATTTTTCTTCTTTTAATACTTCCTTTAAATATTTTAAATTTTCAGCCTTGTCATCAATTATTAGTATTGTATATTTTTTATCCATTGTATCTTCTCTTGATAGATTTCGTATTCGTTAAGATTATAAGAAAAATTAAATAAGATATATATAAGGAAATAGCTTGAATTTAAAGAAACTTTTTATGTTTCTGTTTATTTTAAATACAGTTTCATTTATTTTTGTAGCCGTAATGGTTAATAAATACCAAAAAGCTACACTTGAATTAGAAAATGCCTATCAAATGCAGTATAACTCTTTATTATTAGCTCAAGAATTAAGACAAAGTAGTGATGACCTTACACGAATGGCACGAACATATGTAATTACTGGTAATGATATGTTTAAAAAACAGTTTAAAACTGTACTTGATATTAGAAATGGAGTACTTCCTAGACCTAAAAGATATAAAGGCATTTTTTGGGATTTTTATACCTTGGAAGATATTGAGCCTTTACTTGATGGAGAAAAGGTATCTTTACGTGAACTTATGAAAAGAGCAAACTTCTCAAAAAAAGAGCTTGATTTACTTATTCAATCACAAAAAGAATCTGATTCTTTAACTTCCTTAGAACACAAAGCTATGAATGCAATAAAAGGTATTTTTCAAGATGAAAAAGGTGAGTATACAATAAAAGAAAAACCAGATTTTAAACTTGCACGAGAGCTTATGCATTCAGATAGATATCATGAAGCAAAGATTAGAATAATGCAACCTTTAGATAAATTTTATAAGGCTTTTGAGTCAAGAACAAAAGCAGAAGTAGATAAATCAAGATTAGAAGTTAAAGAGTTAGAATTTTCTGTAAATGTTATTGTTTTATTTTCTATAATTATCTTTTTATTATCGTCATTTATTGTTCTTTTTAGAATTGTTTATCCTATTGATTTACTAAGAATTTTAATGTTGAAACTTTCATCAAATGATATGGATGTAGAACTTGATAAAAGTAAATATCAAGATGAAGTAGCAGATATGATAGGTGCAGTTAAGGTTTTTAAAGATAATACACAAAAGTTAATTGCAAGTGAAAGTGAACTTAAACGTGCAATTGGAAATGCACAAAGTGCAAATAAAGCAAAGTCTATCTTTTTAGCAAGAATGAGTCATGAATTAAGAACACCTTTAAATGCAATACTTGGATTTTCAAATCTACTTTCAAAATCTAAAAATATAAATTCAAATGAAAAAGATAATCTTCAGACTATAAGAAAGAGTGCAAATTATCTATTAAATATAATAAATGAGATTTTAGAATTATCAAAAATTGAAGCAGGTAAGATAGAAATTGTTCCAAAAGCAATAGATTTTTATGAAACTATTAAAGAAATAGAGGCTTTATTTTTATTTAGATCAAAAGCAAAAGGTTTAAAATTTAATATTAAGTATGATGATAATCTACCTAAATACATAACTTTAGATGAACAAAGATTAAAACAAATATTAATTAATCTTTTAAGTAATGCTTTGAAATTTACAAAAAAAGGTGAAATAAATCTTTATATATATGAAAGTATGAATAAATTGTTCTTTGAAGTTAGTGATATGGGTATTGGGATAAAACAAGAAGATTTAAAAAAAATATTTAAGCCTTTTGAGCAAATTAAACAAGAAGATTATAATAAAAATGGTACAGGTTTAGGTTTATCAATTACTAGTGAACTTGTAAGTTTAATGGGTGGGACTATTTATGCAAAAAGCCAAGAGGGTGTTGGTAGCAAGTTTTATTTTTCTGTTGATTATAAGAATACAACAAAAGACTTAATCAAAATAATAAAAGATAAAAACTTGATTGTTGGTATTAAAAATAAAGAGTTTACAAAAACAGTTTTAGTTGTAGATGATATTATTGAAAATAGAAAACTACTTGTTGAATTGTTACATTATTATGGAATTAAAACTTATGAAGCAAGAGATGGTCTTGAAGCTTTGGATATCTATAAAAAAGAGAATATTGATTTAATCTTTATGGATATTTTAATGCCTAAATTAGATGGAATAGAAGTTATAAAAAGAATTAGAATAAAGGATAATAAAATACCAATAGTTGTAGTTTCTGCAAATGTATTTAATGAAGATAAAAAAAATGCTTTTGATAATGGGGCAAATGACTTTATGACAAAACCAATAGAAGAGGGTGAACTTTTATTAATGCTAGAAAAACATATAGATGCAAATTTAAAATATGAAGAAAATAATGAAGAATCAAAACAACTAGATTATAAAAGTATTTCAAAAGAAAATTTAGAAAAACTAATTGAAGCTTGTAAAAATATGGATAATAAAGTAATTTTAGAATTGTTAAATAAAGAACAATTATCTAAAGAATTAACAGAAGATATAAAAACAAGAATTGATGAATTTAGATATCATGAGATTATTGAACTTTGTAAAGATTCTAAAAATATATAACTTTTCTGATTAAAAAAGCTCTCGTCTAAAAAAGAGACTATTCAGAGTTTTAGGCATGTATACAGATAAGTTACAAAATTATGACGTAGCTTAATTTATTTAACTTGTTGCAAATATTACAGGTT
>NZ_WFKJ01000017.1 GCF_009208075.1 Poseidonibacter ostreae | reverse complement strand
ATATTAATTTATAAATATTTTAAGTATTTTAAGATATAATACGTCCTCTTAAAGAGAAGCACTGAAAATACAATGGTATTTTGAGTGCTCTTCTTTAGACCCTTACAATTATTATCAAAGACAACGCCCCAGGATGGGAACATAGCAAGGCACCTTTTTTAGTGGTGTGTTTGGGTATCTGGAGAAGAGTACTTTTTAAGTACTCTTTTTTTTTGCACTAATTTTTCTAATAAACTAAAATTACTACAATAAATCTTCAAAATTTGAATTTAATATCAATAGTTTTCTATCACTTTTATTATAAATAAATCTTTTATCTTTTTCTTTTATTGCTTTTAATATAATTAGTTTTATATCATTTTGAGATTTATTATTTCTCTTCATAAAAAGTGAAAAATCTTTTAATGTAATAAATTTAGATGTGTTTGTATCACTATTTTTTTTAAGTTCTTCAATTTGTGGCTTATAAATAGAACGCATTTCATTAAATGCACTTTGTAAAAGTTTTATTTCAGAATTTAAAACATTCATCATATCTTTTTGATTTCTCTCTAATCTATTTATTTCAGATATATACTGTTTTTTCATCCATTTATGTGATTTTTTTAATAAAGCTATTTGTTCATCTTTAACTTCAATAACTAAGCTAATTTCATTATTTTGCTTTGCCTTGTTACTTGAAGTAGTTGTAGCAGACTCATTTTCCATTTTATCAGTTATATAAACAAATATTTTACCTGATTGTTTTATTGATTTTAATTGATTTTTTTTTATTCTGTAATGTATACCTTGTAAAGAAAGCCCAAGGATTTGGGCTGCTTGAGTTGTAGTAACTAATCTTTCCAAGGCTAAAACCTACATCTTTGCAGAGTCTATTTCAATTACAGTATGAACATTACCTCTTGGTTTAAAATCTGCAATAACTTTTAACCATCTAGGACTTAATTTTTCATATAATGTATCAAATATTTCATTAGCAGAATTTTCATGTGAAACTTCTCTAAACATAAAAGTATTAATATAAATTTTTAATGCTTTTAATTCTATAACTTTTTCATCTGGAGTATATTGTATTTTAATTGTTGCAAAATCTGGATACCCACTTCTTGGGCATTTAGCCATAAACTCAGGTAACTCAATATCTATAATATAATTTTTTTTATTTGTATTTGGCCAAAAGTTTTCATCTTTATTAATATCAAATTCTCTTATTTCTACTTCACCATATTTCATTTCCATATTTTTTATAACCTTTATTAGTATTAATTTAGGCAATTTTATCTAAATCTTACTTACAAATATTACTAAGTGAAAAAAAACTTAAATTTAAGTATAATCGCTAAAATTAATAGATATTTAAAATAAGAGAGAATTATGACTGACAAAATATATGACATTGTAATAATTGGTGGTGGACCTGGTGGAATAGGCTGTGCAATTGAAGCATCTTCACATAAAATAGGTGAAATTTTACTAATTGAAAAAACAGATAATCACTCAAATACTATTAGAAAATTTTATAAAGATAATAAAAGAGTTGACAAAGATTATAAAGGTCAAGTTGCAACTTTACAAGGAAATGTAGAATTTTTTGATGGAACAAAAGAGACAACACTTGATTATTTTGATGATTTACTTGATAGTGAAAAAATTGATTCTTCTTTTAATACAGAAGTAGAAAAAATAGTAAGAGTTGAAGAACTTTTAGAAGTACATACATCAAATGGTATTGTAAGAACAAAAAATGCTGCTATTACTATTGGAAAAATGGGAAAACCTAATAAACCATCTTATAAAATCCCTCCATCAATAAAAGCACAAGTTAATTTTAACCTTGATAAGTGTTCATCAAATGAAAAAGTATTAGTAGTTGGTGGTGGAAATTCTGCTGCTGAATATGCTTATGATTTAGCTGATCAAAATAACAATGTAACTATGGTTTATAGAAAAGCTGAGTTTTCAAGATTAAATGAAATAAATGAAGAAATATTAACAAAATATCATGGAGAAGAAAAACTTAGACTTAGAATGAGTACTGATGTTGAGTCTTTAGAAAATGATGCAGGAAAAGTAAAAGTTAATTATAATGACGGTTTTAGCGTACTTTATGATAGAGTAATTTATGCAATTGGTGGTACTACACCTGTTGATTTCTTAAAATCTTGTGGTGTAGAAGTTGATGAAAATTCTAAACCAATTTTTGATGAACATCATGAAACAACAGCTAAATGTGTTTATGTTGCAGGTGATATTGCACTTAAATCTGGTGGTTCAATAGCAATTGCTTTAAATCATGGATATCACATAGTAAATAATATTATTAGAAAAAGAGGGCAAATTTTTTCTCATACTGATATTGTTGCTAAACTAGAAGACCCTAAATAAAACAAAGCTACAAGCTTTGTTTTATTCTATAGAATATGGTAGTTCTATTTTAAATATAGCTCCTAAACTACCATTATCAACACTAATTTTTCCATTTAACTGATTAACTACAATATCATAAGATAAATATAAACCAACTCCCACGCCTTTTGAGTTAAATTTAGTAGTAAAGTAAGGTTCAAAAATATTATTGATAATATCCTCATCTATTCCACCTGCATTATCTTCTATTTCAATTATTACATTTTCTTTTGTTTTTAATACTCTAATGTTAATAATTTTTTCTTTTAAATTTTCATTTTTAATTAAAGCATTATTTGCATTAATTAAAATATTATATGAAACATGAGATAAAAGATTTGGAATAGTTTTAATATTAATATCATTATCTCTAATATCAAAATTTATTTTTATAAAATTCTTTTTCAAAATATCAGAATGCATTATAATCAAATCTGAAATAACATTTTTGATATTTACAAGTTCTATATTATAGTTATCTTCAGTATATTTACTAAAAGTATCAATTGTTTTTGTAAGAAATCTTACATTTTCCATAACTATTTTATAACTATTATCAAACTCTTCATTTTCTAATATATCTAACTCTTTTTTTAGTTTTATTCCTGAAATTGCAGTAGCAATCACTGATAAAGGCTGTCTCCATTGATGTGCAATATTATTAAGCATTTCACCCATTTGTGCCATTTTTGACTGTTCATAAATATATTTTTCTTGACTTTGTCTTCTCTCAACTTCTTCTTGAACTCTTAAATCTAAACTTTCGTTTAGCTCATTTAATTCTTTAGTTCTGATTTTTACTTGCTCTTCTAATATACTATATGATTTAAATACTTCATCATCTTTTTTCTTTAGATACTTAAGCATAATATTAAAATTATCTGTTAATTCATAAATTTCATCACTTGAAGCTTTGTTTTGTATCTCTTTATAACTACCAGCAACAATAGCTTTAGTACTTTTATTAAGTTCTAAAATAGGTTTTATAAGCCATTTTGTTAAAATAAAAGTGAAAAATGCTAAAAATAAAAAAGATATCAATGTAATTAGCATAAAATTTTTATAAATTATATTTAGATTTTTATTATACTCATCAAGTGAAAAAGCTATATGAACCCAGCCCCATTTATAAGAAGTAATCTGAATAGGATAAACATAATGAAAAACATCTTCTTTACATAAATTACATTTTAAAATACCATGTTCTTTTTTACTTTTTTCTAAGACCTTAATATTCTCATCAATTTTTGTAAGTAAAGACCATTTATTATTTTTTATAAAAATTGGATCTTCATCAATTTTATTAAATATAAAATATTTTATTAAACTATTCTCTTTTAATATTGATAAAGAATTTTCAATTATTGCACCATGTTGATCAGATAAAATAGCTTCAGTATTATTTATAATAATAGTTTTTGCAATAATATTTGCTTGATTTTGCATAATTCTTAGATTTGATTTTTTTTGATCTTCAATATTAATTAATCCATAAAGAAGAAGTATAGAAGTAATTACAAATAATATTGATACATAAAATTTTATAAAAAGATTTATTTTCATTTCTATTTATACTTACTTTTTGATTTTAAATACTCTTTATAATATTCATCAAGTTTATCCAAATCTCGTTTTTCAATAATACTAAGATCTTTGATTTTTAACATATCAAAAAGTTCATGTTTTCTTTCACTTGCAAAAAATTTATTTAATATTTCTTTAAATATTTTTATGTTTTCTGATGTATTATTTTTATTAAAAAGTATTAATAAATAAGGGAAAATTTCAGGACTTGATTTTAAAATTTTTATTTTTTTCTTAATAGCAGGATTTAATTCAAGCATTATGTCATATTCAAAAGAAGTAACAACTGCTGCATCATATTTAGAAAAATATGTTTGCAATACTAAAGAATTAGATTTATTATAACTTATTTTTGAGATTAAATTATCTGCACTTTTTTTAGTACTGTCTATATAAGTTTTTTCTAAAAATACTTTTCCAAAGTTATTTAAAGTATCAATTCCAATTTTTTTATCTTTTAAATCTGAAATTGAATTTATATTACTTTTTATATTAGTAATTAAATACATCTTTTGATAAGCATTTTTTTTACTTTTTTTTAAATGCCAATAATCCATAGTATTATTATCAAGTTTTTCTTTGTATTTTAGATAACCATAAGGAGTGATTGGAATAATATCAAGCTTATTATTAATATAATCATTAATAACAGTTTCTTTATCTCTATAGAGCTCTATATTAATGTTTTCATAAATATTTAAAGCAAAATCTTTAACCCAAATATTTAAAGCACTTCTAGAATTTTTATAATTAGATACAACGCTAATGTTATTATGATATCCAATATTAATATTTTCTAATTTTTCATTTGAGTATAAAAATAATGGTAAAATAATAAATATTATAATTTTAAAATACATAAAGATATTATATCTAAATAATCTTTTATAAAATGTAGAGTTTAGAGACTTTAAAAAGTCTCTAAAAAGTTTTTAAACGTCTAAGTGTTCAACGTCTTTTGCATGTTCTTCAATATAGTTTCTTCTAGGTTCTACTTCATCACCCATAAATAGAGTAAATGTATCAGATGCAACTTCAGCATCTTCAACTGTAACTCTTAAAAGTCTTCTTGCTTCTGGTGTCATTGTAGTTTCCCATAATTGCTCAGGATTCATCTCTCCAAGTCCTTTATATCTTTGGATATAAGCACCTTTTTTAGCTAATCCTTCTATTTCATCAAGAATTTCAATTAAATCTCTTCCATCGAACATAGAAATATCTCTTTCAATTAACTTACTAAATATATAAGTAGCTTCAGAAAAATATGGTGATGCAAATAACTCATCATCAATAATAAGCTCTTCTAAACCAGCTCCTGTTTGTACAAATAGCTGAATTTTTGTATCTGTAATAGTTTTTGATAAAATGTTATAACCTTTAGAATCAAGGAAAGATTTAACTTCATCAAATAATTTATCAAACTCTAAATTAACTAAATCAGAATTTTCAATTAAATGTTTTAATACTTCAGGTAATGAATATCTTTTTTCTAATTGAGCTAGCATTCCTCTATATCTTGAAACAGTTTTAAATAAATCAACTAAATCGTTATAACCTAAACCTTCAAATTCAAATGATTCTAAACCATTTTCAATTAAGAAATTAGAAAGAGCAGTATCATCTTTTAAATAAGTCTCATTTTTACCTTTTTTATATCTATATAAAGGTGGCTGTGCAATGTAAAGGTATCCACTATCAACAATTGGTCTTAAAAATCTAAAGAAGAATGTTAAAAGTAATGTTTGAATGTGAGATCCATCAACATCAGCATCTGTCATAATAATAATTTTATGATATCTTACTTTTTCTTCATTGAAATCTTCACCAATACCACAACCAATTGCAGTAATCATATTTCTAATTTCATCAGATTTTAAAATTTTATCAAGTCTTGATTTTTCAACATTTAAAATCTTACCTTTTAGTGGTAAAATTGCTTGATAAACTCTATCTCTACCTTGCTTAGCTGAACCACCTGCAGAATCCCCTTCTACTAGATATAATTCTCTAACTGCTGGATCTTTTGATTGACATTCAGCTAATTTACCTGGAAGTGTTCCAACTGTCATAGCATCTTTTTTTCTAGTTAAATCTCTTGCTTTTTTTGCAGCTTCACGTCCTCGTGCAGCCATTAAAGCTTTTTCCATAATCGCTTTTGCTTGATTTGGATTCTCTTCAAAATGCTTAACTAATGATTCAAAAGTAACTTTTTGACAAATAGGTTTTACATAAGAAGACCCTAATTTACCTTTAGTTTGTCCCTCAAATTGTGGTTCTGGAACTTTAACTGAAATAATAGCAATTAGACCTTCTCTTACATCATCACCTGTAATTTTTGCGTCTTTGTCTCTAGCTGATGCATTTTCATTTACATACTTAACAATTGCACGTGTAAGTCCTGCTTTAAAACCAGCTTCATGAGTACCACCATCAATAGTTCTAATATTATTTACAAAAGAAAGTGTTTTTTCTGTATATGTAGTGTTATATAAAACAGCGAAATCTGCTTCAATATCATCTTCACTTACATTAAAAGAAACTGCTTCAGTTACAGCTGTATCTTTGTTAATATCATTAGCAAATTGTGCAAGCCCACCTTCAAAATGATAAACCTCTTTTTTATTTACTCTTTCATCTTTTAATTCAATAGTAATACTTGGATTTAAATATGCAATTTCTTTAAATCTCTTTGATAAAATATCAAATTGGAAATCTACAGTTTCAAAAATTGTTTCATCTGGCCAAAATTCAATTGTAGTACCAGTTTTTTTACAAGAATCAATTACTTCTAAGTCTTGAACAGGAATACCTGTTTTAAACTCTTGGTAATGAACTTGATTGTTTTGATAAATTGTCATTTTTAATTCAGAAGAAAGTGCATTTACAACAGAAACACCAACACCGTGAAGTCCACCTGAAACTTTATAAGTATCTTTATCAAATTTTCCACCAGCATGAAGTACTGTTAAAGCAACAGTTGCTGCTGATTTTTTTTCAGTAGGATGCATTCCTGTAGGAATACCTCTTGCATTATCTGAAATTAAACAAGAACCTTTTTTTGTAATAGTAACTTTAATCGTATCACAAAATCCTGCCATTGCTTCATCAATAGAGTTATCTACTACTTCATAAACACAGTGATGTAGACCGTTTACACTAGTATCTCCAATATACATACCTGGTCTTTTTCTAACTGCTTCAAGACCTTTTAAAACTTTTATATTGCCAGCGCTATATTCATTACTCATTGGTGGTTTCCTTTTTCTATTTTTCTAAAACAATTGGCATTACAATTGTATAAAATTTTTCATCTTCTAGATAAAATGGTAAGTTTGATTCGTTAAAACCTACTGTTATATTTTCATTATTTGTCATACTTAAAAAATCTAATAAATATTTTGCATTTACTGCTAAATAAAACTCTTTATCTATATTTAAATTCATATCAATTTGTGTTTTTGATTCTGTATCTTCATCTAAAGATTCAAAAATTATTGAAGTAGAATTAAAAGTAATTTTAATATTTGAGAATAAAGAAGTTACAAGTTTGATTGATTCTACTAATAAATTTTTAGGTAATGTTAAATTATATTTTAGATTTTGAGGAATAATTCTTTCATAATCTGGATATTTTCCATTTATTAGTTTTGTAAAGAAAGTCATTTTATCATTTGATATTACTAAATTTGTATCATCATATTTTATAATTGCTTCATCTAAAAATAGTTTTTGAATTTCAACAATTGCTTTTTTTGGAATTATAAATTGTGACTCTTTATTGTTAATGTTTTGTAAATGTGAAATTGCTAATCTTCTAGTATCTGTTGATACAAAATTAATTTTAGAATTTTTAATATCTATTAATGCACCATTTAATTCAAATTTAGGATTGTTATTATCAATTGCAGGTGTAATCTTTCTTACAGAATTAATAAAATTTAAAGTTGAAATATCTAAGTTTTTTAAATTTTCTGCTTTTGTTAATGATGGATATTCATTAGCATCATACATTGGTAATTTAAAAGTTGATTTATTCTGTTTTATAATTATGTTATTAGCTACAACTTCAAATATAATTTCTTCATTTTTTAATCTTTTAATAATACCTAATAAATTAGAACCATTAGTAGTAGCTTTACCATCTACGCTATCATTTATATTTTCTATATGTGATTCTAAACCAATTTCATAATCTGTTGCTTTTAATATTAGTTTACCATTTGTAGTTTCTAGATATATATGTGATGTAATAGAACTAGCATCTTTTTTTTCTAAAAAAGGTTGCATTGATGATATTACATTTTCAATGATATTTTTTGTAATTACAAACCTCATTTTATCTCCTATTTTTTTATTTTAAGTAGTGGTAGTAGTAGAGCATGTGAAAAGATGAAAACACATCTTCGTAAACGAATGAGTCGAAACTCTTTCATGTGATTAAACGAAATGAAATATTCACACCTTTTCACATAATCTCTTTAAACTTTTTAAGTTTATTACTTTTACCACTCCTTATTTATGATTTTATTTTTTAAATTTTCTATAATTAATTTAAAGTTTTCGTCTTTTTCAATTAATTCATTTGCTTTTTTAATATTATGTGAAATTGAAGAGTGATCTTTCATTCCTACAAATTTTGCAATATCTGGCATTGAGTTATGTGTAAGCTCTCGTGCAAGATATATAACAACTCTTCTAGCATTTGCTACAGTTGCTGTTCTTTTCTTAGATTTTATATCACTTGGTTTTATATTAAGCTCTGATGCAACTATATTTATTACATCTGGAAGTTTAATATTTTCTTTTGTCTCTTTTATCTGATCTTTTAATAAGCCTTGAACCATATCAAGGTTTATTTCTTGATTTAGAAGCGATGCTGATGCATTAATTCTAATTAATACACCCTCAATTTCTCTAATAGAGTTATCTAAATTTGTTGCAATAAAATTAATAATTTCTCTGCTTAAAGAAATACCATTTAAATCAGATTTTTTTTCTATAATTGCAATTTTAGTTTCAAGTCCAGGAAGTTGAATATCAGCTGTTAAACCCCATTCAAACCTTGATTTTAATCTATCAACAAGCCCAGCTATTTGTGATGGTAATCTATCACTTGTCATAACTATTTGTTTTTTTGCATTATGTAATTCATTAAAGGTGTGAAAAAACTCTTCTTGAGTTTGTTCTTTTCCAGATAAAAATTGAATATCATCTATTAGTAAAACATCACACTGACGGTATTTAGACCTAAAATGTTCCATATTTTTATTTTTAATTGAGAAAGTAAAATCATTCATAAACTGCTCAATTGTTACATAAATTACAGTTTGACCTTTTTCAATTGCAGCATTTCCAACTGCTTGTAGTAAGTGAGTTTTTCCTAAACCTGTACCACCATAAATAAATAATGGATTGTATTGAATACCAGGTTTATTTGATACTGCTAATGAGGCATTATAGGCCATTTGGTTTGAAGAACCTACAATAAATGAATCAAAAGTATAAGATGGATTTAATATCGTACTTTCAGCTGTTTTATTCTCAATTCGTTCTTTTATAATCTCTTTTTTTGACTTTTTTTCACCTGCAATTTTTATCTCAATTGTAGGTTTTGTTCCATCATATATTTCAAAACAATGTTGAATTACATTTGTATATTTACTTTTAATCCATGAAGCAATATATTTATTAGTAACTTCAAAAATTGCAATATTATCGTCAGATGATATTTTTTTATATACAAGTTGCTTTAAGTATCTGTTGTAATCTGCAGAACTAGCTTCTTTTTGAATGATTGATAAAAACTCTTTGTTTGTCATTTAGTATTAACTCTTTAATTTATAAATAGTAATTATTATATCCAATTTTTAATAAAATTTATTAAATTAGGAAAAAAGTGATTTTTATTGTTTAAAAAAGACAAATTTTATCTTGATTGTAAATTTTACAAACTTTAGCTTTTTATCTCTTATATAAATGTTCTACACATAGTGAATAACTCGTGAATAACTTGTGTTCATTAAGTGAAAATTTATGTAAATAATACCATTATAAGGGCTTAAAATTATGTGAATAAAAAAATAAACAAAAAGAGCATATAGGTGAAAATATTAGGAATTGACCCAGGTACAAGAAACTGTGGGTACGCAATAATTGAGAAAAATGGTAGTAATATCAAGCTTTTAGAAGCTGGTTTAATTAAAATAAAAACAAAAATCTTGCAAGAGCAGATTATGGAAATGACTGAGGGTTTTGATATGATTTTTAAAAATCATGTTATTGATGAAGTTTCAATTGAAGATATGTTTTATGCATTTAATCCAAAAACAGTTATAAAATTAGCACAATTTAGAGGTGCAATATCTCTTAAAATTCTGCAAGAGTTTGGAAATTTTGCAGAATATACTCCCCTACAAGTAAAAAGAGCAGTTACAGGAAATGGAAAAGCAGATAAAACACAAGTAGCTTTTATGGTAAAAAAATTACTAGGGATTAAAAAAGAGATTAAACCCTTAGATATTACAGATGCAATTGCGATTGCAATTACACATTGTCAAAGAATTAAATAACTTTTATTATAGGTAATTTAGTTATAATTCGATTTATATAAGAATAGGAAAATAGATGATGAAGCAAAGTGGAATCTTGGATAGAGTTAAAAGAATAGGTATTTTAGCTTCATATAATGGAAGTGGCTTTCAAATTATAAAAAAAGCTTGTGATGAGCTTATACTTGATGCACAAGTAGTTGTTTTAGTATCAAACAATTCAAATGCAAAGGCTTTGGAAACTGCTGAACAAATGCAAATACCAAACTTTATAATAAATAGTAAAAGATATCCAGATGAAAATATTGATGAAAAAATAGCTAAACTTTTTAAAGAGTTTAATTGTGACTATATATTTTGTTCAGGCTATATGAAAATAATAGGCTCGAAACTTATATCTTCTTTTGAAGAAAAGATTATAAATACTCATCCTGCATTATTACCATCTAAGTATGGTGGAAAAGGAATGTATGGAAGATTTGTACATGAAGCAATTATTAAAAATAAAGAAAAGAAATCAGGTGTTACTATTCATTTTGTAAATGAAAAATATGATGATGGAAAAATTATTTTGAAAAAAGAGCTTGAACTTTCAAGTGATGAAACTGTGGATACTTTAGAGAATAGAATTAAAGATTTAGAATCTGTTGCAATTATAGAAGCGTTTAAAAAACTACTAGCCTAAGCTAGTAAGTTTTATTTAAATACTGCGTCTAATTCTTCAGTAGTTTTGATGTATTTAACATCTGAAACTTTACCTTCAACAATTGTATAAACAGTAATTTCATCATCTTTTGTAGAAAATGATTTAGCTTGTTCTTCATTTACTAAAAGAATTGGAAATGGGTATTTTTTCATTTTTGGTAAAGCAATGAATTTTGAAATTAAACTTGGCATACCAGAAATGTCTGCTATATATTGAGTTTTGTTAGTTTCTAAAAAGTTAGTATCTTTAGTTAAAAGGTACTCTCTTACAATAACACTAGTACTTCTACTTTCTGCAACTAAAATAGTTTTAGTGTCTGCAGAAATCTTATGCATTTTCTCAAATTGATCTTTGATTTCAAATGTTGGTGTAGTATCACCAATACTTAAAGCGTTTGCGAATGTTGCAACAAATAATAAAACTGAAAATAATATTTTTTTCATTTTTTCTCCTGATTTTTTAAAATTGCAGAATTGTACCCATAAAAGATAAATGAAAAGTTAATCCAAGAATAAAATTTATTACTTAGATAAAGTAGGAAGATGCCAGCCTTCATAATATGCTAGTAAACGTAAACTTACACCAAAGACAAAGACACCAATTAAAGCTGGAAGACTTTGTAAATCAAAAATATGTAAAGCATAAGTTACAAGTCCAACTATAATTGCAACTGTTGCATAAAACTCTGAAACTAAAATAGATGGAACTCTATTTATAAGTATATCTCTAATTGTACCACCACCAACAGCTGTTATAAAGGCTAAAATTAATACACCTAAAAAGTTAAACTCATTTTCAATGGCTACAAGAGCACCTGTAATTGCAAAAGATACAAGTCCAACTGCATCAGATATTATAAAAGCAGTTTTACCCTCAATATCATCAATTTTATGAAGTTTAAATATAAGTGATATAAGAACTGTAGCAATTACAAGAATTACAGGCATTGTATCTGTAAAAACATAAGGTGTTTTAGAAGCTAATACATCTCTAGTCATTCCACCACCAAGAGCTGTTAAAAATGCAGAGATAAAAACTCCTAAAATATCAAGTTTATAATGAACAGCAATTAAAAATCCACTTAGAGCAAAACAGATTATTCCTATAAAGTCAGCAATTTCTAATGCAGTCATTCTTTACCTTGTTTTTAATTTTAGTTATTAGTGTGTAAAGTATACTAAAAAAGCTATCAAAATTTGTTAAAAAATTGATAAGCCAGTTTTAGTTGTAAATAACTCTAGGGCTTTTGTTCCTATTAAAGAGTTACCTTGTTTATTTAATTTTGGAGAATAAACGCAAATTGACATTTTTCCAGGAACAATGGCAACAATTCCACCACCAACTCCACTTTTTCCAGGTAGTCCTACTTTATATGCAAAATCTCCCGAAGCATCATAATGTCCACATGTAAGCATTAAAGAGTTAATTCTTTTTGCTTTTGCTTCATTTATTAAAATTTTGTTATTAATAGGATTTACACCATGATTAGCTAAAAAAAGCATAGAATGACAAAGTTGTTCTGTATTCATTTCAATTGAACATTGTTTAAAATATGTTTGAATTACTTTTTCTAAATCGTTGTTTATATTTTTATAGCTTTTCATCATATTTATTAAAGCCATATTTAAAAAACCATGTTCTAATTCTGAACTATAAACTTCTTTATTATAATTTATTGTAAAGTCATTTGCAGTTGTTCTTATAAAATCTAATATGTAATCAAAACTTTTATCTTGATATTTTGATAATAATGTATCGGTTGTAACAATGGCACCAGCATTTATAAATGGGTTTCTAGGAATTCCATTTTCATATTCAAGTTGTACAAGAGAGTTAAAAGGATCACCAGAGGGTTCATGCCCAACTCTTTTATATAAGCTTTTTCCATAAAGTTGTAAAGCTAGAGTAAAAGTAAAAACTTTTGAAATACTTTGAATTGAAAATTTTGTTTGAGTATTCCCTACATTATATGTTGTACCATCAAGCAGTTTTATACTCATAGCAAATTGATTTGGGTTAATATGTGCAAGTGCTGGTATATAATCAGCTACCTTACCTTCTTTAAAATATACTTGTATTTCATCTTCTATTTCATTAATAATATTTTGATAATTCATGCGAAAGCTTAATACTTTTTAACCTAATAAATACTTAATATTGATATTAATATAAATTACAATTAAAAACGTAGCTTAAATTAAGCAAACTTTTAGTATAATCCGCGAAATTAATAGAAAAAATTTTTCTTGTATGAATTTTTTCGTAAACTAATAAAAAGAGATCCAATGAGAGATATTAGAAATATTGCGGTTATCGCACACGTTGACCACGGTAAAACTACATTAGTAGATGAATTATTAAAACAATCAGGGACTTTTACTGCTCACCAAGAAGTAGAAGATAGAGTTATGGATAGTAATGATATTGAAAAAGAGAGAGGAATTACAATTCTTTCTAAGAATACTGCTATTGATTATGAAGGTGTAAGAATTAACATTATTGACACTCCAGGCCATGCTGATTTTGGTGGAGAAGTTGAACGTGTTCTTAAAATGGTTGACTGTGTACTTTTATTAGTAGATGCTCAAGAAGGTGTTATGCCTCAAACTAAGTTTGTTGTTAAGAAAGCTTTACAATTAGGTCATAGACCAATTGTTGTTATTAACAAGATTGATAAGCCAGGTGGAGATCCAGATAGAGTTGTTGATGAAGTATTTGACCTATTTGACCAAATGGGTGCAAGTGAAGAACAATTAGAATTCCCAGTTGTTTATGCAGCTGCAAGAGATGGTTACGCAAAACTTGATTTAGCTGAGCCAAATGAGAATTTAATTCCATTATTCACTACTATTTTAAATGAAGTTCCAAAACCAAAAGGTAGCGATGAAAATGGTCTTCAATTACAAGTATTTACACTTGATTATGATAACTTCATTGGAAAAATTGGTATTGCTAGAATTTTCAACGGTACTATTTCTATGGGTGAAACTGTAACTTTAGTTAAAGCTGATGGTGAAAAAATCAAAGGTAGAGTTACTAAACTTATTGGATTCAAAGGTGTTGATAGATTTGATATCAAAACTGCTGGTACTGGTGATATTGTTGCTGTTGCTGGTTTTGAAACAATTGATGTTGGGGATTCATTATGTGACCCTGCAAATCCAATGCCATTAGATCCTATGCATATTGAAGAGCCTACATTATCTGTAACATTTGCAGTAAATGATTCTCCATTAGCTGGAACTGAAGGTAAATATGTAACATCAAATAAAATTGATGAAAGATTAAATGCTGAAATGAATACTAATATTGCTATGAACTATGAGCAAATTGGTGAGGGTAAATTTAAAGTTAATGGAAGAGGTGAGTTACAAATTTGTATCCTTGCTGAAAACATGAGAAGAGAAGGTTTTGAATTTTCAATTGGAAGACCTGAAGTAATCGTTAGAGAAATTGACGGTGTTAAAATGGAGCCATTTGAGCATTTAGTAATTGATACACCAGATGAGTTCTCAGGTGCAATTATTGAAAAATTAGGAAAAAGAAAAGCTAATATGACTAACATGGTTCCAATGGGTTCTGGTTATACAAGATTAGAGTTTGAAATTCCAGCACGTGGATTAATCGGTATTAGAACTGAGTTCTTAACTGAAACTAAAGGTGAGGGTGTTATGAACCACTCATTCTTAGAATTCAGACCACATTCTGGAACAGTTGAATCTAGAAAATATGGAGCATTAGTTTCTATGGAAAATGGTGAAGCTGTTGGGTATTCTATCTTTAACTTACAAGATAGAGGAATTATGTACATTAAGCCTCAAGATAAGGTTTATAATGGAATGGTAGTTGGTCAACATGCTAAAGGGAATGATTTAGATATCAATCCAATTAAAGCTAAACAACAATCAAACGTTAGATCTTCTGGAGCTGATGAAGCTATTAAATTAGTTCCACCAAGAGTTATGTCTTTAGAAAATGCACTAGAGTGGATTGAAGAAGATGAGCTTGTTGAAGTAACTCCAATTTCGGTTAGAGTTAGAAAAAGAGATCTTGATCCAAATGTTAGAAAAAGAACTGCTAAAAAAGTGAAATTTGCTGATTAGAAATTAGATTTATCTATTTCTTTAAAGGGAAGGGCTTTTTAGCTCTTCCCTTTTTTTTTACAAAATTTTTAGACAAAAGGGTTTATATGTCCGATATGAAGGTATCTAGGATTATTAAAAATATATTAAAAATAAAAAATTAATAGGAGAATTTATTTTCTCCTATTAAAAGGAGAGAATAATGAATAATAAAAATAAAAAAGATTACTTAATATTAATAGGTTTTTATATTATTACTATTTTTGGAAGCTTTGCAATTATTAGTTAACAAAGACTTTACGAAAATAAAATACAATAATGAAATTTTTAAATGGAGTGAATAATGAAATCATTTTTAATAGGGATATTTATTGTAATTGGAGCTATTTTTTTCACAGCATGTGCTACAAAAAATGTATCAAATTTAAAGGATATTACAACAGGTTATTATCATGGTGAAGTTGTTGTAAAAGAAAATATTCAAAGAGCTTGGGATAATCAAGATAAAAAACTTTTATCTTTAGAGGAGTTTTGGAGAACTTATGCAAAAAGAAATGGTGGTTTAACTTGGGGACAAAGCAAAACTTATCCGCCTTATAATGATGTAAAAGAGTATGATTTATTTATGGTTGAAGTTGATTCTGGTATTTGTTTAATGGAGTTTTATCATGATAGGTGGAGAAGAGCTAATGATGTAAGACGTTGGGATGATAAATTTAATCAATATTCTGCTTGTAAAGATGTATTTAATTAAAACCAAAAGAGATAATTTATAAAAAATAGTAATTATAAATATATGAAAAATTATCTCAAATAGTAAGGAAAGGAGAAAGTAAGCTCAATTTGGGAAGATTGGGCTTATATCTAGCTAAGGGGTATAGGAGGAGACCACAAAACTTGTATATAATAATGCTAAGATATTTTTTACTCTCTAGTTTGAAATCAAATTTATTATCAGTCTTTTTAAAAAAAATTATTTGAAATATGAATAAAAAACTGATAAATTGTTATGAAATTCATAAAGAAATTATATACTTAGATGATTAATGAATCTTAAACAAAAAGTTAAGATTAGTTAACAATTTTCTTAATTGAATTAACTAAGTCTAAAATCTCTTCAGTAGTTTGAGAAAAATGTATAGAAACTCTTATCCAACCTGGATTTTCATCAATATCTAAATCTTCCATACCTAATAAATCATGACCATAAGGTCCTGCACATGAGCATCCTGCTCTAGTTTGAAAGCCTTTTTGTTCTGATAGCTTTGAACATAGTTCATAAGGGTCTAAATTTAGAATATTAAAAGATACAATTCCTATATTGTCCTCTTCTTGATTTCCATAAATTTCACATGATGGAATTTTCGAAAGTTCATCTAAAAATATTTTCTTTAATTTCTCTTTTCTTGTCTTTATAAAATCAAAGCCTATTTCATTTCTTAGTTGATATGCTAAACTTGCACGAATTAGTTGTAAAATACCTGGAGTTCCAGCGTCTTCTCTTACTTGAATATCACTTTGATATACTTGTCTATTTTTATTTACATATTCAACTGTCCCACCACCTGCAAATGTTGGAGAGATATTAACATCTATTAAGGATTTTCTAATTACTAAAAGTCCACAAGAACCAGGACCTCCTAATAACTTATGAGGAGACATAAACATTGCATCATAAAGTTCACATGGAATATTCATATATGGAGATGAAGCTGCAGCATCAAAACAAATTATAGCATTATAAGATCTTAATATTTTTGATATCTCTTTATATTTAGTAATAATTCCTGTTACATTTGACGCTACACAAAAAGATGCGATAATTTCTCTATGTTTATTTTTTTCTAAAACCTCTTTTAAATGGTCTAAATCAATTAAGCCAGTTTTACAAAGGTTTATTCTTTGGATTTCACATAATGCTTCTCTAAAAGATACTTCATTTGAGTGATGCTCATAAGGTCCAACTATAACTAAGGGAAGTTTTGATTTATCAACTTGAATATCATATCTTTTTTTAGTTGCTGGTGGAATATAAAGACCAAGTAATTCTTGAAAGTGTTTAATAGCTGCTGTTGTTCCACAACCATTTGGAAGTATTGCAAACTCATCATCTAATTCTAAACTTTTTGCAAGATTTGTTCTAGCCATTTCATAATAGCTACTTGTAGTATCTGCATTTGATGACTCTTTTGAATGAGTATTTGCATAAGTTTCTAATACATCATGTATTCTATTCTCTATTTGCCTAAAAGCAAGTCCAGTTGCAGTGTAATCAAAATACTCTTTTTTATTTTTTCCAATAGTATTGTATCTTATGAAATCAAGAGTATTTGTATTACTGTTTAAAAATGGTTTGAAAACTTTGTTATTCATTATCTTTCTTTATATAAAAGGATTAAAATTTACTTTTTTTAAATCATTTGCTAATCTTTCGGCATTAGTTGTTGGCGTATCTAAAACAATGATATGACCTTTATTTGTCAATTTTATTTTTGAAGCTTCATGTTTTTCTAAAATCTTTGCTAAATCTTTAAAATCTGAAGCTTTAAGATTTAGTGATGGTACCTTACAACCTACATAGCTTTCACCCTCAACAACACTTTTGTTTATTCCAAAATGCTCACCTTTTGTAGTGATATCATCTTCTTCTAAAACAATTGCTTTTAGATTAAAATTAATTGATGATTCTAAAATATTAGTAAATTCTGTAACACCCCAAGTTTTAATTAAAGATGAAAAAGTACTTTTACTAAGGTCTGTTCTATTTCCATAATCTTTATAAATATTTGCTATTGCTCTTGTTGTTTGAAGAATTTGAGATGATGTAATATATCCTATATGCTCATCAATAACTTTTACAGAGAATAAAACTTTATTATTTTTATATGAATTAGCATTGAAAGTAATATCAGGAGTTTCATCAAGATTACATCCCTCTTTACATCCACTAATTGCCATTTGTAGTTTATTTGGTAAATTAGAGAATTTTTTATTTCCAATAAATGTATCATTTATTTTACTAGCAATTGAACTTACATCTATTAATTGTTTACAATCAACAGTATTAATAGGACATGTAATAATACTTCTTACAGTATGTCCAGATTCAAAAATAGTACTTAAATTTACATTATGTAAAAGGTTAAAGATATGTGGTAAATTATGCATCTTAAGCCATTTAAATTCAATCTTTTGCCCATGATTAATATCTAGAGAATTTTTTGCATACTCTTTTGATATTAAAGCTAAAGTTTTAAGTTGCTCAACGTTTAATTCCCCAAGTTGTAAAGGTATTACAATTTTAAAATAGTTTTCATTATCTTCTTGTTGGTAAATTCCATACCATTGAAATCTAATTAAATCTTTAGCTGAGACTTTCTCACCTAAAACTGCATAGATGTAGATGTCACTTAAGACATCTAATCCATCTTTTTCTTTTTTTATTTGTTCTATATTTAAAGTTAAATTATTTGACATTATATAGCCTTACAATTCCATTCTGGATAGTTACTTCTAATATAAGCATTTAACTCAATTTCTGCTTGAGTATAAACTTTCTTTTCTTCTTCTAAGTGTGCAAAACCTTCAATTGAATTTACAATCATCCCAGCACCAACTGTAGAGTTAGTATACTTATCAATGATAATAAAACTTCCTGTATATCTGTTCTCATGATAAGGATCAACTGCAATTTCTCTATCTAAAGATAAAGTACATTTTGCTATATCATTTAAAGCTAATTCACTTGAATCAATTTCTTCAAATGTATTAATGTTCTTTTTAAACTCAATATTATTAAATGCTCCATTTAAAACAGATGTTGCTCTTTTAATTATATAGTTTTGGTTTAAAGTTAATGGTGTTTCATCCATCCATACTACATAACATGATAAATGATTTGATACTTTAGGAATATCTGTAGATTTTACAATCATATCCCCACGTGATATATCAATTTCATCTTCAAGTGTAATAGTTGTTGCCATTGGAGCAAATGCTTTAGGAATAGTTTCTACTTCTTCATCTTTTCCAATTGGTCTTAAATCTTTAATTTCATTTGATACTATTGATTTAACTTTTGATGTTTTTCTTGATGGTAATACTGTGATTTCATCACCAACTTCAACTGAACCACTTGCAATTGTTCCTGAAAAACCTCTAAAGTTTAAGTGAGGACGTACAACATATTGAACAGGTAATCTAAATGATTTAGACTCTTTTTTATGAATATCAATAGTATCTAGTAGTTCCATTAAAGGAAGTCCCTTATACCATGAACATTTAGGTGAAATAGTTAAAATATTATCTCCATCTAATGCAGAAAGAGGAATAAAGTCAATATTTAAATCTTCATTATGAGGAAGATTAGGAACAATTTGTTTGTAATCTTTTTTAATATCTTCAAAAACTTCTTGGCTAAAATCAACTAAGTCCATTTTATTAATAGCAACAATTAGGTTTTTAATACCTAATAAAGATGCAATATAAGAGTGTCTTTTAGTTTGAGTTAAAATACCTTGTCTTGCATCTATTAAAATAATAGCTACATCTGCTGTACTTGCACCTGTTGCCATATTTCTTGTATATTGTTCATGACCTGGAGTATCTGCTATGATGAACTTTCTTTTATCAGTTGAGAAAAATCTATAAGCAACATCAATTGTAATACCTTGTTCTCTCTCAGATGCTAAACCATCAACTAAAAGTGCTAAATCAATTTTTTCACCAGTAGTTCCACTTTTTTTAGAATCTTTTTCAATTGCTGCTAATTGATCTTCAAAGATCATTTTTGAATCATATAATAGTCTTCCAATTAAAGTTGACTTACCATCATCTACACTACCACAAGTAATAAATCTTAATATTTCTTTATTCTCATGCTCTTTTAAATATGCTTCTATATTATCTTTAATTAAATCTGATTGATGTGCCATCTTAAAAATACCCTTCTTGTTTCTTTTTTTCCATTGATGCGTCACCATCACTATCGATTAATCTACCTTGTCTCTCACTTGTTGTACAAACAAGCATCTCTTGAATAATTTCTGGTAGTGTTGTAGCTTCTGATTCTACTGCACCAGTTAAAGGATAACATCCAAGTGTTCTAAATCTTACCATCTCTTTTTTAGAAGTAGCTCGCAATTCTTCAGGAACTCTATCATCATCTACCATGATTTTTGTACCCATATATTCAACTACTTCTCTCTCTTTTGAGAAGTATAAATCTGGAATATCAATATTTTCTAAATAGATATATTGCCAGATATCTAGCTCTGTCCAGTTTGAAATAGGGAATACTCTAATTGATTCACCTTTAGTATGTCTTCCATTATATATATTCCAAAGCTCTGGTCTTTGAGATTTTGGATCCCATCTATGGTTTTTATCTCTAAAAGAGTAAATTCTCTCTTTAGCACGAGATTTTTCTTCATCTCTTCTTGCTCCTCCAAATACTGCATCAAACTTTTGAATATTTAAAGCATTCTTTAAACCTTCAGTTTTCATTACATCTGTATGTAATGCAGATCCATGAGTAAATGGAGAGATATCCATTTCAAGCCCTTTAGGATTTGAGTAAACAATAAGTTCCATTCCTACTTCTTTAGCACGTCTATCTCTAAATTCAATCATCTCTTTGAATTTCCATGTTGTATCCACATGCATTAAAGGCAACGGCGGAGGTGCTGGATAAAATGCTTTTTGTAAAATATGAAGCATTACAGAGGAATCTTTTCCTACTGAGTAAAGCATCCCTGGGTTTTGGAACTCTGCTACTACTTCTTTCATAATGTGCATAGATTCAGCTTCAAGCTGTTTTAAATGTGTTAATCTCTCAGGGCTTATTTCCATATTATTATTCTCCATTAATTTTGACTAATTCAAATTAAAAGTTTGATTTCATCGTTTATATATTCTATATTTATTTTTTGTGTAAACCACACTCTTTATGTTCTGGGTTTTCCCACCACCATCGTCCTGCTCTAATATCTTCTCCATCTTTAACAGCTCTTGTACATGGAGCACATCCAATACTTGGAAAGCCTTTATCATGAAGTTTGTTATATGGAACTTTATGCTCTTTTATATAATCCCAAACATCATCTTCACTCCATAAAATTAAAGGATTAACTTTTATTAGCTTAAATCCCTCATCCCATTCTACAAGTTTCATATCAGTTCTTGTTACACTTTGTGCTGCTCTTAATCCTGTAAACCAAATATCAAGACCTTTTAACGCACGTTTAAGAGGTTCAATTTTTCTAATACCACAACAAGTTTTTCTATTTTCAATACTTTCATATTGTCCATTTACACCTTGAGATTTATATAACTCTTGAACATCATTTTCATTAGGAAAATATACATCTAACTTGATGTTATATTTTAAATTTGTTGCATCCATTACGTCATAAGTTTCAGGATGTAGTCTTCCTGTATCTAAGGTGAAAATTTTAGCGTCTTTATTTTTTTTTAAAATGATATCTGTCAATACTTGGTCTTCTGCTGCTAAACTTGAACTTAATGCTGAAGAGTATTTATAGTTCTTTAAAAAAAATGCTACAACTTCTTCTGTAGTTTTTCCTGCTAATTCTTCATTTAATCTATCTACTAATTCTTTACTCATAATACAACCTATATTTGATAATCATTTGCCGTAGGTTTAACTCTACCTAGGTCAATTTTATTCCATGCTCTTTCATGAAAATAGTATAATGCCATCTTCGTAAATAATTCAATTGAGCCAATTGCGGCTGCCATTTCTAAATTACCTGTAATAAAGTATGAGATTATTATCGTATCAAGAGTACCAATCGTTCGCCAAGATATGGTTTTTACAACTGATCTGTAAGCTTTTTCTTGCATCTATTCTTTCCTCATATGTTATTTGGCATATGAGAACGAAGAGTTTTTACTCTTCGTCATAGTCATATAGCCCTGAACTTAAGTATCTTTCACCTGTATCACAAAGGATAGTTACAATTGTTTTACCTTTGTTTTCAGGTCTTGCTGCTACTTGTCTTGCAATATGTGCATTTGCACCAGCAGAAATACCAATTAATAAACCTTCTTCTTTTGCTAATGCTCTAGAACTTGCTATTGCCTCTTCATTTGATACTTGAATAACTTCATCATAAACTTCAGTATTTAAAATATCTGGAACAAATCCTGCACCAATACCTTGAATTTTATGAGGACC
This sequence comes from Poseidonibacter ostreae, assembly GCF_009208075.1. Taxonomy (GTDB): domain Bacteria; phylum Campylobacterota; class Campylobacteria; order Campylobacterales; family Arcobacteraceae; genus Poseidonibacter; species Poseidonibacter ostreae. Next base: position 29,664 of record NZ_WFKJ01000017.1, on the reverse strand, counting down.
TGGTTTACCACCACTTAATACTGGACTTGCTTCAGGTTCAACCGCAATAATTTGAATATTTGGATTGTTTTGTTTTAATACTTCACCAACTCCTGTAATTGTTCCACCTGTTCCAATTGCAGCAATAAAAATATCAACTTTTCCATCTGTATCAGCTAAAATTTCTTTAGCAGTTGTAAGTCTGTGAATTTCAGGGTTAGCTGCATTTCCAAATTGTTGAGGAATAAATGAATTTTCTGTTTTTTCACTTAATTCAACGGCTTTATCAATAGCACCTTTCATTCCTTTTTCTGGTTCAGTTAAAACTAAATCAGCACCTAATGCTTTTAATAATCTTCTTCTTTCAATACTCATTGATGAAGGCATAGTAAGAACTAATTTAATTCCTAAAGCTGCACAAACACCAGCTAATGCAATACCTGTATTTCCAGATGTTGGTTCAATTACAGTTGTTTCTGTATTAATTAAACCTTTCTGTAAAGCTGAGTTAATCATGTTTGTACCAATTCTATCTTTTACTGAATGTGATGGATTCATAAATTCACATTTTCCTAAAACTGTTGCTTCACTTTCTTTACTTGCACCTTGTAATTTTACTAGTGGTGTATTACCTATTAATTCTGTTATATTTTCTGCATATTTCATATTATTTCCTTTCCAATGGTTCCCATTTAAAAGGGAACCTTTTCATATTTATCTACTTTTTAGCAGGATTTGTAAAAAATCCTTAAAAGTAGCAAAAACTAAAGGGCTTTAAGAATAAAGCCTTGCTTATATACTGTAATGTAAAAATTCATTGTATTTGTCTTGATAATCATCTAAATTTGATAGATTCAAATCAAAAATCTTTTTTGTTTGCTCTTTTGACTCATCAAAGAATATATTTAAAATAGGATTCTCTGCTTTAACATCAACAACTCTAATATCACCCTCAAGTGCTATTAGAATATCTAGAACTTTGATATCTTTTGGCTCTTTTGCCAAAATATATCCACCTTTTGCACCTCTAATACTTTTTACAAGCTCAGCACGTCTAAGTTTACTCAATAACTGTTCTAGATAGTTTTGAGGAATACTTGCATTTGAAGAGATCTCTTTTATTTGCATAGGAGTATCTTCTTCATGTTTGCTAAGTTCGTACATGGCAGTTAAGCCATATACACCTTTTGTCGAAATTAGTGGCATTTTATCATATCCTCTAATTTAAAGCTTGACTTAAATCAGCTTTTAAATCTTCAGTATTTTCTAAACCAATAGAAAGTCTTACTGTTACAGGGTTAATTCCAGATGCTTCTAATTCTTCAGGACTCATTTGTGAGTGAGTAGTAGATGCTGGATGAGTAATTAGTGATTTACTATCTCCAATATTTACAACTACTGAGAATAGTTTTGCACTATCAATAACTTTTTTTGCTTCTTCGAAAGATTCAACATCAAAAGAAATTAATCCAGATGCTTTTCCACCTTTGAAGTACTTTTGAGCTTTGTCATAGTATTTATCACTTTTTAATCCTGGATAATTTACAGCTTTTACTTTTGGATGTGCTTCTAAAAATTCTGCAATTTCTAAAGCATTATCAGAATGCTTATCAACTCTTAATGCTAAAGTCTCTAATGTTTGAATTAATAACCAAGAATTAAGTGGAGTTTGAACTGCTCCGATATCTCTTGCTAATGATAATCTAGCTCTTAAACAAAAGTTTGGAAGTGGAACATCTGTATAAACTAAACCATGATATGAAGCATCAGGAGTTGTAAAATCAGAATATCTATTTTCATTTGCTTTGAAAAATTCAGATAATCCATCTCTTTCAACAATAATTCCACCAATAACAGTACCTTGACCATTTGTATATTTTGAAGTTGAGTGAACAACAACATCTACACCCCATTTAATTGGGTTAAATAAAGCTGCTGTTGCAACTGTATTATCACAAATTGTTAAAACACCATTTCTTTTTCCAACTTCAACTATTTTTTCTACATCTGCAATTGCAATTTGTGGGTTTGATAATGATTCAAAGAAAATAGCTCTTGTGCCTTCATCAATTTGTTCTTCTAAGTTTGAAGCATCTTCACTTCTAAAAATCTTAGCTTCAATTCCAAATCTTTTAATAGTATGAGTTAATAATGTAACCGCTCCACCATATAATTTATCAGAGATTAAAATGTTATCTCCAGCTTTTGCAACATTTGCGATTGCATAAAAGATTGCAGATTGACCACTTGAAACACATAAAGCAGCAGCTCCACCTTCAAGTTGTGCAAATCTTTGCTCTAATACATCTGTTGTAGGATTATTTAATCTTGTGTAAATTGGTCCTAATTCTTTTAAAGCAAATAAATTCGCTGCGTGTTCTGAATCTCTAAAGGCATATGCAGTAGTTTGAGCAATTGGCACAGACATTGAACCATAACCCTCTTTCTTATTATAGCCTCCGTGAACTGCAATTGTTTCGTTTTGCATTTTATTTTCCTTTTTTTATTTAATTTATGGTGAAAGTATAGAATGTTTTGTTTTTAATGTCAAGTGATTTAATTGCAATTAATAAAATATTCTATATAAAATTACTTGTATTTAATAAAAAAAGATTATATTTTAAAATAAATAAAATTTATTTTTATTCATAATCCTCTATAAAATAGGAGTTGTTGAGCTATTTAAGATTAAATTAATTAATCATGATTAAAAAAGAAAAAATTTTAAAATTTCTTCAAAAAGTAGGTAAATTTTTAAAGTATATTAAACTAGTATGGTATTAATTTAGGAAATATTAAAAAAAATAGCTATAATTTTACTATTAAAAAGGCAAAAAAGATGAAAAAAAACGTATTTGAAAATATTATAATAGATAAGAATAAAGAACAATTCTTTGATTTACTAAAAAATGACAAGATTAAAATAGAAAAAATAGTATCAAATGGACAAAGCTCACCCATAAACTTTTGGTATGAACAAGAAAAGAATGAATTTGTACTTATCTTAAAAGGAAATGCAATTTTAGAGTATGAAGATAAAGACCTAGAACTTAAAGAGGGTGATTATATAAATATAAAAGCTTTTACAAAACATAGGGTAAAATACACAAATAAAGATGAGCCAACTATATGGCTTGCAGTATTCTACTAAGGTATAAATTGAAAATAGCAATAATAGGAGCAGGGGCTGCTGGTATAATAGCCGCAATAACTGCTAAGAGATTAAACAAAAATATTCAAGTTGATTTATTTGATGCAAACAAAGGTATTGGAAAAAAGATACTAGCTAGTGGAAATGGAAGATGTAATATCTCTAATTCACATGTAACTCCCAAAAACTATTTAGGTGAAAACCCAGATTTTACAACTTATGCTTTAAAAGAGTTTGATTTTAAAGCTTTTGAGAAGTTCTGTAAATCAATTGGTTTATTACTTGATATAAAAGAGACAAATAAAGTATATCCATTATCAAATGAAGCTAAATCAGTTACAAGACTACTTGAGCTTACACTTGATTCTTTAGGCGTTAAAGTCTATTTAGACTCTTTGATAAAAGACATCAATAAAGAGAATGAAAAGTTTTCAATTAAAACTGCAGATAAAGAATACACTCAGTATGATAAAGTACTTATTTCAAATGGTTTAGGAGCAGCACCACAACTAAATGCAAATGAATCAGGATTAGATTTTGCTTCAAAATTTGAACACAGCTTCAATCCAACATATCCATCACTTGTAGGACTTCATACAGATGTAACATATCATAGTAGAATGCAAGGTGTTAAAAAAGAGTGCAATGTAAGTCTTTTTATAAATGGACAATTAGAACAAGAGATATTTGGAGATGTATTGTTTACTAAGTATGGAGTATCAGGTTTTGCAATACTAGATATCTCACAAGTAGCAGCATATAATCTAAGTCTTTATCAAGATGTAAAAATAGCTATTAATTTTTTTCCAAAATTACATAGAAATGATTTGAGCGACCAAATACAAAGTTTGTTTAAAACAGCACCAAAACAAAAAGCACTAGATATTCTAACTGGAATGATATCAAATAAAATAGCTCCAGTTTTACTAGAAATATGTAAAATACAAGAAGATACAAAAGCAGAACAAGTAAATGCAAAACAAATCAAAGCAATCTCATATCAATTAAACCAATGGAAGCTAAAAATCACAGATACACAAGGCTTCGGACATGCGGAAGCAAGTGGTGGTGGAGTTCGTACAGATGAGGTTGATAATAGAACTTATGAAAGTAAGAAATGCAAAGGCTTATACTTTGCAGGAGAGGTTTTAGATATTGTAGGAAATAGGGGTGGATTTAATCTGCAGTTTGCTTGGGCGAGCGGTTATCTAGCTGGAAAATCATTAGTGAGAAAATCGTAACTTTTGCTAAATTTCGGCGTTATCGTCGGAATTGAAATACGCGCACAGTTTGCCTTGTGCCAGTGGCACAAGTTTTCCTCTGGCCTTTAACTTGTTCTTGCAATCTCTTTGAAAAAATTTACTATTCTGAGTTAATACTAGTTTCTTAATTAACTTTCTAAATTTATTATTTTTAGAGCTTCAATTAATTCCTCATCTCCATAATAATACTCTTCTAAAAGAGGTTTAATTTTATATTCTAATACAAATTCTAGCTCAGATGCATCTATATTCATAAAGTAGCTATGACCTATTTGATACTCTTCTCCTAAATCATTTTTTATTTTTTTATTTAGTTTTTCAAATGTAGTTTTAAAACTTGGCAATACTAAATTTGAATTTGGCTGCATTTTAATAAATGTAAATCTTCTTCTAAGTGCAACATCTATTAAAGCAATAGATTTATCTGTTGTATTCATTGTCCCAATTATATAAAGGTTTGATGGAACTGAAAACTTCTGTTTGGAATAAGGAAGAGTTACTTCATAATCATCTCTTTTTGATTCTTCAATAAGTGTGATTAGTTCACCAAAGATTTTTGAGATATTTCCTCTGTTTATTTCATCGATAACAAGATAGAAGTTTTTTTGTTCAATATATTGAATTTCATCAATAATTGATTTACAAATGTTATAAAGTATTGAGTTGTAACCATACATATATTTATCAAAAGAAAGAGATAAATTTCCTAAATTTCTATTTTTAATGTCATCAACAGAAATAGATTGATTCTTGATATTTTCAAGTAATTCAATTATAAGTTTTTTAGGAATTGGGACTATTCTGGTATCATTTTCTTTTTTAATATAAATCATCTCATTGCTAATTTCACTTATCGTATAAGTTGTTCTATCTGTTGAAATAACCCTATTTATTAAAATATTGTCTTTTAATATAATTTTTGAAGATGCTTTATAAGCAATATTCTTGAAAATACCATCTTCTATTTCAATATTTCCATTTTTTTGTGGTCTGAAGCCTTCAATAAAATCTTCATATCCAAAGCTCTGATGAAAAGTAATAAACTCTACTCTTTTTTCTTCTTCTACTTGTTTAAAAGTTTCATTTTCATTACTAAACAATTCATTTTTTTTAATCGAATCAAAAATATCTTTTTGTGATTGACCTTGTTCAATTAGAGAAATTAGCTTTTTATAATTATGAGTTTTCCCAACTCCTGGTGCTCCGTAAAGTATTATGTTTTTTATATTCATTTTTTCACTTTCTTTATAAATATTTTTTTTAGTTTCAATGTCTTCTAAGAACTTCATATATTGAAATAATGAAGAACTTGCACCTCCTTTACCTAAATCTTCTTGATCCCATTTATAGAGTTCATCCATTCCTTCTTTTTTAGAAAAAAGACTTTTTAAATTTTTTATAACAAGTAGATTCTTTTCTAAAAATAAATTTTGATATGTATCTATATTATAAAAGGAGTTCAATTTTTTAGGTATGTCTTCAGATAAAAATTTAATTTGATCTTTAATTGTTTTATCTTTAAAGTTATTTCCTTTTTGAGTTTTTGAACTTTCTAAGAATTTTTTATATTGTTCAGTTTTAGATTGATATTCCATCTATTCCCTTTCTTCCAATAACTTTTTAAACTCTTCTTTATCTGGTAATACTGTTAAATATTTACTTGCGTAGATTTGATTATTGTCTTTTGGTAAAGTTAATTCAACCAAAGTTTTGCTTTTATCTTTGCAAAGAATAATTCCAACTGTTGGATTTTCATCTTCAGTTTTTTCATATCTATCAAAATAATTTACATACATCATCATTTGACCTATATCTTGATGTTTTAGTTCACCAATTTTTAAATCAATTATTACAAAAGATTTTAAAAATCTATTGTAAAAAACTAAATCAACTCTAAAGTGTTTTTCATCAATTGTTAATCTTTTTTGCCTTGATACAAAAGTAAAACCTTTTCCTAGTTCTAATAAAAAATTCTCTAACTTATCGATTAATTTTTGCTCTAGTTCACTTTCAGTATAACTTGAAACTTCAGGAAGCCCAACAAACTCTAAAATATATGGATCTTTTATCATATCATCAATTTTTTCAATAGCTTGACCTTTTGAAGATAACTCTTTTACTTTTGACTTGTCTTTACTTAAAGCTAATCTTTCAAAAAGTCCACTATTAAATTGTCTTTTTAATTCTCTTAAACTCCATGCATCTTCAAGTGCTTCAATTTCATAAAAGTTTCTTTCATCAATATTTTCAATTCTTGTTAAAAATATATAGTGTGACCAGCTTAATTTAAATTCGCTAGACGCTGTCTGTCTTTTTTCATAGACTAAATAAAATTGTCTCATATTTTTTAAATTTTGCTCGGAGAAACCTTTTCCAAAATCTTTTATAAGCTCTTTAGATAAGTTTTGTATTAAAGCTTTTCCATATTGTGCTCTTTTTTCTCCGCCTTGTTCTTCTTCTACAATTCTTTTACCTACTTCAAAATAAGTCTTTGTCATAGTTATATTTATAGTTTGATATACCTTGCTTCTGGCATTGTTTAGTAAGTCTTTTATATCTTTATAAAATTGATTATCTGTTAATTTCATTTAATTTCCCTAATCCTAGTATTTACCTCTTTTATATAGTTTTCATATCCAATATCATCACATTTTAAGTCAATGCTTTTCATTTTCAACCTAACTAAATTTTCATCAATTCCCAGTTTTAAATCCTCATTAACATATAATAAATGTTTAGGATATAAAAGCATTGTATTTCTAATCCCAAAGTTTATTCCATAAGTAAACATTTGATATTTATCATGAGTTTTTAAATCTTTTTTGTTTTTTACAAGTTTATATTTTGTATCAATAATTTGATTTGAAGTTTTAATATCTGGTTTTAGTTTTAAATTTCCATAATTCTTTTCGCATTGTAAGGATGTATTTGAATCTATTTCTTTATAAATATTTCCTATAAATTTCTCAAAAACTTCACTCATATCAAAAAGAAAAGCAAAACTTTTTGTATCAGAATTATTAACAAGTGGTGAAAGTTTTTTAAGTATCTTTAATGCTATTTCAAAAGGTTTTTCAAATCTATGATTTAATCTATCAAATTTGATTCTTAATCTATTAATATCTATGTGAGAGTATTCAACTTCATCAAATACAGCTTCACATTTATGTAAGTTTGAATAAGTACTATATCTTTTAAATATTTTTATTGCATAAAGAAAAAATCTATTTAATTCATTGTCAATTGAAAACTCATCAAATTCACAGTAGATATTCATATGATAGAAGTTTTGGAAGTTCTTTTCTAGTAAATATTTACCTTTTAGAACTTTTAGGTTTTCTTGTTTTGTTATATAGGTTTTATGAATACCTCTTTTAAGTTCATTAAATAAAATATCTGAAAAATACCTAATGAAAAACTCCATATATTTAAATTTTGTTTGGTCAAAATTAGCAAGATCTTTATTTGATATTTTTATATCATAAGCTTTTAGAATCATATAGATAAATATATTTAGATTATCTTCATTTTCATTTGATATTTTTGGAATAATAAAATAGTTCTTATTTTCAATTGATAAAAACCCACATCTATTTTTAGGCTTGATTCCATCAAAATTCATTTCAAAGTAAGGGTATAAAGATTTATTGTCCTTAATATGGATTTCTAAATTCTCTGGGATATTTTGATTTTCATAAAGATAATTCATTTATATACTTCTTTAAATATTCTGTGATTATTAATGATAGTAGAAGTTAGCATATAAGTAGGTTATTTAAAATTGTGAGGACAGTATACCTAATTATTTCATCTAAAAGATAACAGTTAAATACCATCTGCTACAAACTGCAATAATCTCTATATATTTAGGGCTTTTGGGAAGTTATTCAAAAGATACTCAAACAGAAAACAGTGATTTATGGATAAATCAATTACTTTAGAATTAATGAATTAGATGAATTAGAAAGAAAAACACTAGAAGTAAAAGATTATATTAACTAATTTCTTACTTCTTATCTTATAAATCAACAGCGTAAGATTTTAATGTTTCTAAATCAATGAGTTCTAAAATACGTTCATGTGTAGAATGTATAAATATCTTAGGTGCTTTACCCTCATGATGTGCTTTTACAAAACTATATCCACCTAAACACCAACTTTCTCCTGGTTTAACACCTGGGAAATTATATTCAGGTACTGGAGTTGAAAGATCATTACCCGCTTTTTTAGAATATTCTAAAAACTCTTTAGTTGCGTAAATACAAACAGCATGAACACCGTCATTATCTTTTCCAGAAAAACAACAGCCATCTCGATAGAATCCAGTTAGTGGATTTACACTACAAGGTTCTAGCGTACCACCTAGTACATTTAACTTCTTTTTCATTTTTTCCTTGATTTGTGATGATAAAAATCTAAAAATCATTGTATCAAAATTTTGTAATACCTTATTAACAACAACCCTCACTAGGTTTTGCAATAGAAAATGCTGCTTTCTTTTTATCATCATTAAATGTTGGAGTACAACATTCACTATGTTCATTATCTCCATAAACTTCTACATCACTCATTGAGTGGTAGTTTTCCCAGATTAGTCCACTTGGGTCATTTACCCAGTATTTATTTGATTCTTTATAACAGCATATTGCTCCAGCTTCTTCTTTACCTTTTATTTCAGCATCTTCAAAACTCTTTTGAGCACTAGCAAGTGCTTCATCGCTTTCATATTGAACTCCTAAGTGATTAAGACCTTTTTCTTCACCTTTTGTAGAGATTGCAAAGTTTACTGCCATATCTTCTAATAACCATTGGGCATAATCTTTTTTTATTTTTGTTGGTTTTGCATCAAACTGTGTATTATAAAAATGTATACTTTCTTCTAAATTATCAACTGTTATATGCATATGTAATCTTTTTTTATTAGTCATTTATTATCCTTTATAATCATTTGATTTATCTTACAATACCATTTATATATGTAACTTCAAAATCTTTATTATGAATAAACAAATAAATTAATAGTTTCTTTTTACTGCATTAAAAATATACTTTGAAACAACTTTTGGTTAAAATCTCAAAAAAAGGATTTTAAAATGGAATTAGGATTATTTACAGGTTTTCTTGGCTTTTTTGTTACAGCATTATTATTAGTAATTGTATTTCTTTATTTATATGCAATTGTTACACCTTATGATGATTACAAGCTTATTTTTGAAGAGAACAATCTAGCAGCATCACTTGGTTTTGGTGGAGCTATTATTGGGGTATCTATACCTTTATATAGTGCTTTAGTACACTCTACATCTTATTTAGATTTTGCTATTTGGGGATTAATTGCTATTTTAATTCAATTAATTTTTGCATTTATTGTGACAAGACTTGGTGGAAAATATTCTTTTAAAGACAAAGTTTCTAATGGTGTTATTTCTGTTGGTATATTAATGGCATTTTTATCAATTTCAATTGGACTTTTAAACGCAGGATCAATGAGTTATTAAAACTCATTGATTATGTATTAATTACTCAACTATTCCACTCATACAAGTAACTTCAACACCTTCTTTTCTCCAAGCATTTGTAATTTCAAGTAAGCCTATACTATCACTTGGCATATGAGGTGCAATTATGATATTTCCTATATTTTGTTCTTGAACTGCTTTTTTTACATCTTCTGGAACGTGCATTGCTATTATTGTTCCAACTCCTGCTTCAAAATATGATTTATAAACATCAACGCCACCATTTGTTCCACCTGCCATTAATAGTTCTATTTTTCCTGCATAATCACTAGGACTTCCAACTCTAATAACAGGTTGTGCAACTTTTCCTTTGTAATATTCCCAAGAGTTTAACTCTTCAATAATATCTTTTAGTTTTGTTTTTGGTTTAGTTTCAAAAGCTTTATCAAGTCTTGTTTGAACAATTTCTTCAGTTATAAAATCAGCTGGAATATGGATATTTAAATATGGCATTTTCATAAGTCTTGCAGCAGAACTAACTCGGTCATAATTAGAAGCATGACTTCCTAAATCAACGCTTTGTTGTTTCTTTTTTAGTGCTTTTTGAGCTTTGTTTATAGGAACACCTGATTTCACCATTCTATCTATTTGCACATCCATTACTTTTGCAAAATCAACTATACAAGAGTCTGCTTTTGGATGATGTGATACTACACAATCATATCCCATTTGTTGTGCTAAAAGTAATTCAGGTGTCTCCATATCAATACCAATAAGTACTTTTTTTATATCTTTACCTTCAACTATAATATTTGTATCATAAGGCATAGCCTCTAGTTTTGCAAGTTTTAGTGCTGTATTCATTAAGTTTGTTGTTGTCATATATATTTCCTATTCTAATTAAGCCATGATCTTAAAGCTCGTGGTTTTCCTAAGAAGTAACCTTGTCCATAAGTTACTCCTATAGCTTTTAGTTCTTCAACATCTTCTTTTGTCTCAACATATTCAGCTACAGTTTCTTGTCCCTTAAGTTGTGCAATTTCTTGAATGTATTTTATTACTGCTTTATCTATAGGATCTGTATGCATATCTTTTACAAAACTTCCATCAATTTTTACTACATCAAATGGTAAACTTTTAAGATATTCAAAAGAAGCCATACCTGTTCCAAAATCATCTAATGCAAGTCCTATATTTTGTTCTTTAAGCCATGTTATAAACTCATTTGCCATATTAAAATTACCAATTGCTGAACTCTCCGTAATCTCTAATTCTAATTTATCCCAAGGAAAATCAAAATGTTCAATAGCTTTTTTTACTTTTGCTTGAAAGTCTGGGTTATTTAGACTTGAACCTGCTAAATTTATATGTGCAGAGTGTAGCTTTTCTATATGGTTTTTATTTTTTGATACAGTCTCAAGATATGTCCATAGAACATGCATATCAATATCTGCCATAAGTTGATATCTTTCAGCTGTTGGCAGAAAACTATCAGGTGGTATGAAGTTATTATCTTTATCCCACATACGTATAAGTATTTCATAACTTATCTTATCTGTATCATATTGTAGTGGAACTATATCTTGTGCAAAAAGTTCAAATCTAGCTGGACCATCTGCTAACGCTTCTTTTATAAGTTTTGCAGTATCAATTTCCATGGACACTCTTTTTGCAATTTCATCACTTGGGTCAAAGATTTGTGATTTACCTCGTCCTTTTTGTTTAGCTGTATAAAGAGAAGTTGTACTTGCTTTTAAAAGCTCTTTTAGAGTAAATTCAAAAGGTTTAAAAAATACAAGTGAGATACAAGCCGATACACTAAATGTTTCACCTTTATATGAAAATCTAAAATCATGGAGTCTTTTTAGACTTTCTTCTAAAAATTTTTTTCCAAACTTTTCATTTGAATCTTTTAAAAGTACAGAAAAAGTATCTCCATCAATCCTACCAAAAGGAGTACCTTTTGGTAAGATTGCTTGATAATGAGTCACTATCATTTTTAGTAGTTCATCTCCAGCTTGATATCCTGCTGAATCATTTACTAGTTTAAATTGATCTAGATTTATAAGTAAGTAGTTGTATCCTTTAATATTTGGACTATCATTTTTTAAAGCATTTAGAAGTTCTTCTTTCATAAAAAAACGATTATAAATATTTGTTAATTGGTCATGATTAGCTTGAAACTTTAGTTCTTTAGATGACTTTTCTATTTGTTTCATTTGCAAATTAAAGCCATCATATAGCTCTTTAATTTCATTATTTGCATTAGTACTAACTGCAGTAATTTTATTGTTAGTAGGGTCACTTTTTCTCATTGCATCTAATAGTTCTATAAAAGGTCTTGTATAGTTTTTACTTAAAAATAGACTAATTAAAAATCCAAAAAGTAGGGCAAAAGGAAATATTATAAGTATTGTATATGTAATTTGTTCTTCTTTTTGTTTAAAAGATGATAAGTCTACATCAATCAATTCAAAACCTAAAGTATAATTATCAGCAGTTATATCTTTTTTCACAAAAAGGTGTTCATCTATAAATATTGTCTCTTCTTCAAAAATAGATAATTGTTTTTTTGTTAATTCTTTTGTATCTCCATATTGAAAAATTGCTTTTTTATTTCCATCATAAAGAATAACTCCTCTTATTTCTTTAAATGCAGATAATCTAAATGTTATATCAGATAAAACATCAGCATTTGGGTTTAATATAAAATTTAGAAGGTCATTATTTAAAGATTGAGTAATTGCGTTAGTTTGGGTAATTGCGTTTTGTTGATTCTCTTTTTTTTGAACGTTTAATATAAAAAATAAGGTACTAGCTTCCACAACAATTACAATTATAGTCATAAAGACTATTAATTGTGTTTTTATTCTAAATCCATTCCACATTTATTTTTGTGCTTTAGATCTATTTATAATTGGTAAACTTATATCATTACCCCATTCTCTCCATGAAGCATCATAATTAGAAACGTTGTATCCTAGTTCTCTTAATGCAAAATAGTTAGTAGATGCAACTCTTCCTATCTTACAGTATATTATAACTTTCTTATCTTTATTTACATCTTTGTATAACTCTTTTAATGTAGTAGCTTCTTTTAATTTTGATAATTTATTTTCTTTTTTTAAATTGTAATAAGCTGGAATATGAATAGCATTTGGTATGTGACCAAATCTTTTTGCTACAGATTCTTTTCCTATATAAGATTCATAACCTCTTGCATCAATAACAGTTTGGTTTGGATTCTTTGTCGCAATTTGAGTTGTAAATTTTGTAGATAATCTATTGTTATTAATTGAAGCTATGTACTTACTAGGTTTAACTTTAAGTGTTTCAGAAGAAACAAGAAAATTTTTCTTTTCCCATGTATCAAAACCTCCATTAAGTAACTTCACATTTTTAAATCCATAGACTTCTAAAGTCCAAAATATTCTAGAAGCATCATAAAAAACACCATCATCATAGATAACAATATTATCCTCAATATTTAAACCTAATTCTCGCACTAGTGCTTGCATTTTATTTGGTTTAACAATTTTACCATCAACTTTTTTATTTTCATAACTTTTTGAAACAGGAAAATTTATAGAGTTTTTTATATGAGTAATCGAAAAATCTTCATAATTTCTTACATCAATAATTTTGTAAGCTGTAATATTTTTTGATAATTCATCAACACTTATTCTTAAATCTTGTGCATTTAGTGTAATTTGTGTTACTAAAAAAATAAAAATAAAATAAAAATTATTTTTCATGATAAAACCTTTTTTTTGCTTTGTAATAAGGATACTTTAGCATGATTAAGTAAATTTGTAAATAGAATATTAGTATATTTTGTAAGATTTAGACTTGCATTTTGTTATCTTGTAAAGTGAATAGTTTTATTTGTCAAACTCTAAAAAGAGTTTGACAAAAAGTGATTAGTTACCTAATAATTTTGTAGCAGTATCCATTAAAGATGAGTTAGAAGTAGTAGCTTTTGCAGCTTCTGAAGTAGCTTGGTCTTTTACTTCGTTAACTTTTCCCTCTAAACCTTCACTAGATTTTTCTGCACAAATATCAATAGCTTTTGCCATCATTCCATCATCTGCAATACCTACAAATGATTTGTATGTAGATGCTTGTGTACATAAACTTTTAGCTTGTTCAGCTGTTGCTGGGCTTTTTGCTTTTACAATGTCTGTTAATTGTTTTCCAATGCTCTCAGCTGTTATACCCATTGCACCACCAACTGTACTAACTGCTGATTTTATATCAAATGCAAAAGTTGTAGAGATTACTAAAGCCGAAGCTAAAATGATTTTTTTCATATATATTTCCTTTTAAAATAATAATGTATTATATTCTTTTTATATTAATAGAATGTATCAATTAAACTTATTTTTTAAAATAATTAAGTTTTTTATTAAATTAAACTCAAAATTTACTTCTTTTGTGACAAGAAAATATGAAGTATCTACTTTTTCAAGTTTTAAAGGCTCTATTTTTTGATATTTTTTCTGTTTATATGTAAAGTTTATATAGTTTTTATCTTCAATTGCTTTTTGTAAAAATCTTAATTCAATATTCATTTTATCTATCACTTCTTAATAATTTTCTTGATTATAGCGATATCCTATTTAGATTAATACTACTTTCAACATAATAGTAAATTATTTAGCTAGAATTCGTTTTCAAAACAATTTAACAACTATTAGGAAACTTTTTGAACTTAAAACTAATATCAATGGCTTTTTATGCTACTTATCTTACAAATAAATTTGGCTTTTTACTAAAAAATGAGAAAAATAAAAATAAAAAAATGCTTCTTAGAGAAGAGTATGCTAAGACTTTATTAAAAAAATTAAAATTAAATGTAAATGTAATAAATAAAGAAAAACTTCCAATAGATGGGAAATATCTATTAATTTCAAACCATAGAAGTATTATTGATCCTTTGATAATAGAAACTGCATTAAAAGACACAAAAATTAGAGGTTTTTGGATTGCTAAAAAAGAGTTATATAACTCTTTCTTTTTTGGAATGTTTACAAGAAACGCAGGCTCAATTCTTCTAGATAGAGAAGCTAAGAACATGGCGCCATTTTTTAAAGATATTAAAGAAGTGGTAAAAGATGAAAACTCTATTTATATTTTCCCTGAAGGTACTAGAAATAAACAGAATACTCCATTATCAAGTTTTAAAGAGGGAGCTAGAATTATTGCTTTAAAAAATAGACTTCCTATTTTACCTGTTTATATAAAGACAAATGCAAATGAAGTTTTAAAAGAAGCTATAAATAGTAGAACAAAAGAACTTACTATAGATATAGAAATAGGCGAGTTAATAGACTATAAAGATAAAACTTCATTAGAAGAAAATTATAGAAAAATATTTGATTTATAAGTTTGTAAAAGTAATTAAAACTTTTGCAACTATATGAACTTCATCTTCTTTATATACTAAATGTGAAAAATCAGGATTAATAGAATAAAAGTTTTTATTCTTTAAACTATATTTTTTTACCCACATTTTATTTCCATAATAAAGTAAATAAATTTTTTCATCTTCTAACTCTTTATTTGACAAATCTGCAACTATTACTGCTTTATGATTTATAACAGGTTGCATGGATTTCCCATCAACTAATAAAGCGAATAAAGATTCTTCTTTAAAACTACTGTTAATTAGATGTTTAGAGAAAACTAAACTTTTCACTTTTTTTTCATCAAATACATCTGTATATTCTAAGTTTATCGTTGACATAGTTTGCCTTTGTTTTTTAAGTTTTTCGATAATTTTTTTACTAAAAAGTAAACATAAGTATATCTATATATTATTTAGATAAAATTCATTTTTAAAAAATATTAATAATTTATTTAAGCGAAGTCAAAAAGGATAATAATGAGTCAAGAAAATATAGAAAAAGCACAAACACCTAGTCAAAAGAAATTAGTTCAAAGTGAAGCTAATGTAAATGTTGCATTTTACATTCACTTAAAGTCATTTGATGATAATACTAGAAAAGAATTAAAACAAAGAATTAAGGAAGTGTTTTTCTTTTCAAAAGGTGTACATTGGAAGTTTGATAGTTTTGGGATTGAAAAACCAGGTTCAAGAGGTACAGATATTTTAGGATATTTTGTTTTTAAAACTTCAAATGTAGAGAAATTAAAAAAGCTATTTTTATCAGAATTTAAAGATTATGAAAATGTATCAAAAATCACTTGTTCTGTTTCAAAATATGAGAAGATTAGTGAGACATTTTTTGAATTAGAATTTTAAAAAATATTAATATTACGTTAATACTTGTATGTTAAAATTTTGACATACAAGGAGTCTATTATGAGTCTCAAAAAAATCACTTCATTATCGATGCTTTTATCGATGCTAGCTATGACTTACACTGGTATAATTCTTTTCCTAAGTCCTCATGGACGTATTGCAAATTGGGCAAACTGGGAATTATTAGGATTATCAAAAGACCAATATGCACAACTACATTCTACTTTTATGGTTATTTTTATAATTGGTGGTATTTTACATGTATATTATAATTTTAAACCAATGATTAGTTATCTCAAAAACAAATCAAAAGAGTTTGTATTTTTTACAAAAGATATGTTAGTTGCAAGTATTTTATTTATTCTTTTTATAGTAGGAACACTTTTTGAAATAACACCTTTTTCTAATTTTCTTAATTTTGGAGATGACTTTAAATCTTCATGGGAAAAAGATTATGGAACTGCCCCATATTCACATGCTGAATTGTCCTCATTAAAAAGTTTTGCAAAAAAACTATCTTATGATTTAGAAAAAGTAAAAGAGATATTAAATAGTAATAATATAAAGTTCAAAGAGGAACAAAGTTTATCTTCAATTGGAAAAGTAAATGCCTTAAGCCCAAACTTTATATATAAATTACTACAAAAAAATCTTCAAAAAGAAGGAGATAAATCTATTCCTCTAACAGGACTTGGTAAAAAAACTATTAAAGATATTGCAAGTACATTAAATATGACGAGTGAAGAGTTTATCGTAAAATTAAAAACCATAGGTTTAGATGCAAAAGCTGATGATAAATTTAAAGAAATATCAGAAGAGAATGACTTAAGTCCTATAGATGTACTAAAAAAACTGGGTTTTAAATAGTAAAGTTATATCTTTTATTCTCTATACATACGCATGATTAGAAATGCTAAAAAAGAGATAATTGAAATACTAAGAGCAATTGGAAAAAATGTTTGACTATCAAAGGATAGTGCTATTGATGAGATAATTGCTCCTAGTCCAAATTGTAAAACTCCAACTACTCCTGAAGCAACACCTGCATTATTTGGAAAATGTTCTAAAGTTAAAGCCATACAATTCCCAAAAATAAAAGCCATCATGCTCATATACGAAGCTATTAATATTACGATTAAAACTATACTAATATTCTCATAATTTAGAAAAAATAAAACTCCTGCAAAAACTTGTACTAAAAGAGCAACTTTTACAAGGTCTTCAGGTTTTGAACTTTTAAGTAAATATACATTTACTTTAATCATAATGATTAATATAAGAAAATTTATTCCAAAAAAGAATGGAAAATAATCTGTAGAAATTTTAAAGTGTTCTATATAAATAAAAGATGACTTTGCAATAATTATAAAAAATCCACCAAAACTAAAACCTAAAGTTAACATCGCTTTTAGTGCATTTTTATGGCTTAGAACTAATTTGAAAGATTCTAATATATTTTGCTTATTATATGTATAACTCTCATCTAAATCTTTATAGACAAAGAAAGCTACAATTAAAGCATATATTGTTAAAAACACAAAAACAGCTTCCCAAGTAAAATAATGAATTATAAATGCACCAATAGCAGGTGCTAAAAGAGGCGCTAAACTTCGTACCATTCCAATAAGAGAGAAAACTTTAGCAGCTTCTGCTCCATGAAATCTATCTCTTACTGCAGCTGCTGCATTTACAACAACAATACCCCCAAAGAAAGCTTCAATAAATCTATATATCCATAATTCATAAATACTTGAACTAAAAATAATTGCAAAACTAAATAAGGCATAACCTAAAAGACCAAATACAGAACTCATTTTTCTTCCATATTTATCTGAAAGTGGTCCTCCAAATACTTGACCAATTGAAAAACCAATTAGAAAAATAGATAAAGAAAGTTCAATCTTATGAATACTTACATCAAAAGATTTTGCAATATCAGGAATTGAAGGTAAATAAGTATCTACTCCCATAGGTGCAACCGAAGATAGAACTGATAATAGAATAATAAGATAAATATGATTTATTGGTTTTTTCATCTATTTAATTTACAATTTTTAAAATATCCAAAGGATGTTTTACTAAAAAATCTGCTCCATTACTTAATAATTCTTCTTCATCTCTAAAGCCCCATAATACCCCAATTGCATTCATCTTTGCATTTTTTGCTGTTTGCATATCTACCATCGTATCACCAACAAAGTAAACATCTTCACAAGCTACTTTAAATCTTTTTGCAATATTTATTGCAGCTATTGGGTCTGGCTTCTTAGGTACTTCTTCTTTTTGTCCATGGACTTCTTTTATATCATATTTTGAAAATAGATTTTTTGTATAAGCTAGTGTAAACTCATGTGGTTTATTTGATAAAATACCTATTTTAAAATCTAACTTTTTTAACTCATCTAAAAGTTCATAAATTCCCTCATAAGGCAAGGTTTTTTTATGAAGCTTTTGGTCATAAACTACTTTAAATCTTGCAGTTACTTCATCTTTTATCTCTTGAGAAGTTTCTTTATTAAGAGCATTATCAACAAGAACGCTAATTCCTCCACCTACAAAATATTTGTAATCTTCTATTTTATGATAGGGAAGATTTAACTCTTTTAAAACTTGATTCATACACACAGCAATATCTTCTAGTGAATCTATTAGTGTTCCATCAAGGTCAAATATTACTGCTTTTTGTTTCATAATAATCCTTTGAGCGCATTTTAATATATTCATAAATGCTTGTCAAATGGGTAATAATTAATATTATTTATTTTATAATAGAAAAGATAAAGGAATAAGATATGAAAATTTTACTTTCAATATTACTAGTTACAAGTTTTTTAAGTGCAAATGATTTTGAAAAGGGCTTTAGTAAATTGAGTACAGAACAAATGGCTGAAGTACTTGCACAAATGATAGGGAAGCAGTTACCAAGAAGATTAGATGAAATTACAGTTGCAAAAGAGACTTTTTTTGATGGAAAAATTTATGGTATGAAAAAGTATTTAATTCCTGAAAATAAACAAGTTGCAAAGGATTTTAAACCTTATTTAGTTTCAAAATTATATGAAAAACAGAGTTTTTATGAGTTTATGAAAAGAAGTGAAGTTTCAAATATGTGTAAATCAAACTTAATAAGAATGTTTTTAAATAATAAAGGACAAGTAAAAGTAGATTATTATAATCAAGAAGAGGAAAATATTTTATTTATTTTACTTAATAAAAAAGATTGCAAGTAATGCTACCAACCTCCACTTGCACCTCCTCCTCCAAAACTACCACCGCCACCTGAAAAGCCTCCACCGCCTGAAGAGCTAAAACCACCGCCTCCAAAACCACCACTATATCCTGAACCATAAGTTGAAGATGTATTTTTAGAAGCTCTTTTAATTTTATCAAAATCAACTTTTTTCATACTCAAAAATGAGATTATAAAAATAGTAATAAAAGCTATAAGAGAAATAGCTATATTAGATGATGTAAACTCAGTACTAAATGCATAAATAAAAAAACTAAAGAATGAACTAAATAGTGAGGATTGACTTGTCTTATAAAGTATTTTATGACGTAACTTTTTTGAAATATTTGTAAATACCATAGAAACAAATATAATCATAAAGAAAAAAATAGGAAAAAGTTCACTTGTAGAACTATTATTTTCTACTTTTTTATTTTGAATATACTCACCTTTAATGGCTGATATTATGTTATTTGTAGCTTCTTGAATACCTTGATAATATTGATTTTGCCTAAATTTAGGTTTTAGTGTATATTCAATAATCTCATGGGATATTTTATCAGTTAATGCACCCTCTAATCCATATCCAACTTCAATACGTAGTTTTTTATCATTTAAAGATATTACTAATAAAACGCCATTATTTTTATCTTTTTGACCTATTTGCCAATATCTTCCTAGTTGATATGAATACTCAGCTATTTCATAACCTTCAAGAGAGTTTAGAGTAACGAGAACTATTTGATTTGATGTTTCTTCTTCATGAGCTTTTAGCGTTGATTGTAGTGTCTCTTTTTGACTTTGTGTTAAAAGGTTTGCTCTATCTACAACTTGACCTGTAAGCTTTGGAAAAGAAGCTGTAATATCAGCAAAGCAAAAGCTAGAAAATAAAAGAAAAGTTAATAGTATCTTTTTCATAATTTAGCCTAACTCAATTACATCATTAGCTAATTCATTTTCATCATTTACTTGTATAGGAAATTCTTTAATTAACTTTTCACTACAAGCTTGAATAGCTTTTAAGTAACCTTTTGAGAGTTGATTGTTTTTTACATCAAGGATAAATGCATCAACAATCTCTTGAAAATACTCATTTGAAATTTTACTACTAATTGTTTCATCAGCAATTATTTCAACATATTTTTCATCTAAACTTACAAAAAACATTAAAGCTTGATTTGTTTTAGTTCTATTTAATCCAAGGTTTGAAAACTGCTTATTTGCATACTCTTTTGCAATACTGTATTTATAAGCTTTTGGAAGTATTAGCATAATGATATTATCAAACTTTTCAAATAGTAGATATAACAAAATAAAAACAAATAGTTGTATTTGAAGAAGTATAAAAGAAGAAATTTCTGTAAAAAATACAAATATTATAGATAACAAAGCAAGAAAAGAGATAGAAAGAAGTGAAGATATATACTTATAACTTGCACTTCTTTTTGTAACTACTGCTACTAGTTCAGCTGAGCTTTGTAGTTCTAGTTTTTCTATCTCTTTTGATATCTCTTGCTTTTGCTTATCGTTTAAATACATATTAAAATGATACTTTTGGAGCTTCTTGTTCAGCCGCACTTGCTTTAAATGTTTCTTTTACTTTTGCACTTGGATGTACAATAGCAGCCACAAGTTTACCTGGCATTGTTCTTAACTCAATGTTATAGTTTTTAACAGAAGTAATAAAATCTTTTCTAGCAACTGTGATTCTATTTTCAGTACCCTCAAGTTGTGATTGTAAAGCCATAAAGTTTTATTTGCTTTTAAATCAGGGTATTTTTCAACAACTAACATAAGTTTTGATAAAGCACTAGATAGTCCTGCTTGTGCTTGAGAAAATTGTGCCATCATTGTAGGATTATTTAAAGTATCTGCATTTACATTAATCTGTGAAACTTTACTTCTAGCTTCTGTAACTTCTACAAAAGTACTTTTTTCATGTTCTGCATAAGCTTTTACAGTTGAAACTAAGTTAGGAATTAAGTCAGCTCTTCTTTTATATTGGTTTTGTACTTGTGACCATTTTTCTTTTACATCTTCATCTAATTTTGGAACATTGTTGTAGTTTGTAATTATCAAATATGCAAGTGGTAATACAATTACAATGATAAGTAAAATAGCGATTTTTTTCATGCTTAACCTTTTGTTTAATTGTCCCCATATTAGTTAAATTTTGTTTAACATAATATAAATAGTTATTTGGAAAGTTTAGTAGATTAAGTAGTGTTGAAATATAATATTATTTAAAATGAGTTTTATAATAAAAGGAAAATATATGAGTACACTTGATGTAACTTCACCATATAATGAAGAAATTGTAGGAAAGGTAACTTTTAATTCAACACAAGAAGTAAAAACTGCAATAGATTTAGCTCATGAAACATTTGAAAATAATCAAATAGCAAAATACAAAAGAGTGGAAATTTTAGAAAATGTAGTAAAAATTATGAGTTCTCAAATAGAAGAACTTACGCTTCTTTGTGCAAGTGAAGGTGGAAAACCATATATAGATTCTAAAGTTGAAATTCAAAGAGCTATTAATGGCGTTAAGTTAGCAATTGAACACTTAGGTTCTTATGAAGGTAAAGAAGTAGCTATGGGACATACTTTAAGCTCTGCAAATAGAATGGCATATACCTTTAAAGAACCAATTGGTGTAGTTGCTGCTATTTCTGCTTTTAATCATCCTTTTAATTTAGCAGTTCATCAAGTTATACCTGCAATTGCTGTTGGATGCTCCGTGATTATAAAACCAGCGAGTGCAACACCAATGTCAGCAATTAAACTAATAGAGATTTTAGAAGAAGCTGGTTTGCCAAAAGGCTGGGCTCAGACTGTAGTTTGTAGTAAAGAAGATGCGGAACTTTTAGCTTCAAGTTCTAAAATAGATTTTTTAACATTTATAGGCTCTGGAAAAGTTGGTTGGTATTTAAACTCTAAAGTTGCAAATGGTACAAGAGTTGCTTTAGAGCATGGAGGAGTTGCACCTGTTATTGTAGAAGCTGATGCAAATATTGATGAGTTAATTCCTGAGTTATCAAAAGGTGGTTTTTATCATGCAGGTCAAGTTTGTGTCTCAGTTCAAAGAGTATATGTTCATGAATCTATAATCGAAGAGGTAACAAATAAACTTAGTGATTCTGCTTCAAAGTTAATAGTAGGAAATCAATTAGATAAGAAAACCCAAGTAGGACCTTTAATTAATAAAAATGAAGTTAATAGAGTTGAACAGTGGGTAAATGAAGCTATAAAAGAGGGTGCAAAAGTATGTACTGGTGGGAAAAGAATATCTAATACTTGTTATGAACCAACAGTTCTTTTAAATCCTAGTGATAAATCAAAAGTTTCTAAACTAGAAGTCTTTGCTCCTGTTGTTTGTATCTATTCATATTCACATATAGATGAAGCAATTAAAAGAGCAAACTCTTTAGATGTATCATTTCAAGCTGCTGTATTTACAAAAGATTTGGATACTGCATTAATGGCTGTAAAGAACTTAAATGCAACTGCAGTTATGATAAATGACCATACAGCATTTAGAGTTGATTGGATGCCTTTTGGTGGAGCTAAAGAGTCTGGTTTAGGATTAGGAGGAATTATTAACTCTATGGATGAAATGAGTAAAGAAAAACTAATGGTTATAAAATCAAAGGTATTATAATGAGTAAAGAAGAAATTACATGGCAAGACTTTTTTAAAGAAGAAGAATCAAAAGAGTATTATAAAAACTTAATGATAAGTATTGATAATGCATATAATACAACTACAGTTTTTCCTCCTAAAGAGAAGATTTTCAATGCCTTTGATTTAACACCAATATCAAACTTGAAAGTTATACTTTTAGGACAAGACCCATATCATGCAAAAGGACAAGCTCAAGGTTTAGCTTTTTCAACTCCAAGTTCTGTAAAAAATCCACCATCAATGAGAAATATATTAAAAGAGATTGAATCAGACTTAAATAGAAAGTCTATATGTGAAGATGGAGATTTAAACTCATGGGCAAAAGATGGAGTATTATTAATAAATGCAATTTTAACAGTAGAAGAAGCAAAGGCAAAATCTCACCATAAATTAGGATGGGAAAAATTTACAGATAATTTAATAAAGTTTATTTCTTCTAATACTAAAGATATAGTTTTTATATTATGGGGAGCAAGCGCTATAAAAAAAGAGAAGATGATTGATATTAGTAAGCATCACATAATTAAAGGTGTTCATCCAAGTCCCTTATCTTCTTATCGAGGCTTTTTTGGCTGTAAGCATTTTTCAAAAACAAATGATATTCTAAAGCAATTAGGAAAAGCTGAGGTTAAATGGTGAAAAAATAAAGAATTAAGAAAATATATTCTTAATTTTATTTTTCATTTTTGTAAGACTTAGTTTAATTGCAGCATATTTCATTACTTTTGCAATATTTTTCCATCTTGATTTTTCATAACAAGGAGATGGACAAGTTCTACATCTAGGTTTTATATCATGTGGACATTGATCTAAACGTTCAAAAGAGTAATTTATAGCTTCATGGCACTCTTGACAAAGTGATAAGTCAATACTAAACTTTTCATTTTTGTACTCAAGGTTTACAGTTTTTTGAATTTGGTTTTCATGTTTGTCATTACAGTATACTTCAAAAAATCTTTTTAAAGTATTGATTTCTATTTCAAATTTTTCTGTTGTCATAGTGAATAATACCTTTATTTTGATATTTAAGGCAAATATTGTCTTATTTAAATTAGTTTTTAATATTTTTACATAAAATACGTATATAAACATTGATTTTAGTCAATAATAAAAGAGAGTAAATATGGAAATAAATGGATTAGAAGATTATTATTTTTTTAGTTTTTTAAAAAAAGAGGATTTATTAAGATTAAAAGAAATATCAATAAAAAAACGTTATAACAAAAATGAGATACTGTTTTATAAAGGCGATCATCCAAAGTTTTTACACTTATTAATTAAAGGTGTTGTAAAACTTTATACACATGATCATAAAGATAATGAAGTTATTATTCATAATTTAATGGCACCCTCATTAATAGCAGAGATTGCTAACTATGATGAAGCAAAATTTCCAGCAAATTGTGCTTTTGAAACTGATGCAGAAGTTTTATTGATTGATTATGAAAAGTTTAAGTCAGAATTTTTATTGAAACCAGAAATTGCGATGTTCTTTATAAAATCTTTAACAAAAAAAATCAAAGCATTAGAGAGTTTTATTTCATATAATATTAGCTCAAATAGTAGTGAGAAAATTGCTAAGTTCTTATTAGATAATGAATCAATCTTAATAAATTTAAAGCAAGTAAAAATTGCTCAAATCTTAAATATCACTCCTGAGACTTTTTCAAGAAAAATTTCTAAATTAAAAAAAGATGGAATAATACAAAATGAAAAGGGTTATATAAAAATATTAGATCATGAGAATTTAAAATATCTAATACATGATTAAGAAGAAAGCTTAGCTTTCTTTCTTTAATTTATATAATAATCCATAAATATTTGTTTTATGAATTTTATCTATTTGCATAAATATAAATGCAACAACTACAACATTTAAATGTATTAATGCTTCTGCAAATGGAAATGCAATAAAAATTAGACCAACTATTAAAATAAACAAAGGTTTAGCAAATTTAATAAGGCTTTCTGTTTTTATTAATTTTAATTTATACTCATCTTCATTATTTTTGATAAATAGTATATCTTCTTGGCTTAATTCATCGCTAATCTTTAGTTTTTCTAAACCTTTGATTACATCCATATTCTTTTTATATTGCATATATCTGTAAAATAAGACAGCAATTATAATAATAGATGCAAAATTTGAAATTAGTTGTAGTGGTATTTGGTTTAACATTTACTTCCTTTAAATTGTATATTTATAACTCTATAGTATAATTTCAGAAATTACTTTAGGATTTAAAATCTCTGATTCATTTATTATTTATACTCTATTAATTTCTCTATTAATTTCTCTATTTCTAACACTTTATATATGTTATATATTTTTTAGAGAAAAAGATTATCATAATTATACAAAAGATAACCTATTAAACACTCAAAACTCATGGTATTGGCAATGGGATAAAGAAAATGTTCAAACACTTCATAGTAAATGCTCAAAATGCGAAGATTTATTAGTATATGATGAAAATAAATATAATTCAAGAGTATTTTTTTATTGTCCAAGTTGTCAAAGTCAAGAGATGTCAATAAAAGCAAAAGATTATGCTTACTCACAATATTTAATAGAACGTGAAATTAAAAGAAAAGCAAAAGTAGGAAAATACAAAGAAATTAAATAATTCACAATTTCTACATGATTACAAAATAAGATAAAATATTATATTTTAATACAAATTAGATATAATAAATTAAATTATTTACAAGGAAAGAAAATGAAGAAAATTATTGTATTGCTAATGTTAAGTGTTTCATTTATGTTTGCAGCTGTAAACTTACAAACAGCATCTAAAGATGAACTAATGAGTATTAAGGGTATTGGACCAGTTAAAGCTGACCAAATAATCAAGTATAGAAAATCAAATAAGATTAAAAGTGCTGATGATTTAAAAAATATTAAAGGTTTTGGACCTGGTATTATTTCAAATGTTAAAGGAAATAAAACAGTTTCAAAAGCAAAAATGGCTGAAAAAAAGAAGATTTCAAAAGTAGAAGATAAAAGAAAATCTAAAATTTCTAAAGCTAAAAAATCTGGAATTACAAAAGAAGAATTAAAAACTAAAAAGAAAGAGATTAACAAAAAAGCAAAAGCTAAAAAAACAGATGTAAAAACAAAAGCTAAAGCAAAAAAGAAAACTGATAAAAAAGCAAAAAAATCTAAGAAAGCAAAAAAAGCTGAATTAAAAGAATTAGAAAAAGCAAAAAAATAAATCTTTGTAGACATAAGTCTACTTAGGTTTTTTACTCAATTTATGCTAACATTTCCTAAACTATTTTAGGAGTCTTACTTTGAAAATCCCTCCAAATAATGAGTGTCCCTGCGGATCATTAAAAAAATATAAAAAATGTTGTAAAGTATTTCATGATGGAGTAAACCCTAAAACAGCTGAGCAGTTAATGCGGTCTAGATTCACAGCATATATTTTAAATGATGCAAACTATATAATAAAAACCACACATAAAGAAAATCAAGATTATACTTTAAGTACTGAAAGCTGGAAGAAAGATATTACTAACTTTAGTGATTATACAGATTTTATAAAACTAGAAATATTTGAGACAATTGAAGGAAAAGATGAGAGTTTTGTGAAGTTTAGGGCAACTTTAAAACAAGGTAATTTAGATGCTTCTTTCACAGAAAATAGTAGATTTTTAAAAGTTAATAATAAATGGTTCTATGTTGATGGAACTTTTACAGAATAAGGAAAAGAATGAAGATACTATTTTCACCAAGTGAGGCAAAATATAAAGATGGTAATGATGAAAAATTTACTGAAAAAAGTTTTATTTTTCCAGAACTATTTAAATATAGAGAAGAGATGATTAATAAATATCAATCTTTTATAAATAATGCAAGTAATGATGAAATAGCAAAGTTACTAGGTACAAAAAAACAAGATATTATTGATTATTATTCAAGTGATATTTTTAAAAGAAATACTAAAAAAGTCATCCAAAGATATGATGGTGTTGCATATGATTATGTAAAATATGAAGAATTATTAAAGTCAGAAAAGGAATACATAGATAAAAACGTCATAATTTTTTCAAATCTTTTTGGTCCTTTACTAGCTGGAGATATAGGGCTTCCTGATTATAAATTAAAGCAAGGAGAAAAACTTGATAAGCTTGCTGTGGAAGTTTTTTATAAAGAACATTTTACAAAAGCTTTAGATGAGTATTTAAAAGATGATGACATTTTAGATTTACGTGCAGGTTTTTATGAGAAGTTTTATAAATTGAGTAAACCATATACAACTATGAAGTTTATTAAAGACGGAAAGGTTGTGAGTCATTGGGCTAAGGCATATAGAGGTATAATATTAAATAGTGCATCAAAAAATAATATTAAAACAATTGAAGATTTAATGAATCTAGAAGTTAATAATTTAAGTATAAGTGAAATTAAAAAACAGAAGTTAAAAACAGAAATCGTTTATAATATTATTTAAAACATAAGTGTTAAAAGGAAATATTTATGGCAAATATTTTAGCAAAAGTAACAGTTTTATATGTAGAAGCAAACGAAGAATTAAGAAAAGAATTAATAACTATTTTACAGTCGGTATTAAAAAAAGTTTATATATGCACAGATGGTATTGAGGCTTTTTATTTATATGAAAAGAAAAAAGAATCAATTGATTTAGTTCTGGCTAATGTAAATATACCGGGGATAAATGGTGTTGATTTACTAAAAAAAATTAGAGCCATTGATAAAGACTTACCCTTTATGATAAATACTATTCATACTCAAACAGAGCTTTTACTTGAAGCCATTGAGTATGATGTTACAGAATATATACCTAAATCTATTTCCACTAAAGAATTACTTTTAAAAATAGCAAATAGATGTCATGATAGGTTTAGTTATATAAAAGTTGCTATGCAAGAACTAGAAATGACAAGATACCTTGAGGCTTTAAATAAAGTTGCTATAGTTTCTAAGACAGATTTAAGAGGTTATATAACTTACGTAAATGAAATATTTTGTGAAGTTGCACAATATGAAGAGTCAGAACTATTAGGAAAACCTCATAATGTGATTAGGCATCCTGACATGCCAAAAGCTTCTTTTGAAGATATGTGGAAAACAATTCAATCTGGTAATAAATGGCAAGGAAAAGTTAAAAATAAAGCAAAAGATGGAAGCCCTTATTTTGTAAATGCAACAATATTCCCTCAATATGATATAAGAGGAAAAGATATAGTAGGATATATTGCCATAAGATTTTTAACTACTGATGATGAAAATGAAAAAAGGGAATTCAAAAAAAAAGTTATTGTAAACTTACAGGATAGTAGGAAAAAACAATTAGAATTAAGAACTCAAAATAATACTCTTGAATCTGAATTGACACAAGTAAGTGAACAGATAAAAGAGTATGAAAAATATATTATAAATCTACAAACATCATTAAAAGAGTGTGAAGATAAGAATATTATTAAAGAAAGACAATTAAATCATTATGAAATGCAAATGAATAATGTTGATGAAAGTTACTTTGAAAAAATGAAAATGAAAAGAAATGAAGTAAAAGATAGACTTGATAATATGCAAGATTTAAAAAAAGAAAAAGAGCAATTATTACAAAAAAATAAAGAGCTTGATATAGAAATGAATGAACTAAAATCAAGTATTTTAAATTCTAAAGAAAAAGATGAGAGTCAAAGAAAAAGAATTAGAGATTTATCTGATATAGTTAATGATTTAGAAAAGAAATTAAGAGCAGTTGATGATTAAATTAAAAATAAAGAGATAAGAGAAATAAGCGCAAAGATTGCACTAAAAATAAATAAATATTCTCCATATACATAACCTGCAACTAAAGCACCTATAAAACCACCTAATCCATATGCTACACCATACATAAATTGCTGAGCTAATTTTTTATTTTCATAAAGTGTATATAAAAACATAATAACGGCACTATGATATAAACCAAAAGAGAAAGCATGTAAACTTTGAGAAAAGAAAGTCATACTTAATGAATCAGGATATAAATATAATAATAACCATCTAAAAATAGTTATGCTAACACATATTTTTAGAATACTTAAAAGGTTGTTTTTAAAAAGTGGAGCTTGGTAATAAAGCATTAAAATTTCACATACTACACCAAAAGACCAAAGATAAGATGTCATTTCTAAACTTATACCATTTTGTGTTTCATAAATCGTAAAAAAGTTATAGAAACCTCCAAAACTCATTTGCATGAAAAACAAACTTACCCAAAATGGCCAATATTTAAAAAAGGAGAAAGTTTCACTTTGCTCCTCTTTCTTTTTACTTGGAACATCATATTTTAGTAATAATAATGCAAAAATAACTGTTAAAACATTTGTTGCTAAATAATAATGAAGTGCAATTTTTGGCTCACTTAAAAACTTTGCTAATATTAAAGAGATTAACATAAAACCAATAGAACCATAAAGACGTGATTTTCCATATTTATCTTTACCTAGATTTTTAAGTGCTGTAACTTCTAAATAAGGTAGTATTAGTGATAAACAAGCTCCTAGTATTGCATTATTAATCATAAAAGCATAAAAATTGTCAATAGTGATATAAAACATTGAAGAAGTTAAAACTGATAAAAACAAGGCATTTTTAAATACATTTTGATTTAATT